>JBLNDI010000085.1:0-33288 GCA_050261495.1 Bacillota bacterium
AATAGTAGAAAGGAGTGGCATATACCAGTGGAAAGAAAAATAAAGGTTGGAATTATTGGAGCCGGATCTATTGCTCATGCCGCGCATTTTCCATCATTTTCATCCTTTGAAGATGTAGAAATAGCGGCGGTTCTTGATGAAAATTATGAGAGGGCAAAGTCTGCCTGCCAAAAATTCAATGTAAAAAAGGCAGTTAGGAACATTGACGAATTTCTTAAGCAGGACTTGGACGCCGCGGTATTGTTAACACCAAAAACCGTGAGGGGGGAATACCTGATTCCGCTGCTTGATGCAAAGCTGGATGTGCTTGTTGAGAAGCCTCTGGCGTCAACAATGCGTGAATGTGATTATTTAGCCGATGTTTCGGCAAAATCAGGTCAAATAGTAATGGTAGCCTTTAATAGGCGTTATTCAACAGTAAACCAAATAGGCATTAAGGAATTTGAAAGTAAACCCCCGCATTTTGTTCTTGCCAGCAAGTCTCGTGAATTCAAGGAATATCGCGCCACCCTCGAAAATGCGATACACATGGTCGACATGCTTCGCTATATTCTAGGGGAATGCACAGAGGTAACGGCCAAAGCGAAATGGACAGATCCGTTCTATGAGGATTTATGCACCGCGTCGCTTGTTTTTGAAAATGGTTCACTGGCCTTGTTGGGAGCTAGCCGCGAGGCGGGACAATGGTATGAAAGAATAGAAATGTTTGGGGACAACAAAACGGTTATTATGGAGTCACCCGACAGGGTTACGATCATCAGACCCGAATATGAAGAAGTACGGAATATGACTCCGTTAAATAAGGGCTGGTCAAATTATCTTGATACAATCGGTTTTAGGGGATGTACCCGTCATTTCATTGATTGTGTCAAATCTCGTACAAAGCCGCTTACCAGTGCGGAAGATGCATATAAGACAATGGAGCTTATGAATAGAATATTGCAGTCTGCAGGACTGCCTGATTTAACAGAAGAATGGGGTAAATAGGGATGAAAATATCAGGACATACTATGGGAACACCGGAGTACTTGTTGGATGAAGCAATTAAATTATTCTCAAAAATCGGGTTTGACGGAATTGAAATAATTGTACAGACGGATGGGTATCCTTGTGCGATTCCGTTTGACGCAACGAATGATCAGGTGGCGGAAGTAAAAAAAATGGCCGAGAATGCTGGGCTTGCCATAGCGGGACTAACTCCTTATCTTCATTTGTTCAATAGCTTGGATGAAGCCGCACGAATAAAAGAATGCGATGATCTTAAAAGGATTATTGACATGGCTAATATGCTTGACGTAAAAAATATCCGTATTTATGGCGGCAAGCTTGTGGATGGAGAAGAGGATCCGGACGGAAGAAAGCTTTCCCAGCTTGTCAAGTCGATGCGGGAATGCGGTGATTATTGTTCTCAATACGGAATCAGGTTGTGCATGGAAAATCACTTTGGGACGATGACCGCTACTGCCGCGCAAACGGCCAAGATTGTAAAGCTTATTAATCATCCGAACGTGGGGATTTTATATGACCAAGCGAATATTGCCTTTCTTCCGGCAGAGGAATATGATGAAGCGATTGAATTGCAAAAAGATAAAATCTTTTTCGTCCATTGCAAGGACTTTGTATACCGCGCCGGAAAGCCTACAAAGGCCAGATTCAGACAGGTAGCGACCGTGGATGAAGATGAGAGGACAGTAAATTCACGCATCCCGGGTCAGGGAATCCTGGATTGGCCAAGTATTTTCAAGCGTCTGAAAGAAATCGGGTATGACGGATGGGTCTCGGTTGAATACGAAAGAAGATGGCAGACTTTGGATCTTCCTGAAGCATCAATAGGCATGCCTCAAGCTTTAAATTATATAAGGAGCATTATTGAAGCTCTTTGAGCGCCGGGGCATGACCGGGAAAAACGGACTTTATGGAGGGCAGAAAAGCATGAAGACAATTTATGCCGGAATAGAATTAGAGCATCCAATTATGGCTGCATCCACAGGCGCTACGCGTGATGCGGAGCAGGCGGCCAGGTGTGAAGAGAGCGGTTTCAGCGGGGTTGTTATGAAATCCGTGCAGGAAGAAGTTCTTATGAGATATAACCCCTTTCCCAGGTTCGCCGTACTTCACAACGGAATCCCTGGATATAATTCAACAACTTTTTATAGTTATGAACAAGCATATTACGGCAATATCGACCAATATGCCGAGAGCGTCTACCGGGCGAAAAGAAAGGTTTCGATACCTGTTATAGCGAGTATTAACTGCATCAATCCCGAAACGTGGGGCGAATATGCCGTTAAATGTGAACAGGCGGGAGCGGACGCAATTGAAATTGTCCCCAGTTGCCCGTCCGGGCTGTTAATCCGTGATCCTTCCAACGATATTCATGCAATATCTGTTGCAGCACTCAGGCTTTGCAAGGAGAAAGTGAAAATACCGGTCATTGTGAAGATGACATGTCAAGTTGCAAACCCTATTCATACGGCAATGTGCCTGGTTGAGAACGGGACGGACGGCCTGACCATGTTTAACCGCTCTACCGGGATAGAGATTGATATTGATAAAATGGCGCCGATCCTGCACGGAGGGCTTGCAGGTCATGGCGGGGCATGGGCTTTGAACTCGGTGCTCCGCTGGATTATCGCTTCATACCCGGTAATCAGCGCGCCAATTTGTGCTACCGGTGGAGTAACAAATGGAAAGGATGTTGTCAAATGCCTTCTGGCCGGCGCCAAATCGGTTCAAATCGGTACTGTAATGTACCTGAAAGGATATGGCTATGTACGGAAAATGCTTGAAGAGATACAGGAATATATGGAGAAAAAACAGATTGTGCATCTTTCAAGCATTATAGGGAAAGCAAGCCAGAACCTTCTTAAAATGGAGGAATATGATAGGGTCACGCGTTATTATGCTTCAGTCAGTATTGAAAAATGTATAAAATGCAAGCAATGTCAGGATATATGTATTTATAATGCCATTTTCCATACGGATGACGGACCGGTTATTGATAAGGATCTCTGCGACGGCTGCGGATTATGTTCAAGTATATGCCGCGCAGGCGCTATAAAAATGAATATAAAAAATGGTGGAAAGGAGCCTGTCAAAGACAGTAGCAAATAATGGAGGTGGAACATGAAAAAATTATATGGCGTAACGGTTGCGATGGTGACTCCGTTTACGAAGGATAACGAGGTATGCTATAGAGGTATTGAACAACTGACTGATATGCTGATTGAAAAAGGCGTAAACTGCCTCTATCCCTGCGGAACTACCGGGGAGATGCTGAGGCTGAGCACCCAGGAGCGTATGAAAATAGCGGAAACAGTGGTAAAAAGGGCTGCCGGGCGCGTAACGGTATATATCCATTGCGGTGCAAACAACCAGGAAGATACGGTCGCATTGCTGAAGCATGCCGAAAAGATTGGCGCCGATGGTGCGGGTGTGGTCACACCTAGTTTTTTTGCACTGGAAGACAGGGAGATGGAAGCCTATTATGTTGAGGTTGCGGGTAGTGTCAGCGGCGATTTTCCTATATACCTGTATAATATCCCGCAATGTGCCGGAAATGACATAAAGCCAAATGTTGCGGCGATGATTGCCCAAAGATGTCCGAACGTGATAGGAATAAAGTATAGCTATGCAGATTTGAACCGGACGGTTGATTACCTTAAAATAGAAGATTTTGACGTTATGCACGGTTGCGACAGGCTATTTATCAGCCTGCTTGTTTTAGGTTGTTCCGGGGTCGTTTCGGGAGTTGCAGGAGTATTTCCCGAGCCGTTTGTTGCGGCATATAAGGCATATAACGAAGGCAAGCTTGCAGAAGCGCAAAAACTTCAGAAAATCTGTGTAAAATTTTGCGATGCACTGCGTTGTGGAGTAAATATGTCATATTACAAGGAAGCGCTTAAGATGAGGGGAATCGATGCGGGGTATATGAGAAAACCGCAGCTTGACCTTCCCATGAAAGATGTCGAAGAATTGAGATCCATGCTTGTAAATATTTGCAATGAAGCCGGTATTGATTTAAGAGTCTGATGTTTTAATAACACGTTGATAAGGAGGTAAATGGGTTATGAAAAAAATAATAAACAAGCCGGAGGATTATGTAAATGAAATGCTTGAAGGCATATACATAGCACATCCGGATTTAGTAACATTTACGGCAAATGATTTGCGTTGCCTTGTTACAGCAAATAAAGTAAAAGGCAAGGTTGGAATCATGACCGGCGGCGGCTCGGGACATTTGCCGCTCTTCCTGGGATATGTCGGAAAGGGTATGCTTGACGGGTGCGCTGTCGGAGATGTGTTCCAATCTCCCTCTGCCGAGCAGATACTTGCTGTTACAAAAGAAATAGATACGGAAGCAGGCGTGCTGTACATTTATGGTAATTATATGGGCGATATACTCAATTTCGACATGGCCGCGGAAATGGCGAGTTTCGAAGAAAACATCAGGACGGAAACGGTGGTTGTCGGCGAGGATGTTGCATCTCCCGCGCCAAAGGCTGGGGAGAAGAACAAGAGAAGAGGCGTCGCAGGAATATTCTTTGTATATAAATGCGCCGGTGCAGCAGCATCAGAAATGATGGACATTGAAGGCGTAAAAAGAGTGGCGGAAAAAGCGGCAGCATCGGTAAGAACAATGGGTCTTGCATTAACGCCTTGTACTGTCCCGCGGGTAGGAAAGCCCGGGTTTGAGATTGGAGATGACGAAATGGAAATCGGTATGGGAATCCATGGAGAAACGGGTATCAGGCGTGGAAAAATCGATTCTGCAAACAAGATTGTCGATGAAATGCTTGAGAAAATCGTATCCGATCTTCCTTACGTCAAGAATGATGAAGTGGCAGTACTGGTGAACGGTCTAGGCGCGACACCCCTGGACGAACAATATATTGTCACGAGACGTATCAACCAAAACCTGAATGAAAGAGGAATAAAAGTATACCGTTATTATGTCGGGGAATATGCGACATCGCTTGAAATGGCAGGATTCTCAATTTCATTGCTAAAACTGGATGACGAATTGAAGCGGCTCCTTGACAAGCCTGCCCATACACCGTTTTTCAAGCAATTATAGTAATATGTTGCCCACGCAATAACGGGCAATGAGCGAGAAAGGAATGTATGATACGTGAATCATGAGGATTTAATTCGATTTCTCCGTGAAGTTCGGGATATCATGCTAAGCAACAAGGATTATTTGATTTCCCTTGATAGTGTTGTAGGGGATGGCGATTTGGGACTCACGATGAGTGATGGCTTCAATGCCGCATATGAAGCGGTGACGGACGGTATGGAAACAGATTGCGGAAAACTGCTTTACCTGGCAGGAAAAGCCATGGCGACCAAAGTTCCTTCCACCATGGGGACACTTATGGCATCCGGGCTTATGAAGGCCGGAAAGGAGCTTAAGGGGAAAACCAATCTTGAGCCGGATGATTTTATAACATTGTTCCAGGCGTATGAAGACGGCGTAGCTGAAAGAGGCAAAGCAAAAATAGGTGAAAAGACGTTTCTAGACGGCTTTCACCCAGGAGTTGCAGCTTTGCGTGAAAATGTAGAAGCCGGAAGCTCGCTGATTGATGCGGCAGAAAAAGCGGCCTTGGCTGCAAAAGAAGGTTTTGAAAATGCAACAAGCCTCCTTGCCTTGCATGGCAGGGCAGCGACCAGGGGAGAAGAATCAAGGAAACTGAAAGATCCGGGTGCTTATGTAGCAGTGCTGATTATGGAAGCGTTTCGAAACAGCTTAAAAGGCTGAAAAACCTGGTAACCATTTAATAACCGGCCAAACCCCTGGGATATGTTGGCAAGGCTTCCTACTTATACTCTTCTGCTAATGCTTCGAATGCCTTGCGTGAATTTGCTATTGTTTTTTCGTCCACGCAGTACGCAAGCCTGAAATGTCCCCTGCAGCCAAAACCGGTGCCTGGAACTATGATAAGGTTATACTTTATTGCGGCCTTGCAGAACGATACGTCATCTTCCACCGGAGACTTCGGGAACAGGTAGAATGCCCCCTGGGGCTTGATGCATTCGAAACCGGCCTTCGTTACGATATCGTAGAGCATATCCCGCCGCTTTTTATATGACAGCACATCGACCCGGGCATCCAGGCATTCGGGCAATATCCGCTGGAACAGCGCGGGAGCGTTGACAAACCCCAAAGTCCTGGTTGAAAATATCAAGCCGTCCATTAGCGCATCTACGTTTTCTATCAGGGGATTGACGGCGGTGTAACCGATCCTTTCACCCGGAAGCGACAAAGACTTGCTGAAGGAATTTACTATTATGGAGTTTTTGAATATGGTGAAAACCGGGGGAACCGTTGCACCGTCGTAAATGATCCTTTCATAAGGCTCGTCCGATATTACGCAGATCCTGGTGCCGAATTCCTTTTCGCGCAGGCTTATCATATCGGCCATTTTTTCGAGGGTTTCACGGCCGTATATCACGCCGGTGGGATTGTTGGGCGAGTTTATGATGAGCGCCTTTGTGGCAGGCGTGATAGCGTCATAGATTGCCTGAGGGTCGGGCTGAAAGCTTGAACGGTCCGCGTCGACGATTACCGCTTTGCCTCCGTGGTTGCCGATGTAAAACAAGTATTCCGCAAAGTAAGGCGCTATTACGATGACTTCCTCACCTTGGTTTAAAATTGTTTTAAGTACGACATTCATGGCGCCGCCGGCGCCGCATTCCATTACGACATGCCTGGCTTCCAGCGGAACGCCTGTCGCTTTTCTGATATGGGAGGCAACAGCCGCCCTGACGTCCATATAGCCTGCGTTGCTCATATATCCGTGCATTTTGGGCTTATCGGAAAGAACCGCTTTCTTCAGCGCTTCCTTAACTTGTTCGGGAGGTTCGATATCGGGATTTCCAAGGGAAAAATCATAGACGTTATCCGCGCCGTATTTTTTTCGCAATGCTTCGCCTTGTTCAAACATTGCCCTGATCCATGAAGATTTTTTAAGATTATCAAGAATTTTTTCGGATACCAATAAAATCACTCCTGTCGTACAGCTTAATAAATATCATATCATCCTGTCGTATAGACATTATATTAAATATATCAAACCACGCCGCATTCGCGGAAGGTTTTCCTTCGTATTCTTATCTAATCATTATAACTTATTATATATGAGGCGCTTGAAAATTCCAATACAATCCATTATACTTTTTTCTATTGGGATATTGGAAAATAGGCCATAGGAAGCAGTCAGCAAGAAACCAGGGAATTTGATATGTCCGAAGCAATTTTTCCGCAGGAAACCGCCCGCAGGAACCGGCCGCAATACGAGGTAGAAACATATGCTGAAAAAACTTCTCCCGTGTCTAGGAAAATTCAAATGGTACGCTGTTTTAACGCCGATTATGGTAATCGGCGAGGTATTGCTTGAAATATATATACCTTTTTTAATGTCAAAAATCATAGACGTCGGCATCAGGAGCGCGGATGTGAACTACGTGGCAAAGACCGGGGGAACCATGGTGCTAATGGCGCTGGTTTCGCTCCTGTTCGGCGCATTGTCTGGCAAATTCGCGGCTATGGCCGGGGCAGGCTTTGCAAAGGGCATCCGGCAAAAGCTGTTTTACAAGATACAGGATTTTTCATTTTCGAATATAGACAGGTTCAGTACGGCTTCGCTTATCACGAGGTTGACGACGGATGTGACGAATACCCAGATTGCCTTCATGATGATCATACGAATGCTCGTGCGTTCTCCTATCATGCTGGTCAGCGCTACCAGCATGGCATTGTCCATTAATAGAAGGCTGTCCCTCATATTTTTGATAGCTATCCCGGTATTGGGAGTCAGCCTGGGATTTATCGCGGCAAAAGCCTTCCCGCTTTTCAGGAAAATGCTTGAAAGGTATGACTCAATGAATGCTTCAGTCCAGGAAAACCTTATCGCCATCAGGGTAGTAAAAGCTTTTGTCCGAAAAGATTATGAAAACGAAAAATTCGTAGAAGCGGCGACTGCGCTGCAGGAAGCCCAGAAGAAAGCGGAACGGGTTTTAATATTAAACATGCCCATGATGATGTTTACCATGAATGCCTGCATGATTGCAATTATATGGTTCGGCGGGCATTTCATAATAGCCGGCGAAATGCAGGCCGGAGAGTTTTTCAGCTTTTTAACGTACATCACACAGATACTTGTGTCGCTGATGATGATTTCATTTGCCTTTGTGGGAATAGTGATGTCAAGGGCGTCGGTCAGCCGTATTGTTGAAATATTTGACGAAGTATGCGGCATTTCGGACATTGGTGCGGATAGCGAGCTAAAGGTAGAGGATGGCTCCGTTGTTTTTGAAAACGTTTCGTTCAGCTATGCAAACAGAAGCGACAACCTGACGCTCGAAGGCATAAACCTTAGGATAAATCCCGGGGAGACAGTGGGAATTATCGGCGGCACCGGTTCTGCAAAAACGACGCTTGTTCAGTTGATTCCGCGCCTGTATGACGTATTTGACGGCAGGGTACTTGTCGGCGGACACGATGTGAGGGATTACCGGCTTGATACGCTGCGCGGCGCGGTGGCAATGGTGCTTCAGAATAACGTCCTGTTTTCGGGAACGATCAGGGAAAACCTGAAGATGGGCAATGAAAATGCGTCGGACGAAGAAATTGAAACAGCTTGCAAGATCGCGCAGGCGCACGAATTTATCATGTCTTTCAGTGACGGATACGATACGGTCCTGGGGCAGGGCGGCGTGAACGTGTCGGGCGGCCAGAAGCAAAGGCTTTGCATAGCCAGGGCGCTTTTGAAAAAACCCAGGATCATCATACTTGACGACAGCACCAGCGCCGTCGATACGGCTACCGACAGCAAGATAAGGGAAGCCCTGAAGGAAAACCTTGAAGGTATGACTACCATCATTATTGCGCAGCGGATTGCTTCCGTCCGCGATGCGGACAAAATAATCGTACTGGACGAAGGACGCGTTGCTGCCGTAGGCACGCACGAGGAACTCCTGGCAAGCAGCGATATATACCGCGAGGTTTACGAGTCGCAGCAGAAGGGGGTGGCATAGATGGCCGAACCCAACAGGGGAATGAGAACCATGGCGCCCATTCGAGGCCCGCGTGCACATTCTTTTGAAAAACCTAAAAATGTCAGACGGACGCTTGCAAGTATTTTCAAATATATGTTTGCCTATAAAATCCAGCTTGTCTTTATTGCGGTGGGCATTATCGGCAGCTCACTGTCTAGCGTGGCCGGGACGTACTTGATAAAGCCGGTTGTAAACGACTATATTATACCGGCCATAGGCAGGGAAAATCCTGACTTGTCCGGGTTCATATCGATGATTGGCCTTATTGCGGCAATATATGTTTTAGGCATTATTTGCTCGTACCTTTACAACCGGCTCATGATAAACGTTTCAACGGGGATTTTGACTAGAATCAGGACGGACATGTTCAAGCATATGCAGGATTTGCCCATAAAGTATTTTGACACCCATACCCATGGCGAATTGATGAGCCGCTTTACGAACGACACGGATGCGTTGCGTGAAATGCTGAGCCGCGGGATACCCCAATTCTTTTCATCGGCTATTACCGTAGCGGGCGTACTGGTGGCAATGCTTGTTTTAAGTCCTGTCCTGACGCTTGTTGTGCTCGCAATGCTGGCTGTTATGGTCTTTTCCGTTAAGAAAATAGGAAGCAGCAGCGCCAGGTATTTTATCAGGCAGCAGAAAGAACTTGGCGGGATGAATGGTTTTATCGAGGAAATGATAGAGGGTCAGAAGGTTATAAAGGTGTTTTGCCGTGAAGGCCATGTAAAGCGGGAGTTTGACCTGCTTAACGAAGATCTGTACAGGGCGTCGTCAAGCGCCCATACTTTTGCCAATATTCTCATGCCCATTATGGGAAACCTCTCTTACGCCCATTACGCCCTTATAGCGACCGTCGGCGCCGTGCTTGCGATAAACGGGCATATCAGTATCGGCACTATTGGTTCGTTCCTGCAATATACCCGCACTTTCTCGCAACCGATCACGCAGATGTCGCAATTGTTTAACCAAATTTTATCAGCTCTTGCGGGGGCTGAGCGCATATTCGATCTCCTTGACCAGGAGGCGGAAGCGGACAACGGCTATGTAACGCTTGTAAATGCAAAAAAAGATGAAAACGGTATTTTGACCGAGGTCGATTATCATACCGGGACCTGGGCGTGGAAGCAGCCCCGTCCTGACGGCAGCGTCGCTTACACCGAGTTGAAGGGCGACGTCAGGTTCGAGGATGTTACCTTCGGATATGAAAAGGACAAAGAGGTATTGAAAGGAATAAGCCTGTATGCCAAGCCCGGCCGGAAAGTAGCGCTGGTCGGCTCGACGGGAGCGGGAAAGACCACGATTACGAACCTGATAAACCGTTTTTATGATGTGCCGGACGGCAAAATCCGCTTTGACGGGATTAACATAAACAAGATAAAAAAAGATGATTTAAGACGTTCGCTGGCCATGGTGCTGCAGGATACGCACCTGTTTACGGGAACGGTAATGGAAAATATCCGCTATGGAAACCTGGACGCGACCGATGAAGAGGTGATTGCCGCCGCCAAGCTGGCCAACGCCCACTTCTTTATCAGCCACCTGCCGCAAGGATACCAGACGGTATTGACGGCGGACGGCGCCAACCTAAGCCAGGGACAGCGGCAGCTTATCGCAATCGCCAGGGCTGCCGTGGCAAATCCTCCCGTACTTATCCTTGATGAGGCGACAAGTTCCATTGACACCCGTACCGAGGCATTGATTCAAAAAGGTATGGATAAGCTGATGGAGGGCAGGACTGTTTTTGTTATTGCCCACAGGCTTTCCACCGTTCGGAATGCGGACGTTATAATTGTGCTTGAAGACGGGAGCATAATCGAACGCGGCACCCATGACGAACTGATGGCGCAAAGGGGCAAATACTACCAACTTTACACCGGCATGCTCGAACTGTCGTGAATATTTGCGCGATTGAACCACGCGGGATATGCATTAAGTGTGCTTGTAATAGAAGATGGCAAGCTGTGTCCTGTCCCTCAAGTCCAGCTTTTCGAGTATAACGCTAATATAATTGCGCACCGTGCCTTCGCTTAAGTATAAGGTCTCGGAGATTTCCTTGTTGGACAGCCCGTCTGCCACAAGCTTTATTATTTCAATTTCCTTTTCGCTCAAATTGAAGGAACTAAGCCCGGTGCCGGCTTTCTCGCCGGTTTTGGCGATGCTGCCGGTATTGCGGGCATTGCCGGTATTATAGGTATTACCGGTATTGCTCTTAAGAGTGCTGAATTTTGAAATAATTTCGTCGCCGAATACCCTTTGTCCCATGAATACAGCCTTGACAGACGGTATGATGCTTTCGTAATCCTGTTTCAGAATATATCCTTTTGCCCCGATCTGAAACGCTTTTGCTATGTATTCGTCGTCCGAGAAGGTGGTTAAAAATAAAATCCTGGCGCTGTTATCTTCTTTTAGTATTGCTTCGGCGGCTTCAAGGCCCGTCATGCCGTCCATCCTGATATCCATCAGCAAAACGTCGGGCTTTAGCCTGCGATGCAATTCCACGGCTTCCCGGCCGCTGTTTCCCATTCCGGCCACTTCTATTTCCTTGTCTGCTTCCAGTATTGTTTTTAATGCCCCGGAGACCAGCCTGTCGTCATCCACGATCAGTATTCTCATGCCCTGATCCCTCCTTTGGGATGGAAATAAAAATTTCAAAACCGTTTTCTGTCAATATGTTTATATTTCCGTTAAAAGACCGCACCCTTTCGGTTATATTCATAAGCCCGAGGCCGTCATCCGCGCCGGAGCTTTTCACAGTGCCGTTATCCCTTATAATCAATTGATACAGCGCAGGGTGCTCGTTGAATATTATTGATGCGTGGGTTGCGTTTGAGTGCTTGATTATATTGGAAAGGGCTTCCTTTACGATTGAAATGAACGCATACTTGAGTTTTTTACCCGGGTTGCTGTCGATATTATATTCATAGCTTATTTCGCAGAAAGTGAATTTTTTCACCAGTTCCTTTATTTGGGCGTCAAGATCAATCGATTCGTCATACAGCTTGTGCACGCTGGCCCTTATGCTGTCCATCGCCTGGGACAACGTGTCGTTGAGTGTTTCAAGGCTGTCCCTTATTTTTTCATCCCGGTTGACGGTAAGAAGTGCGCCTGCCTGCAATATGGCGCTTGACAGGAGGTGCCCGACATTGTCGTGAATTTCCCGGGCTATCCGGTTCCTTTCGTTTAAAGTTGCCAGGTTTAGCTCAATATCCTGGTTTTCCATCAATTCGCTGCGCTGCTTTTTCAGTTGGATCATCATTTCCCTTGCCGCATCGCCCAGTTCGTTGCACCTGGCATATAGCCGGGTCTGAGATTCCATGTGGTATTTGACCAGTATGCTCAGTGCAAGGAGGATTATTATTGCGGATAACGTTTGAACGGAAGCGGACCGCGCGAAATTTAAAACCGGGATTATACCCAGGAGATTGACGTACTGGTACTTGGAGAACAGCATGTCGTAAGAGGTCAAGGGCAGGAAAAATATCAGCGGGGGCACGAAACAGGACAAAACAATGAATCCGACGGTTAAAGCGGTCTTTACCCTATCATCGTCAAAGTAGCTCAGGAACCCGCTGAAAATGACGCTGATGAGTATTGCTGCCACACCGGTGTTCAAATCCGTATGGACAAGATAGATGATCATGCAGCATATGAAAATAACAAGCTTATCCGCCAGGCTTGCAAAAACAGGCATAAACAATCTTATCCCATAACGTGTATTAAGTATCTTAATCAAATATTACCATCTGCTTTTAGTAATTACAATTGCAAGTTTTCATCCCCTTTGGATACTTGCCTTCCGTGAGTCTTATATTCTATGAATACTTGTATTCTGTGAGTTTCCATCCCATGCATCTTCATCACGTTCTTTAAATCCGCACTGCGCCGTTTGTGACAATTGTCATACGGAAATGTGATTCACGACACTTCCGATAAAAAAATGCCCGAAGTATTATTAGCATGTAGAACAAATGCGAGGTGGATATAAAATGGTTGTAAAAGTTAAGGACCTTGTAAAACGCTATGGCGATTTGGTCGCGCTGGACCATCTCTCGCTCTCGGTAAACGAAGGAGAGGTTTTTGGCTTGCTTGGGCCGAACGGGTCCGGAAAAACAACGGCTATCAACTGCATTTTATCGCTGCTTAAATATGACAAGGGAGAAATCGAGATATTTGGCCGGCCAATGACGCCGGAATCGTATGAAACAAAACGCGATATCGGAATTGTCATGCAGAACGTGGCCGTTTACAACGAACTGACCGTGTACGAAAATATTGATTATTTCTGCGGTCTATATGTAAAAGACAAGAATCAGAGGAAAAAGCTTGTTAATGAAGCAATTGAGTTTACAGGACTGGGTGAGTTTATAAAGTTCTATCCGAAGAAGCTCAGCGGGGGATTGCTCAGGAGGCTGAACATTGCCTGCGGCATCGCGCACAAGCCGAGACTGATTATCATGGACGAACCTACCGTGGCTGTTGACCCCCAGAGCAGGAACAGGATACTCGAGGGCATCCTGGAGTTGAACAGGCAGGGGGCGACGGTAATATACACTTCCCATTACATGGAGGAAGTAGAGATGATTTGCAGCAGGATAATGATACTGGATAAAGGCAAGGCGCTGGCTACCGGCGCCAAGGATGAGCTTAAATCAATGATATCAATGGGCGAGAAGATCACGGTGGAATCTTACGGCGTAACCGGTGAACAGGTTTCGGCATTGAAGGAATTGCCGCATGTTGTCTCCGTCGAATATAAGGACCACAAGCTTGTTATTAAATCCGGCAAGGGGAGAAACAACCTGGAAACAGTGCTGGACTTCATAAGGAAAGAGGGAATCCAGTTTGGCAAGATATACTCGGAATTGCCTACTTTAAATGACGTTTTCCTTGAGATAACGGGAAAAGAATTGAGGGATTGAGGAGGAGCGGCGATGTTTGTCCATATCTTCACATACAGGCTCAAGTGCCTTTTGCGTGACAGGGAAACCGTGTTCTGGACGCTGATGTTCCCTATTGTCCTGGCGGTGTTTTTTAACATGGCTTTTTCAAGCATCAACAAGAGAGAGGTTTTTCAGGCGGTAAATATTGCGGTGGTGGATAACGGGCAATACCGGGACGACATTTCATTCAGAACAGCCATGGAAGAGGTTTCAAAGGGCGATGACAGGCTGTTTAACCTGACCGTTGCCCCGGAGCAGGATGCCGAACGGATGCTTGAAGACAATTCAATTGCGGGATATATCATTGCAGGGAACCCGCCGAAGCTTGTCGTTAAAAAATCGGGTATGAACCAGAGCATAATCAAGAGTTTTTTAGATAATTACGTTCAGACGGCCTCCGCCGTCAAATCAATATTGGCGGAAAACCCGGAAGCGGGGCAAAAGCTGTTAGCAAGCATTGGCGAAATGCGCCAGTACGTAAGGGAGGTACCCGGCACAAGCGCAAAACCTGACAACGTGCTTTATTACTTTTATACGTTGATTGCCATGGCCTGCCTGTACGGCGGATTTTTCGGGATGCGTGAAATTGCGGATATCCAGGCGGACATTTCACCGCTTGCCGCGAGAGTAAATATAGCCCCCGTTCACAAGCTAAAAGCGTTTTTATACAGCGTGTGCGCCACGTTCCTGGTGCATGTTGCCGAAATGCTGACACTGCTGGCGTTTTTGCGCTTTGTAATCAAGGCCGATTTTGGTTCAAAGACGGGTTATATTCTGCTTACCACAGCCGTGGGATCTGCTGCGGGAATTGCATTCGGCGCGCTTGTCAGCGCAATAGTAAAGAAATCCGAAAATATGAAGGTCGGCGTAATATTATGCATAAGCATGATCGGTTCCTTCCTGGCCGGCATGATGTTTCAGGGCATGAAATACATCGTGGCAAAAAACGCGCCGGTTCTGTCCTGGCTGAACCCGATTAATCTGCTTACGGACGCTTTTTACTGCCTTTACTATTACGACGGTTTTTCGAGGTATTTTCTTAACTTGGGCGCTCTGTTAATTTTCATTTTCGCATGCTGCTCGGGGATTTATTTAATGATAAGGAGGCGCAGGTATGCAAGTCTTTAACCTTTGTTTAAAAATCCTGAAGAAAAACTTGCCGTTAATTTTTATCTATATCGGGGTTTTCCTGGGCGTGTCGCTTGTAATATCATTTACTGCGTCGGGGGAACAGAAGAAGGTGAGCATATTCAGCGGGGCGAAAAGCAATATTGCAATTATAAGCGAAGAAAACAGCGTTTTTATAGACGGGTTAAGGAATGAACTCGGAAAAGTCGCCGACTTTGTCGAACTCCCCGACGATACGGAGGCGCTGCAGGATGCGCTTTATTTCAGGGAAGTGTCGTATATCTTGCGGATACCCGAGGGTTTTACGGAAGACTTTATGAACGGCGGGGATATGCAGCTTGAGAAGACAGTAGTGCCGGACTCGACAAGCAACATGTATATTGACATGGCTATTAATAAATACCTCAATACAGCCAGGCTCTATGTCGAGCATATAGATGGGATTTCGCAGGAATCCCTGGTCAGGCGGCTGGAGTCGGATTTGTCATCAGACACGGCAGTGGAACTGAGGGCTGCTGCCGGCAATACGGAGGACACGGCTTATGCGAATTATTTCTACAACTACATGGCATATTCGCTGTTATACATTCTTATCCTGGGCGTGAGCACGCTGATGCTCGTGTTCCATGACAGCGATTTGAAAAAGAGGAACGCCTGCTCGCCTATAAATGCATACAGTGTTAATATGCAATTCATGGGAGCGATTCTTTTGCTGACGATTGCGTCATGGTTCATAATGGTGGCATTCTGCATATTATTCAGCTTGAGGGACGGTTTTGGCATGAGCAGGGTTTTCTTTATAATAAATTCGTTTGTTTTTGCAGTTTGCGGCGCCAGCCTGAGCTTTTTGATCGGCAACCTTGTGAAAAGCAGGGGGGCGATTTCTGCGGCCAGCAACGTGGTGACGCTGGGGTTTTCGTTTATCAGCGGGGTTTTTGTTCCGCAGCAGCTGTTGGGGGATTTTGTCCTAAAAATCGCAAGCTTTACCCCGACTTATTGGTATGTCAGGGCAAACAACCTGATCGCGGAGCTTTCGAAGTTTGATTTTGCAAGCCTTCAGCCTGTTTTGTCAGACATGCTGATGCAATTTGGTTTTGCGCTGGCGTTCCTTGCCGTCGCACTGGTCATAGGGAAGAGAAGGAGCTTGAGTTAAGGGAGACAGGGGAAAGTGTCAGAGGGACGGTGGTTTGGCAAATGCACGGATTGCGTACGGGTGCGGGTCAAGGCATATGATGAAACGACTTAGCGAATCCCGCATATGCAGAACATGGCGAGGCAAATCCGCCTGGATGGCGGATTTAGCTGGCAATGACATGGATGTCATATTAGAAGCGGCCGAGCAAATTACAGGCGTATGCGTTGGAGTCGCTCGGAGGTTTCATCCGATGCCTTGACCCGAACCCGCACGCAATCCGCCGATTTTTCTTGACAGGCGTTTTTCTTTCTGCTATGATTATTCAGGAAAAACAAAGAAGAAGTCAATCGCTTCTCACCTTGCGGATCTATCCGGCAAGGTCAATAGTAAAGGGATACATTGCAAACCTGCTATTTGGTGGATTGACGGTCTTCTTCAATCCACTTTTTATTTTGGTTTTTGCGGATAAAATTGTGAAATAATACTCGGAGGTGTTTAATTATCAGGAGCAGGCATGAATATATGATTAATGAGGAGATCAGGGACAAGGAAGTGCGTCTGATTGATTCTGACGGATCCATGCTGGGCATCATGCCTATCAAGGATGCGCAGAAGCTGGCGGCTAGTAAGAATCTGGACCTTGTTAAGATTGCTCCGCAAGCTGTCCCGCCCGTATGCAAAATCATGGATTACGGGAAGTACATGTTTGAGATTGCAAAGAAGGAAAAGGAAGCGAGAAAGAATCAAAGGATTATAAATGTCAAGGAAGTTTGGATCAAACCAACAATTGAAGATCATGACTTCAGCTTCAAGGCAAAGAATGCGTACAGGTTCCTTAAAGAAGGGGACAAGGTAAAGGTGAGCGTACGGTTCAGGGGCAGGGAAATGAATTATACATCTTTGGGTGAGCAGGTTCTCAATAAATTCGCAGAAGCTGTCTCGGAAGTGGGAACAGTGGAGAGGAAGCCTAAACTGGAAGGCAGGAGTATGATCATGATACTCAACCCCAAGCAGTAAGGCGTTTGCATTGGCAGGGCAATACTTGGGTATTGCCGAAGACAGAAAAATAAGGAGGAGTTTATATGCCAAAACTTAAAACACACAGCGCATCAAAGAAAAGATTTAAAATAACCGCTACCGGGAAGGTAAAAATGAGCCACGCTTTCAGAAGCCACAGGCTCGTATCGAAAGCAAAGAAGGCAAAGAAACACCATAGGCTTGGAGCTTATGCTTCTTCCGCAAACGAGGCGACTGTCAAGAGACTTATTCCATACAAGTAAGAGAACGAAGGCGCATAAGCAGGAAAGCGCAGGCAGGACGCACAGGCAAGAACCATAAGCAAAGCGTATAAGAAAAAGACACAAGAAAAACGGGCAGAAAAGAGACATAAGCAGGATAATAGCAGGAAAGGAGAAGATTATTATGTCAAGAGTCAAAGGCGCAATGAGGACGCGTGCGAGACACAAGAAAATACTCAAGCTTGCCAAGGGTTATTTCGGAGGTAAGAGCAAGCTTTTTAGAATAGCAAACCAGGCGGTTATGAAGTCCCTTACGTATGCGTACAGGGACAGGAGAGCCAAGAAGAGGGATTTCAGGCAGCTTTGGATAACCAGGATCAACGCTGCCGCAAGGTTGAACGGCATAAGCTACAGCAGGTTTATGAGCGGCCTTAAGAAAGCCGGTATCGCCCTCAACAGGAAAATACTTGCCGATATGGCCGTAAATGACGCGGAGGCATTCGCACAGTTGGTTAACAGTGTAAAGAACGGCGGTTAATACCGCCGGTTTGTTTTATATGAACAGAATAGGATAAAGCAATTCGGCTCATGAAACAGCGTTTAAGGAGTAACGAATGATCAGGCTGACAGGAAGCAGCAACCCGGTCATCAAAGAGGTCAGGTCGCTAAAGAACAGGAGCGCCAGGGAAAAGAAGGGAATATTTTTCATAGAGGGTTCCAGGTTTGTGGCCGAAGCTTTGAAGGAAAGCGCAGATATTCTTTATATCATCATGTCCGATACATTCCTGGCGGGGCACGGGAAGGAAGAACTGGCGGACATGATTGAAAAATCTTCAATAAGGTGCTATGAAGTTCCCGAAAGCTTATTCGGTTCAATATCGGATACACAGACCCCGCAAGGCATATTGGCCGTGCTCCGGCTTCAAAAAAAGGCGCTTGATGAAGCCGTCCTTGGCAACGGTATGCTGGTTGTAATGGACATGGTCAAAGACCCCGGCAATATGGGAACGATTATCAGGACGGCAGACGCCGCAGGATGCGCAGGTGTTATAGTCACCGACGGCTGCGTCGACGTTTTCAATCCCAAGGTGCTTCGTTCAACCATGGGGTCGATTTTCCATATCCCGGTTTACCATTGCGGCAACGTGGAAGAGGCTTTGATGAAAGTAAAGGAATCGGGATTTTTGGTGTGCGCGTCGCACCTGGAAGGCACAGTCGATATTTTTGACGTGGATTTGACCGGCAACGTGGCGTTGGTTGTCGGAAGCGAAGCCGAGGGGATAAGCGGTACGGCGGCCCGGAATGCGGATTTGCTTGTAAGGATACCTATGTTAGGCAGGGCGGAGTCCCTGAATGTTTCCGTCGCTGCCGGAATTATGATGTTCGAAGCTGTCCGCAGGAAGAGGGAATGCAGTTAGAATATATTATCCAGGTTCGGCAGTTCTTTTTCCGGGATATGGCTGACAAACTTGCCGAGGGCTGCGGCTTCAGATAAAGATGATGCTTTGTCGCGCGCTTCTACAAGCTTTTGAAGGCGCGATATCGTAACATCGATATTGTCTATTTCCTGGTGGTCCACCAAGGCCGACCATTTGCCTTTTACTTTAGCCCATTCCGTGTTTACCAGGTCCAATGAATTGCCGGCCTCGTTCCAGTTTTCCGATGCGATGTTTTCTTTAAGTTTTTCGATTGGCTGCACCATCCTTCTGGAATCATTGTAGAGCACCCGTTGTGCTATTATCCCCGAAGCTGTGATTATAAGAAACAGGAGCGTGATTATGGCTGTTATTTTAATTGTAACGGCTTGCTTCATTTATGTCTGCCGCTCCTTTCTCATACGCCTGGATATGCAGCTTGCCGGAAGGGTCGATGCATGCATACAGAACCTGGCCGGGACTGTCATAATGTTTCTTTCTGAGTTCAGTTTCAAGCCACGCGAGGTCCTTGCCGGCTTTTTTCAGGTTCTGCGACAATACCCTGCCGTCTATTATTGCGTCTATCGGTATATTTTCGTAATCTGTTTTTATATTCATATCTTCAGGTGTGAGAGGCCTTTTCCGGGATTTCGGAATGATGCTCAACTGGCCGTTTGTCTCCAGCACGGCGTATTCCACATCGGCTACGTTTGGGTAGTTGTTTATTCTGAGTTGTTCGAGGAGGTCATTCAGTGTATATAGTTCTTTCTGCAATTCCTTGACTTTTATTTTCCCTTTTTCAATCAATATTGTAGGTTTGCCGCAAATTAACGCCCTTGCCCGTATGCTTTTCAATGAAAGGAACGATATGAGAAGCTGTGCCGCCAGTAGTGTTATAATAGGTATTATTCCGTTAACAAGCGGAATTCCGGTGTTCTGCATCGGCACGGCAGCAAGTTCGGATATCATAATAGCGGCTGCAAGCTCAAATGGCTGCAACTGTCCGATTTGGCGTTTTCCCATGATTCTCATTACTACTACGACTATCAGGTAAAGAATAAGCGCCCTGACGAATACTACCAGCATCAAGCAATCTCCCCTTTATTGGGTATTTTTAGATGTATTTCTACCTATCGTTCATATTCTTTGCAGTGCATATAAAGGTTATTCAGCTTCAGCCGGCAGGCAGCGCTTATATTTTTTACCCTGAATATTATGCGCAAATATGTACAAACTAATCTGGAATACAAACTAAAAGGAGGGATAATATGTCTTTGACAACAAGGGAACTGCTGTATATCCAGGATAATATCAAAATGACCGAAAATTCAATCAAATTCATGCAATCTTGCGCCGAAATGGCAACAGATCCCCAGATCAAAGGCCTTTGCCAGAGTATGGCCAGGGAACACCAGCAGGACCTGCAAACGCTTATCAAGCACATAAACACCGGGACTATGCAATAAGGAGGTAAAAAACAATGAGATTGAGTGATAAGGAAATTGCCCAAACGCTGCTTAATGAGCATAAGCTTTTTGCGACTTCGTTGACAAATCTTGTTCTGGAGAGTACAAATCCGGCGTTGAGAAATGACGCAGCCGGCCTTCTGAGCAGGACATTTCAACATCAGAAAAACATATTTGAACTGATGATGCAAAAAGGATGGTATTCGGTGCAGCAAGCAAACCAGCAGGAGATTAGCATGGCTAAACAGGAAGTGAGCAAAATACAATCATCTGTTGACTTTATGTAATATACAAGCCGGATTTGCTTCGCAAACAGCCATAAACAAAAAAAGCAGGCGGTTTAACCAGCCTGCTTTTTTGTTAACAACGATTGTTATTTCTTGATTTCGTAGTTATTTCCGGTATAAGCCTCAAATACCTTCTTTACTATATTGCCACCGATCTTACCTGCATCCCTCGATGCGATGTCACCGTTATAACCCTGCTTAAGATTTACGCCAACCTGGCTGGCGATTTCATATTTCATCTTTTCGAATGAAGTCTTGCTCCTGCTGTTATTAGCCATTTTATCACCTCCTCAATAACTATTGTGTCAAAAAAGCATGTGTTTATTACATGAAAGATATGGCTGAGCGTTTATATTTCAATTTTACCGCTGCGATTCCATCGACGGTTTTGGCAGTATTTTGCGGCAAGGAACATTTTGGCATAATATATTTATCACGATTAGTTAAATATTATTCATATACGGAAAGCTTTAAAACAAACATTATGGAGATGATCCGATCTGAATTTATTAATAAAAAAAACGTGTTATGTTATAGTTATTTTTGTGATTTTTTTCACTGTTTTTATACCCGTTGACGGCGGCGTGACTTTGGAGTCAATGCCTGGAACCGGTGTCCTGTCCGAAAGCAAACCGCCTGTTTTAAACGCAAGGGCGGCGGTCTTGATTGAGTGGACTTCAGGACGTGTGCTGTATTCAAAAAATGCAATGGAAAAACGTTCCATCGCGAGTACGACAAAAATAATGACCGCCCTTACTGCTCTTGAGAACGGAAACCTTGAAGATGTAGTTACGGTAAGCAAAAGGGCTGCGAGTATCGGCGGTTCGACAATTGGCCTGCGGGCCGGGGAAAAGTATACGC
Organism: Bacillota bacterium; assembly: GCA_050261495.1. Classification (GTDB taxonomy): domain Bacteria; phylum Bacillota; class Clostridia; order Acetivibrionales; family DTU013; genus JBMNKL01. Next base: position 21,534 of record JBLNDI010000085.1, read on the forward strand.
TGAAAGAGATGTTGTATGCGCTGCTTATGGTTTCAGCCAATGACGCGGCAATTGCAATCGCGGAGCATATTGGCGGCACAGTTGAGAATTTTGCGGCAATGATGAACAAAAGGGCCGTATCGCTTGGAGCGGTAAATTCAAATTTTGTGACGCCGCATGGCCTGGACAGGGAAAACCAGTATTCAACTGCTTACGATGTGGCGCTAATTACGAGGGAGGCTTTGAAAAACCCGGTTTTTGCGGAAATCGTGTCAACAACTTCGTCAAGCATAAGCGGGCATAATCTTTACAATACGAATGAGCTTCTCGGGTCATACCGGGGAGTGGACGGCGTAAAAACGGGCTATACGGGCAAAGCGGGAAGATGTCTTGTAACGACGGCAAAGCGGGATGACATGCGGCTGATTTCCGTTGTTCTCGGATCTCCTACCAGGGGCGCGAGGGTTGACGCAACCAGGAAGCTGCTGGACTATGGGTTCGATAATTTCAGAATGCACTGGTTGAGAAAATCGGGTGAAATATACGCCAAGGTGCCTGTATACAGGGGAGTGAAGGAGCATGTGTCCCTGGTGGTCGAGCAGGATATTGTCCTCCCGTTAACCGAAGATGAGGTTGAGCTTGTCAGGGAGGAAAAGCTTGTTCCCAGGGTGCTTGATGCCCCCGTATACGCAGGTGTGGAATCCGGGGTTGTGGAATACAGGCTCAACGGAGACGTGTTGGCGCAAAGCGCGCTCAAGGTATCAGAGAGCATCCGCAGGAAAACATATTTTGACTATTTGAATAATATACTTGATTCTTGGTGCAGAATGATGCGTGAAGGAATGTTTCGAAGCGGTATAATGGATTTCGCGCGGGTGCGGGTCAGCGGGACGGGGGTACTGGTACCTTGTCTCATACGGGCGGAGCAGTCCTGACGACGGGCTGGGTATGGACAAATCGGCGTATAGGGTAGTTTACAAGCAGGAGCGGTCAGGACGGATGGGCATAGCGCAAATATAGTCATCAGGCTCCCTCATGGGCAGGCTGTAATGCTTTGACTCGTCCTCAAGCGGGCGCGGATGAATCGGCATCGTGCCTTAGCATCGCGCGCCTGCACTGTCCATGGTGCAGGTTGTGGCTCCCAATGCCGCATTCGGTCATCATCAAAGCATAACACCCTGCAGCCATTCTTACGCATGATGCCTATATATGCGCCATGCCCATCCGTTCTGACCGTATCCGCTTGCAAGCTCCAATATCCGCACGATTCAACCTTGCCTTGAATATTTGAGCCCTGTCGGATATAATAGCCTCATCGCGAGGTTATTTTATGAAAACGTTGATTGTTGCGCTTAATTCAAAATATATACATTCGTGCCTGGCCGCATGGTACCTCAAGGCTTCCTGCGGTCCCGACCACGGCGATGTTTTTGTCAGGGAATACACTATCAACGAAAACATGGAATATGTTTTGTCCTCCATCTACTTGGAGAAGCCCGATATAGTCGCATTTTCATGCTATATCTGGAATATCGCGCATGTGCATCGCCTGGCGGCCAGCCTGAAAAAGGTTTTGCCGGGTACAATGATTGTGCTCGGAGGACCGGAGGTATCATATGACGCTGCTGATATCCTGTCAAATTATGATTATATTGACTATGTCATAGCCGGTGAAGGCGAGATGTCGTTTCCCGGATTCTTATCCTGCATGAAACGGTCTGGGATTTTTTCCACTTCGGGCGTTTCAGGCCAGGCTGCCCATGAAAACAGTTTGCAAGCGAATGACCGTGCTTGCAGACGAGATATACCGGGGCTGGAATCGATCGACGGGCTCGCATGGCGTTCGGACGAAGGCATTGTTGCCCGCAGCCCCGCTGTTGTTGAAGACTTGGACAGCATTCCGTCGCCTTATACGCAAGAAATGCTTTCGGCGATGGGTGAAAGGATAGTGTATTTCGAATCATCCAGGGGATGCCCTTTTTCCTGCAGTTACTGCCTGTCATCGGTATCGGGAGGGACCAGGCATTTTTCACTTGAAAGGGTCTTCCGTGATCTGGACAGGCTGGCTTTCTCGGGAGTGAGGCAGGTAAAGTTCGTGGACAGGACTTTCAATGCGGCAAGGTCAAGGGCGAAGGCTATAATCCGGCATATACTCAAGCTAAGTGAATCAGGCTCACAGTGCAGTTTTCATTTTGAAGTCGGGGCGGACCTTTTTGATGAAGAGATGCTGAGCCTGCTTGAAAACTCGCCCGCCGGACTGATGCAAATCGAAGCCGGAATACAGAGCACAAATATCGAAACACTGGCGGCTATAAACAGGAAGACTGATTTGAAGAAAGCATTTGAAAACCTGGACAGGATAGTGAAGAGCGGAAAAGTCCACGTACATGCCGATTTAATATCCGGTTTGCCTTGCGAGGATTACAGTTCGTTCAGGAATTCGTTCAATGATGTTTACAAGGTGAAGCCGCACCATCTGCAGGTTGGTTTTCTCAAGTTCCTTAAGGGGACATGCATGAGGGAACGGGCTTTGGAGGAGGGTTATACATTTACCGATTACCCGCCCTATGAAATACTTGGCGGAAAGCATGTTGGTTTTGACGAATTGATTGCCTTGAAGAGAATCGCCCTTGTAATGGATAAGTATTATAACAGCGGACGTTTCGCTTTTTCATTGGATTATATTATTTCCAGGCACTTTTCAACACCCTTTGAATTCTATGAAAAATTCTCTGCTTTTTTGAAAGAGGAAGGGTTCATGGCAAGCAACCGGGCGGCAAAGGAACTGTATATGTTTCTTTACCGGTTTGCGTCGGGCTTCATGAATAGAGATGAGTTGACGGATTTTTGCGAACTGCTCAGGCTTGATTTCCTGGCCTCGGACAGGTCGGGAACGCCGCCGGATTTCCTGGCCGGAAAACATGAACCGGGATTCCATGACCGTTGTTACAGTTTTCTCAAGGATACCGGCCGTATTGCCGGAATAATACCCGGGGCGGAAAATATCCCCGTAAAGCAACTGCTGAAGGAAGTACATTTTGAGAAGTTCAGTTTTGGCTCCATTCCTGTTACCGGGGATAGCGCATTTATGCATTTTCCGGGGGAAGACTCCGAAGACGTGCAGGCTTCCTCTCTCACGCTGCTTTTCTGTTACTTTTCCCGGGATAAAGTAACGGGACGTTATCCATTCTTTCGCGTAAGCATATAGATGAAGATTCTGTCGTCGGACATGCTCAAGCAGACCCGTAAAAAAGCATAGAGAAAGCCTTGAGACAAATATTCCTTTATTGTAAAATAATTATGTTTATGGTAAGATTTCAATAATTGGCTGTTTATGCCGCAAGGTATGATATGTATGATAACGGCTTGGCTGTCTTTATAGGGGAAGTTTAATGCGAACGCAAGCGTCAAGCCGGGGAGCATTTTGACAAGGAGGTCAGGAAGCAAACCATGCAAGCGGCTAAAATGGAACAGGATATGAAGATGGACAGGAAGTCGGCAAAGAAGAAGATGGACGGAGAACTTAATGTAAGCATGAACAGCCTATTGCTGTCTCTCTCCGAGATACTTGACATAGCCAGCCCATCCGTGGCGCAACATCATCACAGGACTGCGTATATAGCTTATGAAATAGCAAGAAGCGCAGGCCTTGAGCGGGATAAAATCTGCGATATTTTTTCTGCGGCATTGCTGCATGATATCGGAGCTATTTCCGCCCAGGAAAAAATGGCGTTAATGCGTTTCGAGACGGTTGACGAACACACTCATGCCATAAAAGGAGAATTATTGCTAAAACAGGTTCCGTGGCTTGAAAAGCTGTCGCCTATCATAAGAAATCATCATAGGAAATGGGCAGACTGGGACGAGGATATAAAGAATCCTGTTGTATTTGCTTCCCAGGTGTTATACCTGTCGGACTATGTTGAAAGGCTGATAGACAGGAACAGGTACATCCTGCATCAAACTGAAGGCATTGCAGACAGCATAAAAAAACTTGAAGGCATTGAAGTAAACGGTGAAATTATTAAATATTTTATTGATGTGTCGGTACGGGAAGGATTCTGGCTGGATCTTGTCTCTCCAAGGATAAACATGGTTCTGTCTTCATGCATGCCATTCGGAAATGCGACTGTCGGACTGGAAGGAGTGCTGCTTGTTTCGGAACTGTACAGGAATGTCATTGATTTTAAGTCCAGGTTTACATCCACGCATACTTCCGGCGTGGCTTCGTGCGCCGAGGAATTATCCCGGATGAACGGATTTTCCAGGAATAAAACAATGATGATGAGAATTGCCGGTAATTTCCATGACGTGGGAAAACTTGCGGTGCCCGACAGCGTGCTTGAAAAGCAGGGAAGATTGACCGCTGAAGAATTCGCGTTCATCAAGTGTCATGCGTACTATACGCACTATATTATGAGTTCGATCGACGGCATGGAGCAGGTTGCAAAATGGGCGTCATACCACCATGAAAGGCTCGATGGATGCGGTTATCCTTTCCGTTGCAAAGCCGATGAAATAGATGAAGGCTCGCGAATAATAGCCGTTGCAGATATATATACGGCGCTTGCCGAGGACAGGCCGTACAGGCCGGGGATGGAAAAAGACAGGATTTACAGGATAATGAAAGCGCAAGTCGCAGAAGGCTCTATTGATAAAAAATACGTGGATTTGTTATTTGACGGATACGAAGACGTAAGTGAGCATGTAAGGGAGCAGCAAACGGCGGCCAGGAAATTTTTCGAGAGATTTTCAAGGTTCAGACCATTGCTTGCGCCGTGAAATGATGCCGGATAGAATTCTCCTCACCGGCAGTTCGGCGGTCGGCAGCCTGCAGCCTGCAGATAGTAGCCTGAAGTCAGTTCAGTTCGGTTAATGCTATTCTTTCGTGCAGCGTATTCATTCGCCGACGGCTTTGCTTTGATTAGCAAAGTCCCTTATCCTTATGCTGATAGAATCTAAAATTCCAATTAACGAGTAAAGAATTTAAAAGCAAGAATAATGCTGATTATGTTATTATTGTAAAGTGTACCAGCATATTTGTGAGGTGTAAATTATATGGACATTATCATCCGTAAAGCTGAAAAGAAAGATCTGCCGTCTATTCTATTACTGTATAGCCAGCCGGATATGGATAACGGAGAAGTCCTGGATATAAAAGCGGCGGAAAATATATTCGAGAAGATGGGACAGTACCCTGATTATAGCGTCTATGTTGCTGAACTGAACGGAAATATTGTAGGAACATTTGCTTTGGCAATAATGGATAATCTGGCTCATATGGGCGCGCCATCAGGATTAATAGAAGATGTTGTCGTGCTGGACTCTTTACAAGGTAAGGGGATAGGAAAATGTATGATGAATTATGCGATAGGGATATGCAGGGATAAAGGGTGCTATAAAGTATCGCTCTCAAGCAATTTGAAGAGGGAAAGGGCTCATCGGTTTTATGAAGGAATCGGTTTTAAAAAGCATGGATATAGTTTTTGCATGGAATTGTTATAAAGCTTCTTAAAGAATGCCATCAATGGCATATCTTGAGACTTGTTACAGCCGTCGTTACATAACAAAACAATAAATTCAAATTTTATTTCCCATACTGTAGCACATTTTTTAAATATAATGTAAAATAATGGCATATATGTACTTATATAGTAAAGTGGTGCTGCAATATATGCAAATAACCGTCGATGCCCATGGAAACAAGGGGAGCATTACAGTCGAAGCGTCAATTATTGTCCCGCTGGTTATACTCAGTATTGCATCAGCGATATACATTGGTTTGTTGCTTTACCAAAGAGCCTTGTTGCAATCGGCGGCTGAAATGGCATGTGAAGCCGGCGCCGCGGCATGGTCGTCCGGAGTAAATGAATTGGGCGCCGGGAAACCGTCAAAAACCGATTTTGAGAAATACAGCCTGTACAGGAGGCTTTTTGACAGCGAAAAGGAAGACAGGCTCCAAATAATTGAGGAATACGCATTGTCCGTGGCATCCCGCAATGAATTGGTAAGGCCGGAAACAATTAATGCGGAGGCAGCGTTCAAGGATTATGCCGTATGCAGGAAGCTGGAAGTGAAAATAAGCTCCTGCTACAATCTGCCGCTCGGGAATTTTCTCAGGCTGTTTGGCGGGAGCGGTATATGCCGGATGAACGTCAAGGCCGTATCAACCATTGACGAGCCTGAAGAGCTGATCAGAACCACGGATTTTATTATAGACCTGGAGAAGAAGCTGGAAGAAAAATTTTCCGGGATCAAGAACTTGGGAGAGCAAAGCAGGAATGCGATTAATGAAATAAAGCAGCGTATTGAGATATTTATGGATTAGGGGGTCACCGGTACTTTGAGAAACAAGATTTCCGGCCAGGTCACCGTCTTTTCGGCGATTGTAATGATGGCCGTCCTTGTGCTTGCAGGTTTGCTTGTCGATATTTCCAGGATAAACGCGGCACGCGCGATAGTCAGGAGATCGGTCGGTCTGGCCGCGAGGTCGCTGCTTGCCGAATATGGAAGCAAACTGAAGGAAAATTACGGCATGTTTGCCATTGTTGATGCGGATGAAGCAAGTTTGTGCGACAAATTTGAAGAGTATCTTTCCTGCGGCTTGTCAATACCGTGTGACGAGGAACGCCGGCATGGCGGCGCAGACCTGTTCGGGTTCAGAATAGAGAAGATCAAGGTAACGCCAATATATAACCTTAGCGAAAATAACGTAACCAAGAAACAGATACTGGAGTATATGAAGTACAGGGCGCCCACGGAGCTCATCGAAAATTTCATGGAAAAGCTTTTAACTGTAAAGGACGTCGGTAAAATGTCCGGGGCGTACAAGCAGAAGGTGACTATAGATAAGATCCTGGGCAGCATGGACAAATCGCAGCAAAAATTGAAGAAGCTTGTCGACGGTGCGGGCAGCGAGATGGATAAATTCATAAACGGGTTCAACCTTAACGGCGCATGGGAGTCGGCATACCACCATTTCAATTCGCTGTCGAAAAACCTTGAGTCCATTATGGACAGTATAAATTCACTGGACGGAATCATCAGCGGACTTGAAGCAGAAATATCCAATCCTGAAAACGAAGAAGATACATTGTCTGGCGAGGCACAAAACCGCCTGGACCAATTGATGCAGGAACGGTCCGACCTTTATGACGCCGCCCGCGATACCGGGGAAAGGATGGAAGAGGTATGGAATGAAATCCGGCATTCGCTGACGGGCGATTATATCAAGGCTAATATGGACGCCGCGAAAGAAATAGAGAAAATCATTGAGAAGGGGAAAAAAGCGCAGGAGGCTATTGCAAGGCTTGAGAAATACATGGAAGATAATTTCTCCGATAATGCGGGCGAATTTACAAAAGATTTCAAGGAACAGACGCAGTTGGAGCTGGACAAGCTGAAATCGCTTATCCTGGAAGGTGAGCGCGCCGAAGAGATACTGGAAAAGGTTAACGGCAACAGCAGTCTTCTGAAAAATATTGCGGTTATTATGGATGAAGCACGGACGGGGCAAAGCAACGGACCGGCATCGGAATTGCCGTCGGTACTGCTTGATATGGTTAAAAACTATTCCAACATCAGTTATAACTATTCAAAACCTGAAAAAGGAGAAAAAGAGGACGATCCAAGGGATGGGAAAAAGAATGCGGTAAAAGAATTTATTTATGAAAAAATCCCGGAGGATATAAATTACGAAACCGCCGGCATAGACAAAAACAGCCTTCCGTCGTTTACCAAGGTCGAAACGGGAAGCTTTGAGCAGGAAGATGAGGCTTTTATCGGCGGATATGGAGACAGATCAGATGACGGGGGGAATTCCCCGGACGGAGAGGTTGTATATGGAGGAAGACTTGACGGTATTGACGATGAAATGAACTTCTATGATGAAGAAGGTATGTTCCAGGAAAATGCGCTGGAATTCATTGCGGGTATTGGAAACCTTGCAGAAAGAACGGGTGCTGCCTTGAGAGATAATATATATATCAACGAGTATATCATGGGGACTTTCAAGAATTCCGTGCCTGTTCTTGTGCATGGAAATGAAACAGTTAAAGATAAAAACCTGCACGGAATTGAAAAGGAGTCCCTGGAAACGTATTATGACAGCGAAGTGGAATATATATTGCACGGACAGCCTTCACAGGCGCTAAACAATATTATGACAAAGGCGGAAATCCTGCTTGTGAGGTTTGGTCTTAACACCTTGCACGTATATACCGACGCAAAGAAAAAGGCGTTGGCAAATAGCATCGCAACAGCGGTTGCCGGATGGTGGACGGGAGGAGCGGGCATACCGGTCATATCGAACCTGGTCATGTGCGGCTGGGGTATGGGCGAAGCCTTGATTGACGTATCGGATTTGGCATGCGGAAAGTCCGTCCCGATATATAAATTGAAGGGCGACTGGAAACTGGATATAGGTATGGCGCCGGTAACCGGTCCTAACATGGATAAGCGGCTTTATTTCAATTATCATGATTACCTGAGGCTGTTTTTGCTTACCGTGAGCGAAAACAAGAAGCTCAGCAGGATCGAAGACCTTATACAGCTAAACATGGGAAAATCAAAAACCGGTTTTAAAATGTCCGAATGTTACACATATCTCCGGGTGGAGGCGGAAGTTTCCATGAAGTACTTGTTCATAACCGCGCCTTTTGTCAGAAGAGAGCTGAAAACCGGCGACGGAAGGTATTTATTCAAGGTATTGGCATATGAAGGATATTGATTACAAGGTATTCGATATTAGAAGAGGCGGGAGTATTGAAGGGGGAAACGGACGTGAGTGCGGAAGTAGACGGAAAGGCGCTGACAGCAAAGGAAGCGGGCTCGGTTACGGTTGAAGCGGCCCTGGTGCTGCCTGTGCTTCTGTGCGCCTTTTTCACCGTAATTTTTTTGATAAAAATGGTTTATGCATACGGTCTGATTCAACATGCAATAGACGAAACAGCCGCTGAAATGGCGTCGGCAGGATATATCTATCATATCAGCGGAATAAGGGACATTCACAATACCGTTCGTAACGGCATCAGCGGGAAATCGGAGATTTTCAGGGAGCAAATGGACAGCGTTTTCGACGCTTACAACAGCCTGAAAGGATTGGGAGAATCTCTTGAAAAAGGGACCGGTGGACTGGGTGAAACTGCGGGCTTGTTGGAAAATGCGGAGGAAAATTTCAGGCACATGCTTGATAATACGGTTGAGGCGGTCAGCAATCCCGTGGATGAACTGAAGATCATTTCATGCTATATTTTCGGCGGTGTTTTTGACGATGCCAAGACACAGTTATTTATCCCGGTACTGAAACTATATATGAAAAAATACCTTGTCACAGACAGTATGAAATCCGCCGACGAAAGGCTTAAAAGCCTTAATATAAAAAACGGCTTCAGCGGGCTTGACTTCAGCGAATCGTCTTTTTTCTCCGATAAGGAAGAAAATATTGAAATAGTGGTACGCTACCGCATTGACCTGCCTTTGCCGGTGAAATTCACTCCCGGCTTTGATTTTATCCAGAGGGCAAAGGTTAAAGCCTGGATGGGAGGGGATGAGACGAAAGGTGTTCTCAATGACGCCGAGGGCAATGCCGCTGATGATATCTGGTCGTTGAGCAATTTCCAGAGAGGCCTTAAAATACGCCGCTTGTTCGGGGCAAACCTGCCGACCAATTTTCCTGTCATTGCCAGGTTTGACGGGAGCAAAGCTGTTATGATCAAGAGCATGGATCTTACGGCGGCAAGTTACCAGGAGGGAGATAATGCCCAAAAGACACTGATGAAGTATATAGATGAGCTGGCAGGGTATAAAGGCCAGAATAAACCGTGGGGGAGCGACGATATTGTAATTCCGCGGGATTCTATCAAGAGCAGGGAGCTTTTGCTTGTTATTCCAAAGAACAAGTTATCGGAGGCAAATGAACAGATGCTTTCGGAAATGGTTGCAAAGGCTGGTTCAAAGGGAGTAACACTGGTTGTCGAAAGATACGGGACAAAGAAACGTTAAAGATAAACAGGTATTGATTGAAAAAACAGAAAAATATAAGCGGGATGCAAGCTTTATCGTAATTTTCCACGATAAATCCGTTTGGCGGGAATTCTGCCGCAATAATGACGTTGCTTTTTAAACCGCACTTAGTATACTATTCTTCGGAATAATTAAGCCGACAGATTATTAGTTTGACTTGAATAATATAAGAGATGTATATAAGTTTTGCGGTTTTAATCGTGCTTTTCGCGCTGGCGGCTGTGACGGCTTTCAGAGTTGTGCCGCTTGACAGGCGGAAAGCTCTTTATATAGTGTTACTATTATTGGCAGCGGCAACTAGAATAGCGATTATATTCTATATTTACCGGGACGGAACGGAAACCTTCGGGACGGACGGCCTTCTTTACCATCGCGAAGGGATTTGTGTTGCCCGGCAATTGGCCGAGGGAGTGCCTCTGTATGCGGTAGAGTATGACTATACATGGTATTCCGTATTCGTTGGGTTAATATACCGCCTTTTTGGCGTAAACAGGTACATAGCTTCTTTTGTGAATGCGGTTCTGGCTCTTTATTCCGCTTTACTGCTTCTGAAAATATCAATAAATAACGGGCGCAAATTTTCCAACGCGGCATATGCCAGCATAGTTTTCCTTTATTCTCCCAACCTGCTTTTATGGACATCGGATACAAGGAAGGAATCCCTTCTTATATTTTTAATTCTGTTTTACTGGTACCTGGTCCAGAGTTTTATGAACATTATAGAAAAAGCCGTGGGAGAATCAAAAGCTGAAAAGCAATCCGGAGCCGGTAAAACTATGACTTACCGGTTTAACTCACTTATGGATTTTCGTGGATACGTGAAATGCATTTTGCTTATTCTATCTATATGCGCCCTTATGTGGTTATGCACCCTGGTTCGCATATACATGTTTCTGCCGCTGGCGGCGGGAATACTGGCCTGTCAGTATATATTCATCAAAAAATACCGCGTGCGGTTGGGAATTATATTTTTTATAGTTTTTACAGCCTTTTCGCTCGCCATCTTTTTCACGACAATATATCCCTGGCTGAAAGATTACCACGCGATTTCTTTTCCGGACGAAACAGGCAACTTCGCAAGCGATGTTTTAAATAAAATTAAAAAGATTGTCAACCTGGTAAAAAACAGGAACATCTTCATGTCGATAGTCAATTTCATCATCCTTCCCATTCCCGGAAAAGTTAATATAGCGGATATAAAAGGCAACGCCTTGCTGTGTTCAATCGTAAGCATCGACATAATGACGTGGTATTCTTGCATTTTGCAAATGATTCCCGGAATCCGTTCAGCAATAAAAAGAAAGGAAGCATTCATGATTGGGATACTTATGTTCCTACTTTCGTATATCCTGATTAATGGCCTGGTGGTTGATAATGCTGAAGATACCATTTACCGGTATAGATCTGTTATTGTCGGCATTTTCCTCCTCTTTATCAAATGGGACGAAATAGCGGAGATGCTATCAATTTTTCATATTCGTAAAAGACACCGTGATAAAGAGAGGCGTGCAACTGTGTAAAATCTGTTTTTTAAATTTAACGCTTCTGTGGCATACCTTGACGATGCTGTTATTATAAATGTACGTGTTCCTTGTTGTATAGACAAAATACAGTAAGAGATGTCCATAAATTGCGACTAGTATGTCAATAACTTTTGAAAATGTCACCCCTAAGGCATATTAATTATCGCTACAAAATGTCACCCCTTAATATTTTTTGCCTCAAACAGAATTCAAGCGAAAAGCGGCTTGAT
>JBLNDI010000086.1:0-40616 GCA_050261495.1 Bacillota bacterium
TATTTTATGTCAACTTCTCCTGGGTGGTCTTATTGCTATGCACTTTTTTCAAATCAGGAACTTCAAAAAATTCTTCATATCTTTTCTAAAAAGCTCTTGACTTTTATTAGCTGGTCTTTCAATCCGCCGAATAAATTATTCAGAACGGCAGTCTGAACCTGCCCATGATTTTACTCCCTTTTCTTCCCGCGTCGGACATCATTTTAATAAGCTTTTTCATTTCTTCAAACTGCTTCAGAAGGCTGTTTACTTCCTGTACCGTCGTTCCGCTGCCTGAAGCTATCCTCCTGCGCCTGCTTGCGTTGATAATGGAAGGATCATTTCTTTCCTTCGCTGTCATAGACTTTATTATGGCTTCTACATGCTTAAGTTTTTTTTCGTCGACATCGATGTCTTTCATTATCTTTGGATTCATGCCGGGAAGCATTCCAAGCACCTGGTTCAGGGGACCCATTTTCTTAAGCTGCTGCATCTGGTCGAGAAAATCATCCAGCGTAAACTGCTGAGTCCTGAGCTTTTTCTCCATCTCAAGCGCCTTCTTTTCATCGAAAGCTTCCTGCGCTTTCTCAATCAGGCTCAGCACGTCTCCCATGCCCAGGATTCTTGAAGCCATCCTGTCCGGGTAAAACGGTTCCAGGTCATTCAGCTTTTCGCCTGTCCCGGCAAATTTGACAGGTTTTCCCGTAACCGCCTTGGCCGATAATGCCGCGCCGCCCCTCGTATCGCTATCCAGCTTGGTCAGTATCAAACCGTCCACGCCGAGTTTTTTCTCGAAGCTTTCTGCGACATTTACCGCATCCTGCCCTGTCATTGAATCGATAACCAGCAGTATTTCAGTCGGGCGGACCGAAAGCTTTATCTGGTTGAGCTCCTCCATGAGTTCTTCATTAATGTGGAGTCTCCCGGCGGTATCGATTATTACCGGATCGAATAATTTTGCCCTGGCATGCTCGATCGCCTTTTTTGCAATATTTACAGGGTCATTGCTGCCTTCAACGGAAAATACGGGAATTCCCAACTGGTTCCCGACAACCTGCAGCTGTTTAATGGCTGCAGGCCGGTAAACATCGCAAGCAACAAGCAGCGGGTTTTTGCCCTGTTTTTTCAGAAAGCCTGCAAGTTTCCCTGATGTAGTCGTTTTCCCGGAACCCTGGAGGCCGACCATCATGTAAATTGACGGCGGAGTACTGTCAACGTTAATCTTAGCCGGCTTTTCCCCCATCAATTTGACTAATTCTTCATGAACAACCTTTATTACCTGTTGTCCCGGGGTCAGGCTTTCCAGGACATCCTGGCCGACGGCACGCTCCGAAACCCTGCTTATGAAATCTTTAACTACCTTGTAGTTTACATCTGCTTCGAGCATGGCAAGCCTTATTTCACGCATCATTTCTTTTACATCTTTATCCGTTACCCTGCCTTTGCCCCTGAGCTTTCTTACCGTTTCCTGGAGCTTTTCGGACAGGCCTTCAAAAAGAGCCATATACTAGTCCTCCATTATGCTTTTTACTTCTTGCTTCGCCCTATCCAGGATTTCCTGGTCACGAGCCTGCAATAAGGATATATCCAGATTTTCAAGCAGCTTCAGGATTTCAGAGGCTCTTTCCTTCTGCTTGATAAATCGTGTAACCAGGCCAAGCTTGTTTTCCATTTCAAACAATGCAGCCTTGCCCCGCCTGATATTGTCGTACACTCCCTGCCTGCTTATCTTCAATTCTTCGGCAATCTCACCCAGCGAATAATCGCTGTTGTAGTAAAGGTCAAGGACTTCATTCTGCCTCTTGGTTATCAGCTGCCCGTAAAAATCGAGCAGCATGCTCATTTTGTACGTTTCATCCATAATATTTTATACTGCAACCAATACTTTAATGTAAAGTATTTTAGCTTTACACCTAATTGTACGTTTTGGCTTTTTAGTTGTCAAGAGTATTCCTGATTTATTAAATTGAAAAGATAGGAAGATGGCCAATTGATACTCATGTCTGCAAGTGTTACAGATACGACGGGGTCACGCTGCTCGAATAAGGCAGCAGGCACCACAACCGGCAGCACGGATGCTGCCGGCGCTGGTTCCGAGCCATGGATGGCGAGTAACCTGCGCCCTTATTGGAGCAAGTGAGCCTGTCATTAGCTGTTCACGAAGCAGACCGGATATCAATTGGTTATCTTTCTATCTTTACTTTTTCACGAAAATAGCGCCTCTACAAACTCCCTTGAATCAAAGGGCCTAAGGTCATCCATCTGCTCTCCCACGCCGACCAGTTTTACCGGTATATTTAGTTCGGACCTGATAGCAATAACGATCCCGCCCTTGGCAGTCCCGTCGAGCTTGGTCAGCACTATGCCGGAAACATCCGCAACCTCGCTGAATGTCTTCGCCTGGGAAATAGCATTCTGTCCCGTTGTGGCATCGAGCACCAGCAAATTTTCGCGCCTTGCTCCCGGCATTTCCCTTTCGATTATGCGGGTTATTTTACGCAGTTCCTCCATTAAATTCTTCTTTGTATGAAGCCTGCCCGCAGTATCGCATATCACAACGTCAGCTCCGCGCGCTTTTGCCGCCTGTATGGCGTCATAAACAACAGCTCCCGGATCGGAACCCTCCATATGCTTTATTAAATCAACCCCGGCCCTTTTTGCCCAAACCTCGAGCTGGTCTATGGCGGCCGCCCTGAAAGTGTCCGCTGCTGCGATTATTACCTTTTTCCCGTTGCTTTTAAGCATATTAGCTATTTTGCCGATTGAGGTCGTCTTCCCTACCCCGTTTACTCCTATTACCATGATGACTGCCGGGGGCGGTTCAATATCGAGCGCCGGCGTATTTTCACCCATCAATTCGGCCAGTGTATCCTTCAGAATTGTTTTGATTTTTTGCGGGTCTGTGATTTTACTCTCTTTTACTTTACTTTTTAATGCTTCAATTATGCGAAGCGCGGCGCCCACGCCTATATCTGCGGTAATCAGCGCATCCTCGAGTTCTTCGAAAAGCTCATCGTCTATTTTCCCGAATGAAACGAGTACCTGGTCAATTTTTTCCGTTATACCTTTTCTTGTTTTAGAAAGACCTTCCTTAAGTTTGTCAAAAAAACTCATCTAGCCCACCTTTTCTCCCATCTTCATTGAAATGATTTTTGATATGCCGTGTTCCTGCATGGTCACGCCATACAGCGTATCGGCGCCCTCCATGGTGCCCCTCCTGTGAGTGACAACTATAAATTGCGTTTTTCCGGAGTAGCGCTTGAGATATTCTATAAACCTGTATACGTTTGCTTCATCCAACGTAGCTTCTATTTCATCCAGTATGCAGAAAGGCGTGGGCTTCAGCTTCAATATTGCGAACAGCAGCGCAATTGCGGTAAGCGCACGTTCACCGCCCGACAGCAGCGTCATGTGCTGCAATTTTTTGCCCGGCGGCTGCGCATGTATTTCAATCCCGCTTTCGAGTACATTTTCCTCGTCTTCCAATGCCAGCTCCGCCTTTCCCCCGCTGAAAAGCTCCCTGAAAACTTCGTTGAAATTGTCATTAATCAGTTTGAACTGGTTCATAAACTGTTTTTTCATCACTGAAGTCATTTCCTGTATTACACGGAGGAGTTTTTCCCTTGCCTGTTCCATGTCGTTTCTCTGTTTTATCATGAAATCATAGCGTTCCTTGGTTTTGACATATTCATCTATCGAAACGACGTTTACAGGACCCAGTTCTTTTATCTCATTCCGAAGTTCCGTTATCCTCTTGTTCGCCTGCGCTATGCTTCCGATATTTTTCTTGAGCATCAGCGCGGAAGCATATGTCAGTTCGTACTCGTTCCAGATCCTGTCCTGGAGTGAGTTCATCTCCGTTTCCAATTTTGTCTTTTTTACTTCAACCCTTGCATGTTCTTCCTGGAGGAGATGTATATTTTTATTAATGTCATTTATTTTGTTGACAGTATCATAAAGCTCTTCCTCCAGCGTCTTCCGTTCCTCGGAAAGCTTGTCTAGCTCGAATGTCTTGCCGGACCTCTCCTCGTCATACTTCTTGATTTGCTGGTTCAATCCCTCGTTCAGTTCACCCAGCTTTCTAATCTCATCCTGGCATTTTATTTTTTCTTTTTCTTTCTTTTCTATATTTTTATTAATGCCTTCTTTTTCGGACGAAAGCTTTTCAAAATTCTCCTTTATGCTTTCCATGCTCTCTGTAATAGAGTTGACCGATATTTTATAATCGGTGATAAGCGAATGCAATTCATCGCGCGCCGATTGATCGGCTTTATGCTTGTCCCTGTGTTTTTCAACAAGCTCCCTTGCTTCGTCCATTTCTTTCTCTATTACCTCAAGTTCATTTATGTATTTTTCCATTTCGCGGTTGTTCTCGGCTGCTTGTCTTTCAAGCTGTTCATTTTCATTCCTGAGCATATCAATCCTGGCCGATATTTTTCTCGTATTTTCGTCAACCTGGGCTAGGTGGCTTTCATCCCTGATTTTCTCCAGTTCGTAATTTTTCATGTCTTTTTCAATTGATTCTATCTCGGAATCAATACCGGCGACTTCTCCGACGAGTGACTCAATTTCGCCGTCAATCGTCTTTTCTGAAATTTTCAGCTCACGAAGCTCTTTTTCCAACTCCTCTATTTCCCTGGAACGGCTCAATATGCCTGTCCCCTTGTTTTCAATGCTTCCGCCCGATATGGATCCGCCTGTGTTCAAAAGGTCGCCGTCAAGTGTTACGATTCTAAAGGAATAACCAAAGGAACGCGCCATCCCTATTGCATTATCAAGGTTGTCCACTACGGCAACCCTCCCTAAAAGGCTGTCTATTATTCCTTTGTATTGGGAATCGAACGAAACAAACCCGGAAGCAATGCCAAGGAATCCTTTGTGTTTTTTAACCCGTTCCAGGGTGCTGCTGTCCAGCGATTTCCCGTGCACGGAACTGACAGGCAGAAATGTTGCGCGCCCGAGCTTTTTTTCTTTAAGGTATTCTATCGCTTTCTGCGCATCTTTCTCAGTGCTTGTGACAATATTCTGAAGGGCGCTGCCCAGCGATATTTCTATGGCGGTCTCGTATTTTCTCTCCGGTTTTATCAATTGTGCCAACGCTCCGTGAATACCCTCACCCAGTTCCCGGGATTCGCGGCACGCCTTGAGCACCTCTCTTACGCTTCTATTGTACCCTTCAAGATTTTTTTCCATTTCAGATAGCGCTTTGAGCCTGGACGTTTTAAATTGAATGTCTGTTTTCAGCTTGACTTGTTTCTCCTTCAAATCCTTCAGCGCTATATCGCATTTTTCACGCTTGCCTGAAAGGTTTCGGATCATTTCCTTCCGCTTGTCTATTTCTTTTGAAGCGCGATCTATGCTTTCTTCCAAATCCTCTTTTTTTATTTTTTCACGGTCTTTCTCAAGTATCAGCCCGTATACTTCATTATCGATGCTCTTTTGACGCTTGCGAATATTTTCGATATGAGTCCTGATATTGCCGATCTGTATTTTTTTATCGGACTGTATGTCCATTTTTGCGATAATGCCAGACTTGAGCTCCTCGATGTGCTTTTCGCTTTCATCAAGCGTTTTCAGCAGCTCTTCCATCTGCTTTTCATATTCGCTTAGCTTTGAGCCGTATTCAGCCAGTTGTGTTTCCAGGTACTTGAGTTTCTCCTGTTTGCCGGCGCCTGTCAGTTCGAGCCCGGCAAGCTTTTCCCTGAGTTCGGCTATCTCTGCGTCAAGCCTTTGTATATTTTGCTGGTTATTGGCAATCTTTTCATTATTCAGCTTAATCTCCGAGAAACACTGTTCAAGACCGCTTTCCAGTTCGTAAAACCGGCGCCTTGCAGTCTCCATCCTTTCGTCAATTGTTTTAAGGTATGCAGTCTTTTCCTTATTGGAAAGCGTTATCTCGTCAAGCTTTTTTTCTTCGGATTCAATATGGTTTTTCAGCGTTTTGTACTGCTCGTCAAGGTTGTCAAGCTTATTGCGGAATTTCTCAATGCTATCGAGAAAAATGTTAATATCAAGTTCTTTCAGATTTTCTCTCAGCGCAAGGTACCTGCGCGCAGTTTCGGACTGCTCCTTCAAAGGTCCAAGCTGTGCCTCCAGCTCAACAATAATATCATTTATTCGTTCAAGATTTTGCCTTGTAAGCTCCAGCTTCTTTTCAGCCTCCTGCTTGCGGACCTTGTATTTCATTATGCCTGAGGCCTCTTCAAATATATGTCTCCTTTCCTCGGAACGGTTGCTAAGAATCTCATCCACCCTTCCCTGGCCGATAACGGAATAACCTTCTTTTCCTATGCCGGTATCCAGGAGCAGTTCAGTAATATCCTTCAGCCTGCAGGGAGTCTTGTTGATAAGATATTCACTTTCCCCTGAACGGTATACCCTGCGGGTTATCGTGACTTCCGAGTATTCTATTGGAAGGGTCATATCCGCGTTATCTATTGTGATGGACACCTCTGCGAACCCTACAGGTTTCCTGTGCTCGGTTCCGGAAAATATAACATCTTCCATTTTATTTCCGCGAAGCATTTTTATGCTTTGCTCGCCCAGGACCCACCTGATGGCATCCGCAATATTGCTTTTCCCGCTGCCGTTTGGACCTACCACAGCGGTTATGCCTTGGCTGAATTCGAGGCTTATTTTTTCAACAAAGGACTTGAAACCTTGCATATCAAGACGTCTTAAGTACAAATGAAACCCCCCGTTTGCCATAAATGCATTTCCATTTTAACACAACTGGAGATATATTCAACAAGATTATGCGATCATTATCCGGAAACTGCCGAAATGAAGGGAGAGCATGGCGCAAATTTGGCATCATGAGGAAATAAAGGCTATAGGGTGATATACTTTGTGGCCGAATTCGGTACCGGGAACCGCAACCTGTGCCACGGATGTTACAAGCGCATATAAATCGGCGGGCAGGGCGGCTTGTATGGGGTAGGGGTCAAGGCATATGATGAAGCGACTTAGCGAATCTAAGCAAATTCCAAGCCAAGGTGACGGCAAAAACGCCACCGATGGCGGATTTATCTGGCAATGACACGGATGTCATTAGAAGCGGCCGAACAAATTAAAGGCATATGCGCTAGAATCGCTCGGAGCTTTCATCCGATGCCTTGACCCCTACCCCATGCAAGCCGTCCTGTCCGCCGATTATCTTTACATGCATGTAATCATTGCAAATGTAACACTTTATCAATCTTTCATATGATGCTAAATTTGCGCCATGCTCTCCCTTATTTAAAGCAGCTTTTCGGACGCGCCTCTGAGCTTTTCAAGGGCAATCCTGGCGGCATTCTGCTCCGCCTCTTTTTTGCTGTGTCCCTCCCCGGTGCCAAGCACATTATTTCCTACGGAAACCTGTACCGCATACTTTTTGTTGTGGTCAGGACCGGTTTCGCTAATGACTTTATAGCTGATACTCTGCTCGCCGTGCTTCTGGACCAATTCCTGGAACTGTGTCTTGTAATCCACGAATGCCGCATTTTCGCGAAAATCCCTCAATATATCGTTCATGACGCTGAACAGGAAATTGGCTGCTTCCTTCAGACCCCCGTCAAGGTAAATAGCCCCGATTAGCGCCTCGAAAGCATCGGAGAGAATGGACGTCCGGTTCCTGCCTCCGCTATTTTCCTCGCCCTTGCCAAGCAGTAGATAATCTCCAAGCATGATGCTCCTCGCGCATTTCACAAGCGAAGCCTCGCAAACAATAGACGCCCGGGTTTTTGTCATTTCCCCTTCGGACAATCCGGGATAATGGCCGTAAATATATTCGCTTGTTATTATGTTGAGTACCGCATCTCCCAGGAATTCAAGCCTTTCATTGCTTTCAAGCCCGCCGTGCTTTTTTTCATTTGCATACGAGCTGTGCGTTAACGCCATAAGCAGTATGTCCTTGTCCTTGAACGTATATTTTATTTTGGCTTCCAGTTCGCTGATTTTTTCAATGTTGCCGGCAACCAAATCCTTAATCATGCTTTCCTCCTGCAGTTCGTGGAAATACCGCACTTTCTATAAGCCGAAAGGCGGGCGACATGAAAGGCCCCGCCTTTACGAAAAATTTTTTTCCTGGTTCCTTGCAATTATTCGCAGTATTTTTTAAATACCAGCGCCGCATTATGGCCTCCGAAACCAAGAGCATTTGACAAAGCATACTTAATATCGGCAGACCTGCCCTTATTGGGTACATAATCAAGATCGCATTCCGGATCCGGATTTCTCAGGTTGATGGTCGGCGGCAGAAAACCATCTTTCAACGCCATTACCGTAATTATTGCCTCCACGGCTCCTGCTGCGCCCAGCAAATGCCCGGTCATCGACTTGGTCGAACTCACGGCCAGCTTATATGCATGATTGCCGAATACTTCCTTTATAACTCTTGTCTCGTTCGGATCGTTCAGCGGTGTCGAAGTTCCGTGTGCGTTAATATACCCAATATCTTCCGGTTTAATGCCAGCGTCTTTTATTGCAAAAAGCATCGAATTAATCCCTGCGGCGCCTGTTGGATCGGGTGCGGTGATATGATAAGCGTCGCAAGTACAGCCATAACCGACAATTTCGCCCAATATCTCCGCGCCTCTTCTTTTCGCATGTTCATATTCCTCGAGGACGAGCACCCCTGAACCCTCGCCCATGATAAACCCGTCCCTGTCCTTGTCAAAAGGCCTGCAGGCGGTTTCGGGATCAGGGTTTGTCGAAAGCGCCTTATTGGCGCAAAAACCGGCGAAAGACAACGGAGTGATTGAAGCTTCCGCGCCTCCCGCAATCATTATATCTGCGTCCCCGCGCTGGATTACTTTGAATGCATCGCCTATCGCGTTATTTCCGGAAGCGCACGCTGTAATGACACATTCGTTAAATCCTTTCATGCCGTATTCTATGGCAATCCTTCCTGCCGCCATGTTTGCTATCATTGACGGAATGAAAAACGGACTTATTCTTCCCGGACCCTTGGAAATCAGCACCTGGTACTGCTCCTCCAGGGTCTGTATTCCTCCTATTCCCGAAGCAACGATGACTCCGGCCCTGAAGCTGTCTTCATCCTCCATTTTCAAACCCGACATATCCATGGCCATCTTGGCGGCAGCAAGTGCATACTGGGTAAAGACATCCATCCTTTTGGCTTCTTTTTTATCTATATAATCGGTAGGCTCAAAGTTTTTAATCTCAGCCGCCACTTTTGCTTCGAAATTTGAAGTATCAAACTTTGTTAAAAGGCTGATTCCCGATTTGCCTTCCTTAATGGCATTCCAAAAACACTCCAGACCAAGCCCCAGTGAGTGTACCACACCCACACCCGTAACAACAACTCGTTTTTTCATTGCAACCCTCCTGGCAAATTACTTTTACCTTATAAAAAAAGTCCCTTTTACGGGACTTTTTTTATGAGTTATTTTTTATATATTCCACTGCATCTGCCACCGTAGAAATTTTTTCTGCTTCGCTGTCGGGAATCTCAATATCAAATTCCTCCTCGAGAGCCATGATCAACTCAACAATATCAAGCGAATCAGCACCCAGATCTTCGATGAAGGAAGATTCCATCTGCACATCATCCTCTTCAACGCCAAGCTGATCAACAATTATTTTTTTAATTCTTTCAAATTCGGAAACCATACGTTCACCTCCTCCCAAAGGGGGTATCTAGAATTTATAATTCCCTGCAAAAGTTTTGCCCATGAATGTGATTTTTTAGTTGCAATACGCTGAAAAAAGCTTTCTACAGGCAAACTTTCACATAAAGATATTATTACATAACAAGACCGCCGTCAATATCTATTACCTGCCCTGTAACATACGACGCAAGGTCGGAAGCAAGAAACGCAACTACATTCGCCACGTCTTCAGGTGTCCCGAACCTGCCGAGCGGAATGTTTTCAAGGTACCTGTTTCTTACTTCTTCAGGCAGCATATCGGTCATGTTGCTTTTTATTATGCCCGGCGCAACTGCATTGCAGGTGATGCCCCTGGATGCAAATTCTTTTGCCGTGGTTTTCGTCAAACCAATCAAGCCCGCCTTGGACGATGAATAATTAGCCTGCCCCTGGTTGCCGTATCTGCCGGATACCGATGCAATGTTCACTATCCTGCCATATTTTTGCTTTATCATTTGCTTTACGGCATACTTGGTGCAGAGGAATGCTCCCTTAAGGTTGATATCCAATACCATGTCCCAGTCTTCTTCACTCATCAACGCCATTGGTTTATCCCTGGTTATTCCCGCGTTGTTCACAAGTATGTCAACACTGCCAAAAGCATCGACGGCTGCTAAAATCATGGATTTAACATCTTCGGAATTCCTAACGTCTCCTTTTGCCACTATGAAATTGAAGCCTGCCTTTTTAAACTCTGCGGCGGTTTCGTCAAGCGATTCCGAGGAACTGACATCGTTTAGCACTACATTGGCGCCCAGCGCTGCCAGCTTTATTGCTATGGCCTTCCCCAAGCCTCTTGCCGAGCCGGTGACAATGGCGGTTTTACCTCCCATCAGCATCTGTATGATATCTCCTTCCATGTTTTTTTATTTATATATATTTATAAAGGTGCATTATATATAAATGCCTCACCGTATTTTTTATGAAATTTCATGAAAAGTTTTTTCAAGCGAGTCCAGATCTTCTATATTATAGCTTCTGACCTCCTTGCAGATCTTCTTGACAAATCCGCTTAAAACCTTGCCCGGGCCGATTTCAACAAAAGTATCCACACCCTGGTCCAGCATATATCGAATCGAATCTTCCCACAACACCGGGCTGTAAACCTGTTTGACCAGGGTTTCTTTTATGTCCTCGGGCGAACCGACTTTTTGTGCGGTATAATTCGAGACCAACGGTACTTTAAAGTCCATAAACTTTATATTTTCCAGTTCTTTTTCAAGCCGTTCTCCCGCCGGTTTCATCAAGCTGCAATGGAACGGCGCGCTGACGGAAAGCGGTACGGCTCTTTTCGCACCTTTCATTAGGCACAGTTCCATCGCTTTTTCTACAGCCTTTACTTCCCCGGAAATGGATATTTGCCCGGGACAATTGAAATTCGCAGGTTCCACCGTACCGTACTCGGATGCGGTTCTGCAGCATTCTTTCACGTCATCCGCCGACAAACCGATGATGGCGGCCATTGTTCCGACGCCGAGCGGTACTGCTTCCTGCATATACCGCCCTCTCTTCCTTACAAGAGATACGGCAGTTTTAAAATCAATAGTGCCGGACGCCACATGCGCTGAATACTCCCCAAGGCTTAAACCTGCAGTGAAATCAGGCTTTATGCCTTTCTCCGCAAGAGGCATCAGGCAGGCTATGCTGGTCGTGACTATGGCAGGCTGGGTATTTTCCGTAATTTTCAGCGCTTCCTCGTCACCTTCAAATACCAGCTTTTTCACATCCATGTCAAGCGCCTCCGACGCCTGGTCAAAAATATCAGACGCAGCCCTGAATTCAGAGGCTATTTGTTTTCCCATGCCAACGTACTGTGCTCCCTGTCCGGGAAAAAGAAATGCGAGCTTTCCCATAGTATTCCTCCTTACCTAAAACGGATTACTTGCTCCACCTGACAAGCACGGAGCCCCATGTCAATCCGCCGCCGAAACCTACCAGCACCAGGTTGTCTCCTTTTTTCAGGCAATTGTTCTTATATGCGCAATCCATTGCTACAGGTATTGACGCCGATGAAAGATTGCCGTATTTTTCAATGGTGGTGTAGACTTTATCAAGCGAAATCCCAAGTTTCTTTGCGGCGCTGTCAATTATCCTGAAATTCGCCTGGTGAGGTATGACATATTTGATATCATCCAGCTTGATGCCGGCATCCTCAATTACTTTTTCCGCTGCAGACGGCATTATATTAACCGCGAATTTGAAAACTTCCTTGCCGTCCTGCCATAAAGCTTTCTTATACTCGTATTTTTCCCTTCTTTCAATATCAACGGCAGACATGTGAAGGCACGGAATAGTGATGTTGTCGCCACCGGTACCGTCCGCGCCAAGATATGTAGACAAAATTCCATACCCTTCCTCCACATTGCCCAGTACAACTGCTCCGGCTCCATCCCCGAAAAGAACACAGTTGTT
Organism: Bacillota bacterium; assembly: GCA_050261495.1. GTDB lineage: Bacteria > Bacillota > Clostridia > Acetivibrionales > DTU013 > JBMNKL01. The sequence goes on from JBLNDI010000086.1 coordinate 12,045, forward strand.
TCTGTCCGTCCAGTCGACACACTTTGACATCCCTTCACTGCCGACCAGCAGCACGGTTCTATAACAGCCCGTCTCGATAAACTGCTTGGCTATGGTCATTCCGTAAACAAAACCCGAACAGGCGGCGGAAATATCGAAGGCAGCGGCGTTTACGGCTCCCGTTTCTTTTTGAATTATGCATGAAGTCGTAGGTGTGAGGTAATCAGGAGTTGTTGTTGACACAATGATAAGATCGATTTCATCGGAACTGATGCCTGCATCTGCGATGGCCTGCTTTGCTGCCTGTACGGCCATCAGGCTGACGGGTTCGTTTTCCGGCAGGATTCTTCTTTCGGAAATACCCGTCCTTTTGATTATCCATTCGTCAGAAGTATCAACCATTCTCTCAAGGTCTGAGTTGGTCAAAATTCCTTCTGGGACGTAGCTTCCTATACCTAAAATTCCAACGTTTCCGTTCCCGTTTTTCAATGTCGCAAGCCTCCATTTTCTCTACGCAGTCTTTAATTTGTTCAAACACATTGCTGTTTACAAGATTGAAAGCCTTTAATATGACGTTTCTGATTGTTTTGTCATTCGAATTCCCGTGACTCTTTATTACGATGCCGTCTACACCAAGTATCGGAGCGCCTCCGTCTTCCGAAGGATCGACCATCTTTTTAAAAGCTTTCATATCCTTCATAACAAACAGCGTGGATATCTTCGAAAATATGGTCCTTTTAAACATTCCCTTGATAATACCTGAGAAAAATGAACCGGTACCTTCAAGGAATTTAAGAATAACATTTCCGACATACCCGTCGCATACGGCTACGTCCACATTTCCAAGCGGGATATCCTTCCCTTCAATATTGCCGACAAAATTCAAATCGGTGGATTTCAACAACTCGTAAGCTTGTTTCAATATTTCGGTACCCTTTTTTGCCTCGGTGCCCATGTTGACAAGGCCAACTTTTGGATTTTCCTTGTTGTACAGGCTCCTTACGTAATAAGAGCCGAATATTCCGAATTGTACATAATTTATAGGCTTGCAAGTTGTATTAAGTCCGGCGTCAATGAGAAGACATTTGCCTGATTTTGTCGGTATGGACGCTCCCAGCGCAGGCCTGTCGACGCCTTTAAGCCTACCAAGTATCAATAGCGCTCCGGTGAGCAACGCTCCTGTATTGCCGGCAGATACAAACACGTCGCCCTTTTTTTCCTTTAGCATGTTGAAGCCTACTACCATCGATGAGTTCTTTTTGCTTCTGATGGCGCGGGTCGGTGTATCTTCGTTTGTTATAACCTCTTTTGCATGAATTACCTCGATTCTTGGGCTTTTAAAATTCCTTGATTCAAGAATTCTATTTATCTTTTCGCTATCCCCGATCAAAACCAAATCGAAACCTTCCTGGGTTTTAACCGCATCAATGCTTCCGTTTACAATAGCGTCGGGCGCATAATCGCCTCCCATGGCATCAACTAATATTTTCAAATCATTTCACTCCCGGAACAAATCTCTGTGTATTTCCTGCTTTACTGATATAAATAAGATACTATTTTCCCTGTTGTATTTCAAGAGACACAAGGATGAATTTACCCCGGAAGATTTCCACCTGCTTTTCATATATCTTTACCCATACGATGTAGTTCGCTCCCTTTACCTTCTTGACTTCGGCCTTTGCAACAAGCCTGCTGCCAGCATAAACAGGTATTTTGTACTTGATGTTGGCAACGCCTACAAGCGCAACCTGCGCATCGATTACCGCAATTGCGAGAGATTCCGCCAGAGAATAAATAAAATGCCCCCTTATGATTTTAGTTTTTTCAAATGCCATGGATTCTTCTGTTTCCAGAAGTGAAACCGCATGTTTTCCAAGGTCAAGATCAATCAGTTCCCCGACGATTTCCCCGCTCTTCAGCGACTTTACCTTCCTGTAGTTGAGCTCAGCAACGTTTTTTATCCTTTCCCTCAATTCCGGTATACCCATTTCAAGCCTATCCAGTCTTATGGTGGGTACGCTTACCGAAAACATCTCAGATAGCTCCTCGTCGGTTAGAAAAGGATCCTCCCTGATTTTATCAGATAATATTTGCTGCCTTTCTTTTTTTAGAAGTGATGACCGGCTCATTTTTTCACCACCAGCATACTCATCTTTTATAATTATTACCTGATACTATATCCTAATAATAAAAGTATATTATATATTTTTAAAGTATGCAAGATTTTCCGAAAAAATATTCTGAAAAGTTGGATATGTAGGAATCTCGTACTTCCTTAGGGCAAGACAGAGATCCTTCGCCTGCCTGCGGGCAAGACAGAGAACCGTTTCCTGTCCTGCCTGCGGTTATTTGTTAATATCGATGACATGGAGATTCTTTTTAATGTAATCGTACAACGAATAAATGGTGACCAAAACGGCTAAAAACATGGCGTAATCGTCAAGCTGGAAATCGGTAAATATACTGATTGGAAAATTGTTCAGGAGGGCAGCGGTTATAGCTATATCCTGTAGAAGGGTTTTAAGCTTTCCAAGGTTGCTTGCGGCAATTACCACCCCTTCGCCTGCCGCCACCAGCCGCAAACCCGTAACAATAAACTCGCGCGATATTATAAGCATTGCAGCCCATCCGTTAACCTCCCCGCTTTGCACAAGCGCGAGCAGCGCCGCTGTAACAAGGAGTTTGTCCGCAATTGGATCCAGGAACTTACCGAAGCGGGTTACCTGTTTTCTTTTTCTCGCGATATAGCCGTCTACCGCGTCGGTGCTGGACGCAATTACGAATATGCCTGCCGCAATATATCTCCCGTATGTTGATAAAAACCGGTTCACCGCTATCAGCCACGTGCGCGCAAACTCAAGAAACCCCAGGTTGATAATGGACTCCGGTATCGGAATAATAAATATCATAAGAACAGGCACAACGAGTATCCTGGAAAGTGTAAGTTTATTCGGAAGATTCATTTTCTGCTTCACCTATTAAATCATATTCTTCGCTGCAAAGTATTTTAACCTTTGCCATCTGGCAGATGTTTAGCGGTTTGCTGCTGGTAAAATAAACAAGACCGTCTATTTCGGGCGCTTCCGCATAACTCCTGCCATAATAAAAAATACCGTCTTCGGCCACGCCTTCCACCAGTACCTTTTCAACCTTGCCTATCCTTCCTGCATTAAGCTCGGCCGATATCTTCCGCTGAAGCTTCATCAGCATGTTATAGCGGTACTTTTTTATTTTTTCCGGCACCTGCATCGGCATATCGAACGAAGGGGTGCCTTCCTCTCTAGAATACATAAATATACCAAGCCTGTCAAACTTATATTTGCGAACAAATTCCAACAAGATCTCAAAATCTTTCTCCGTTTCACCCGGAAAACCCACTAATAAAGTTGTCCTCAAAACAATGCCGGGTACCGAGCTGCGAAGTTTATCCAATAATTCCGTAATTTCCGCGCTGTTTCCCCTTCGCCCCATTTTTTTCAGCACATTGTCGCTCGCATGCTGGATAGGGATATCCAGGTACTTTAATATTTTATCGTTCCCGGCAATTTCAGCAATCAACCTGTCATCAATTTCATCGGGATAGCAGTATAAAAGACGTATCCACTCAATTCCCTCAATTTTGCTTATCTCGCGCAGCAATTCAACAAGTGATTTCCTGCCGTAAATATCCAGGCCGTATCGTGTCGTATCCTGCGCCACGAGTATCAGTTCTTTTATCCCGGATGACGCCAGTTTTTCCGCTTCCTTCAGCACCGCGCCCATTTCCCTGCTCCTGTAGCGACCCCTGAGAGATGGAATAACGCAATAAGTGCAGCAATTATCGCAGCCCTCGGCTATCTTTAAATAAGCATATCCTTTTCCCGTTGAAATAATTCTTTCACCATTAAGAAAAGTTACCCCGTCAAGTCTTCCGCAAAGCGACGGACGTTCTCCTTCATACGCCTGCTTGATTGCAGGCACAATTTCGCCAAGACTTCCAGTGCCAATTACCGCATCGACCTCCGGTATTTCATCAAGTATTTCCTGGCGGTACTTCTGCGCCAGGCAACCGGTGACGATCAGCAATTCGCACTTGTTTTTCTTATGCATGGCCATCCGGATAATTGTATTGATGGATTCCTGCTTTGCGCTTTCAATAAAGCCGCATGTATTAATAACAATTATTTGTGCTTCGCCGCTATTGCTTACAATCTCAAAGCCTTCGCCTTTTAACGTCCCAAGCATTAACTCGCTGTCAACCAGGTTCTTGGGGCATCCAAGCGAGACAAGCGCTACCTTTTTCTTCAATGATACAACTCCTATCTTAATTCCGGCAAATATTTCGATTCAAACATGCAACAGGCGCGGTATCAACCGCCGTCCTGGCCGGATTCGTCCTCAGCCAGGTCCCGGAGAGCTTCCTTTATCGTACCGGTTGAGAAACCCCTGTAAATTAAAAATGACTGTGCTTTCCTGCGTACTTTTTCATCGCTCATTTCATATTTCCCGAATTTGCGCTTTACAAGGCTTCTGGCAACCGTGAGATCATCAACTTTCCAATCCTTGAGCACTTCATCCGCAATATCTTCGGAAATCCCTTTTAAAAGCAGTTGCCTTTTCATCATTTTTTTTGACTGTGGCTTCAGCTTTGCCCTGTCGTAAATATATTTCTGCGCATAAAGCTTGTTATTTATGTATCCTATGGCTTTCAACTCATTAATGACCATTTCGATGCAGTTATTATCATAACCGCTTTCACGAAGCTTGTCCCGGACTTCTTTCTCCGTACGAAGCTTCATAGTCAGGAACCTGATTGCCTTGTCCTTTGCCTCAAGAAAATTCAGCGTGTTTTTGATATAGTCAATTTTTTCCTCGGAAAGATCAAGATCATCATACAAATTCATGGACAAAAAATTGCTTTCGGAAATAGTGAAAGCGAACTTTCCATCTATATAAACAGATAGCATGTCCCTGTTTTTCTTGTTTTTTTCAATAGATGTTATTTTCAAATTATCCACCACCCCCGGTTCCGGACCCGGCAATTGGGGAAACGCTAAACGTCAAGTTCATCTTCGCCGTCGAATTCATTGGCATGGGCGCTCATGCTGTTTACAAACGCCTGGTTGAAGTTTTCCCTTATTTTCTTCTCTATTTCGGCTGTTATCTCAGGATTCTCCCGGAGGAACTGCTTGGCATTTTCCCTGCCCTGTCCGATTCTTTGATTGTTATATGAAAACCACGCTCCGCTTTTATTCACAATGTCAAGATTGACGGCAACATCAAGAATGCTGCCTTCCTTCGATATCCCCTCACCGTAGATAATATCAAATTCGGCTTCCTTGAACGGAGGAGCCACCTTGTTTTTGACCACTTTAACCCTGGTCCTGCTTCCGATGACTTCGGTTCCTTGCTTCAGCGTTTCCACCCTTCGCACGTCCAGCCTCACCGAGGAGTAAAATTTAAGAGCCCTTCCCCCGGGTGTGACTTCAGGATTTCCAAACATTATGCCGACCTTTTCCCTCAACTGGTTTATAAAAATGGCGGTTGTTTTTGACTTGCTTATCACACCTGCAAGCTTCCTCAAGGCTTGCGACATCAGCCTTGCCTGAAGGCCTACATGGGAATCGCCCATTTCTCCGTCTATTTCGGCTTTCGGTACCAGCGCGGCAACTGAATCGACGACTATTACATCAATCGCACCGCTGCGCACAAGGGCTTCTGCTATTTCAAGGGCCTGCTCGCCTGTGTCCGGCTGGGATACAATAAGATTGTCGATATCAACGCCTATCTTCTTGGCATAGATCGGGTCCAGCGCGTGCTCCGCATCAATAAACGCGGCATCGCCGCCTGCTTTCTGCGCCTCCGCTATGATCTGCAGAGCAACCGTCGTCTTGCCTGAAGATTCGGGTCCAAAGATTTCAACTATCCTCCCCCTGGGCACTCCCCCGACTCCAAGCGCTATGTCAAGACCAATAGCGCCGGTGGGTATTGTTTCCACGTTCATGTTTATATTTTCTCCCAGCTTCATAACCGCGCCTTTGCCAAATTGTTTCTCTATCTGGCCAAGCGCCATTTCCAACGCTTTTTTCTTATCCATCATTACGGGCAGACCTCCTTGAGTGCATATTCGAACACTTGTTCTTAGCAAATTATATATCATTTCTACAAAAGAGTCAATAATAAAATTACATTTATTTACAATCTTAACGCCGGGATATCTTTCACATGCTTGGTTTCACGGAAATTATTCCGGAAATGAAAGGCCGGTTCTTAAAACTCGCCGTCTTTTCAACTCCCGTTTTTCGGAACCTGCCCGTTCTGTTCCCGGGCTAAAAGATACCTTCTGAGCATATCAAATGCATTCAGGCATGTGACATTCCTGATCCTGGTCCTGCTGCCCCATAATTCGAGCTTTTTGGCTTCAACGCCTTTATTGTGGGCAATTGCCACGAAAACAAGTCCCACGGGCTTTTCTGTGGTTCCGCCTCCGGGACCGGCAATTCCCGTTATGGCAATACCAATATCAGATGAAGATACTTTTCTTATACCTTCCGCCATTTCCTTCGCGGTTTGTTCGCTTACGGCGCCGTACTGTTCAAGGGTCTCCCGCTTGACGCCAAGTTCTTCCATCTTGGAACGATTGCTGTATGTCACTATCGCCCTGTCAAATACCGCCGATATGCCGGGAATTTCAGTAAGCCTTGAGGCAAAAAGCCCGCCTGTGCACGATTCGGCAACAGACAGCGTCAAACCGCTCTCCATGAGAAGCTTTGCAGCTACCTCGTCAAGACTGCTGTTATCGCGGCTGTAAACCTTGTCCCCCAGCCTGCGGCATATTTCATTTTCCACCGGCGCAATCAAATCCTCCGTTGCGTCGTTCTTTTCATACCTGGCCGTGATTCTTAGCGTTACTTCTCCTTCCTTTGCATAGGGCGCAATCGTGGGGTTGGACTGGCTTTCTATAATATCCATGAGCATTTCTTCCATCGCAGACTCGCCAATCCCGAAAATCCTGATAAACCTTGATTCCAGCCTGTATTCCGATCGTTCGGCGAAAAAGGGAATGACGCTTTCTTCAAACATCGGCTTCATCTCGGACGGAGGACCCGGCAGCATTACTATAAACTTTCCTTCGTTTTCAATAATGCAGCCCGGGGCAGTGCCGTTCTTGTTCCTTATGGGAATGCATCCTTCCGGTAAATATGCTTGTTTTATATTGTTTGGGGGCATTTTCCCCGAACGCCTGCTGAAAAATTCCGTCATTTTATCAAGGGTTTCCTGGTCCAGCACAAGCTTCCTGCCTATAGCCGCAGCGACGGTTTCCTTTGTTAAATCGTCCTTCGTCGGTCCCAGGCCGCCGGTTATTATTACCACATCGGATCTCGACAGGGCAAGATCCAGGCATTGCCTGAGCCTGTCGGGATTGTCGCCGACGACGTCGTGATAATATACGCCGATGCCGATATCGGGCAATCTTGATGATATATACTGGGCATTGGTGTTTGTTATTTGTCCCATGAGCAGTTCCGTTCCGACTGCCAGTATCTCCGCTTTCAATTGTCAATCATCTCCCAACCGGGCATATAAAGATCGTGCGAACCACAACCGGCATGCGGTTTTCGTTCTTTTGCACATATTACATTATACCAAAAAAGAATAAGAAAAAACGACAACTGGACAAAAAAAACTACTTCTTTTATTGCACGGCAAAATATAAAATTAAAATATCAATTGAACCGGGGAGGTGCCTCATCCATGAATGATTCCGCCGGAATCCTCAAGAGCATTATAAGCAATGTGGAGAATGTAATTGTCGGCAAACGCCATGCTATAGAGCTTGCCGTGATATCACTCGTCTGCCGGGGCCATGTCCTGATCGAAGACGTGCCGGGCGTCGGCAAAACAAGCCTCGTATCGGCGCTGGCGAAATCGATAAACGCTTCTTTCAAAAGGGTACAGTTTACACCTGACATATTGCCGTCCGACATAACCGGCTTTTCAGTTTACAATCAAAAAACCTGCGAGTTTGAATACCGTCCGGGAGCAATAATGAGCCAGATCATACTGGCCGATGAAATAAACCGTACGACGCCAAAAACGCAGGCCAGCCTTCTTGAAGTCATGGAAGAATACCAGGTAACTGTTGACGGCGTTACATATAAAGTCCCCCAGCCTTTTATGGTGCTTGCAACGCAAAATCCCGTTGAATACCTGGGAACCTATCCGCTGCCTGAAGCCCAGATTGACCGTTTCTTCATGAAAATTTCAATAGGCTATCCCACAAATGCCGAGGAAAGCTATATAATCACCAGGTTCCAGTATTCCGACCCCCTCGACAAGCTGCTTCCTGTTGCCGAAAGCAGCGATATTCTCGCCTTGCAGGAAGAAATAAAAAACGTGCATGTTGACAAATCACTTAATAATTATATAGTTGAAATCGTCTCCCAGACCAGGAAGCATCCCGATGTTATACTCGGTTCAAGTCCAAGGGGCTCCCTATCCCTATTCCGGGCTTCCCAGGCATGGGCTTTTTATAGCGGGAGAGATTACGTCCTGCCTGATGATATCAAGAAAATGGTCTTTCCTGTTCTTTCCCACAGGTTGATATTAAGGCAGGAAGCAAAACTGAAGAAAGTAAGCCCTGATGAAATACTGGATTCAATAGTAAGGAAAATCAATGTCCCGGTGGTGGGCTAGAATGAAAAAAAGCAGAATATTGTATATTTGCCTTTTCATATCCGCATTGGCATTTCCGTACTTTTACGGCGGCAAAATGCCGTATATGCTGCTGTATACCGTACTAATGATTCCGGTTGTTTCAATTGCATATTCCTTCGTTATTTATCTGCGTTTCAAATACGGCCAGGAATTGGACAAGAAGTTTATCACGAAATGTGATAAGGTAAACTTTATATTCAGCATCAACAACGAAGATTTTTTCATTTATCCGTACATGGCCGTGTCGTTTTACGGCGCCGAAACGATATTTGAAAACCAGTTCCAGGTGAAAAAATTCTCGCTGCCGCCGTTTTCCGGCAAGAGCTTTGCCTTTGAACTCCAATGCAATTACAGGGGGAGTTACGAAATCGGGATAAATTCAATCGAAATAGAAGACTTTTTCGGGTTGGTAAAATTCAGGTACAACGTTTTCGAGCCGAAACAGGTGACGGTCTATCCGAGAATAATATACCTGGACAGATTCCGGCTGAAAACCGATTTCATGTCGGAGACTCATTCGATCCTGGATTCAAGGGATGAAGACATGATTACGGTCAGCGACGTAAGGAAATATCAATACGGCGACGGGCTTAAAAGAGTGCATTGGAAGCTCACTGCAAAAACGGGTGAGATAATGGTTAAAAAATTTCAAAGCACATCACAAACCAATGTATTGATGCTGCTTGATTTGCAAAAAAACCCTTTCTCAGCCGGTGAAAACATCGTGCTTGAAGACTGTGTCATTGAATCCGTGGTTGCTGTTTTGTATTATTGTCTGAACAAATGGATACCGGTCAACCTGGTATATTATTACGACGGGCTTCATAATATCAATGCCAGGAATCATTTGTCGTTCAACGAAATATTCGAACTGCTGGCAAAAGTCAAGTTCAAAGAATCCGTGCCCGTGAAAGACCTGCTGGAAATTTACACGAATAATTTATTAACCAAAACAAACATACTGATATTAACATCAAACCTGGATTACGAGCTTTACGACCAGGTTTACAAAACCGCGAACTCGGGTTATGACGTCGGCATAATCTATACATCCCCTGAAAAGCTTACCGGCGTAAAGAACCCGGAAGTTGAGAATATTCTGACCTTCCTGCCGGAAATAGGCGTGGATGTTTACAGGATAGACATCGGGGACGATATAAAGAAGGTCCTTGAACGTCGGAGATAGGAGGCAAACATGAAAATAAAAAGCATGCCCGGCAAAATACCCGATATATTGCTTGCGCAGCTGGTTGCATTCAGCCTTGTCTATGCCCTTGAATCCGCGCTTGCGCTGAAATACCCACTAATTTATATGGCCGCTTGCATATTCATCCTGGTTTTTATGTTTTGCATAATGTTTTTCAGCAAAAAAACCTCAATCGCATCGTTTTCATTAATTGGAACTGCATTAACGGCTTTTGCCGCCTACATCCTCCGTAAATACGATTTCAATGAAATATGGACATTCATTGATGAATATTATTCTTGGCTTCGGCAATACATGTTGTACCATGACCTGCCCCACCCATTATTTGGGCTGATTACAATGATGGCGTTATGTATCGCGGCGTCAGCTTTCTCATATTATTTCATTGTTAAAAAATTCAACTTTATCGTAGTCTTGATTTCCGGGATGGCCATTTTCGTGGTGCAATGGATATATGAACTGGCAACCGGTTTGACGCCGTTTTACTTATTCCTGGCGGCAATGCTTAATGCATACCTCAGGCAGGTTTATATTATAAAATCTTCAGGGGAACCGAATGAATACGCGGGAAATGCACCAATATCCATTTGGGGTTTTCCTGTCAGTCTTATTATATTTGGCCTTTCCCTGTCATTTAATGCCAGCGATAAACCTATCCAATGGGAATGGCTCGACAGGAAGATTGCTTCAGCGTATAACTACCTGGTAAAGAATTTTGACTATGAATCCTTTGATTACTTTTCCCTGTCCGCCTCATCGGGATTCGGCGGCATGGACGGCCAACTGGGCGGCAAGGTACGTCTTGACAGGACAAATGTGCTTTATGTGACCAGCGGTAAAAGGATTTATTTAAAAGGAGCGTCAATGGACGAATATACCGGGAAAAACTGGACCGGCGGAATACCAAGCTTTAAACCCGCAGGCGATTATTATAGCGCAGTTTTTGACGATTACGGGGAAATGATGCAGGGTATGAAATTGCTTTCCGGAGATGATGATTTCCTTGAGAAATATTTCGAACCCAATCCTGTCACCGTGACGTTCCTTAATTTATGGACAAAATCGATATTCATGCCTTACGGAGCTTATGAATTCAACCCCGTATCGGGCGGGTTTTCAGGATTCCTGAGCGATACCGGCGACTTTTCCTCGGAGAAACGGTTGGGCAAAGGCTTTAAATATGCACTGGAAACGTATAGTCCAAGGCTGGGAGATAAAGAATTTGAAGATTTGCTGCGCAAAAGCAAAAGAGGGTTTTACAAGGAATGTCTTGACCGAATCTATGGTTCATCTCCCGAAACAGAGGATACTTACGAGGTAATAATAAAACTAAGTGAAAAAAGCGTGCAAATTTATGAAAGATACCTCAGGTTGCCGGAGAACCTGCCGCAGAGGGTAAAAGATTTGTCGTTGTCTCTAACCGCATCCAGGGAGAATAATTATGATAAGGCTAAAGCTATCGAGCAATACCTTGCTTCAAATTTCCCATACAATCTTGACGTCCGTTCGACCCCTAGGAACAGGGACTTTGTTGATTATTTCCTCTTCGACATGAAGGAAGGCTATTGCACATATTTCGCTTCGGCCATGACGGTTCTCGCGAGGTGCGCGGGATTGCCGGCAAGATACGTGGAAGGCTACATGCTTCCTTCCGAACCTCTCGAAGACAACCGGTCGGCATATATTGTCTCAAACATGCAAGCGCACGCCTGGGTTGAAATCTACCTGGAAGGGTACGGGTGGCTGCCTTTTGAGCCTACGCCTCCGTTCAGAACCTCTTTCTACGAAACCCGTATTGTTAATGAAAACTTCAGCAGCAATTACGACGCCGCATATCAAGACTACGTGGATATGATGATGAGGCAGGCCGGCGGGCAAGACGGTTACACGGATACAGGCGGCATAACAACTACGGAAGACGGGCTTTCCGTCACGTTCCTGGTAATTATAGGTATTGGTATATTCATATTGCTACCTGCAGCATTGCTGCTTGTCAACATGTTCAGGAGCAAGCTTTACTTTTACAGGATGATTAACCTTTCCATGAAGGAAAGCGTGACAAAACTTTATGAATATTATGTAAAAATGCTCGACCTGGGCGGATATAGCTATTTCCCGGCGGAGACCCCGTCCCTGTATGCCGAAAGAATAGACTCAAACGTGTACTTCGGGCCGGTAAAGTTCAAGGCAATAACGGATGTTTTCCTTAAAGCCCGGTATAGCCTTCATGAGCCTTCGGAAAACGAAAAACAACTGGTTGCAAGTTTCAACCCGGAGTTTCAAAAAGCGGTAAAAGCTGACATGGGCAAGCTAAAGTATTTCGTGATGAAATACATCCTCGGCAGATTCTAAAGCATCATGACTACGGACTCCAGCCTTCGCCTACCGGCTTCCGGGCCCTGGCTTCCAGCCTCAGGTCTCCGGCCTCTGTCTTCCGGCCTCCAACTTCCGGCTTTTGGCCCCTTCCTCCGGTTTCACTTAGAGTCCGTATACCTCATCCGGCGAAAGAACGCTTATGCTTTCCGCCTTTAAAGATTCAACCGCGCCGGCCTGGTTATCCACCTTCAGTATAACCAACGCATCATCTTTCTTTTTGCTTACAAAAGCATACATGTATTCTATACCTATTTTCTCCCGTTCAAGAATAGCAAGAGCTCTGGCCAGGCCGCCTGGTTTATCCGGTACTCCTATCGCTATCACGCTCGCTGCACTCACGGTAAACCCATTGGTTTTCAGCACATCCAAAGCCTTTTCAGGGTTGTTTACAATAAGCCGCAGTATTCCGAAATCCGTGGTATCCGCAATCGATAAAGCGCTAATATTGATGTCGTTGTCGCCAAGTATCCTTGTCACTTCTGCAAGTCTTCCCGATTTGTTCTCGAGAAATACGGATATCTGTTTTACAAACATGACATACGCCTCCTTATTAATATTCTAAAACAAAGGCTCAAAATAACTTACGTTTGTCGACAACTCTTTTGGCTTTTCCCTCGCTTCTTTCTATGGACTTCGGTTCCGTAAGCTTGACAGTTACGCTTATTCCGAGTGTATTCTCTATTTCACGCTTGATTTTTTTCTCGACTTCCTCGATTCTCCTAACCTCGTCGGAAAACATGTCCTGGGTCATTTCTACCCAGACTTCCAGGACATCCAAGTTTCCTACCCTGTCGACAATTATCTTGTAATGGGGAGATGTTTGACCCATTTCCAGCAATACGCTTTCAATTTGGGACGGGAACACGTTTACTCCCCTGATTATCAGCATATCGTCGGTGCGTCCGGTCACCTTGCTCATCCTTACGTTGGTTCTGCCGCACTCGCACTTGCTGTACTCAAGGGATGAAATGTCCCTTGTCCTGTAACGTATCAAGGGTAGTCCCTCTTTTGTTATGGTAGTGAAAACAAGTTCGCCTTTTGATCCGGGCGGCAATACTTCAAGCGTTTCGGGGTCAATAATTTCAGGTATAAAATGATCCTCCTGGACATGCAGACCGCATTTGCACGGGCACTCGGTCGCGACGCCCGGACCGATGACTTCGCTGAGGCCGTAAATGTCAATTGCCAGTATTTGCAGCCTTCTCTCTATTTCATCCCTCATGCTCGTCGTCCAAGGTTCGGCGCCAAACACTCCTGCCTCAAGCTTGAGATCCTCCGGCTTTATCCCGGCCTCCTCGAGTTCTTCCGCCAGGTACAGCGCATATGACGGCGTGCACGCCAGCAAGGTCGTCCCGAAATCTTTCATGATCTGCAGCTGCCGTTTCGTATTTCCGCCGGATATAGGGATAACCGAAGCTCCTATCCTTTCGGCGCCGTAATGGGTCCCGAGACCCCCGGTGAAAAGCCCGTATCCGTAAGCTATCTGGATAACGGAGTTCTTGGTTGCCCCGGCGCTGACAAGGGTTCTTGCCATAACTTCCGACCAGGTGTCTATATCTTTCCTTGTGTAGCCAACCACGGTTTGTTTTCCGGTTGTCCCGGACGATGCATGTATTCTTATGATTTCACTGAGCGGAACCGCGAACATGCCGTAAGGGTAGGTATCTCTCAAATCCTGCTTGCAGGTAAACGGCAATTTCGGCAAATCCTCAACGCCCTTAATATCACCGGGTTCAAGGCCGATTTCCTGCATTTTTGCCCTGTAATGGGGCACATTGTGATAAACGTTCTTTACGATCTTGACAAGCCTTTTGCTCTGCAGCTTTTGCATCTCCTCCCTGGGCATGCATTCGCGCGACTTGTTCCAGTACAACAACTAAAACCCCTCCTTAAATTTTTCAAATGCCCATATATCCTGCCCCCAGGATAACTTTCAGGGATTACGGGCCCCTGCCCGCCCCACGCAAAAGCTAACAGGCTGTAAATTATTATATAATATTAAATTAACTATCACAATATTGGTATCCCGCATTAAAAGCTTTAATGTTTTCTTCAAGAAATTTCTGCGGGACAACCTCCTCAACGGCTTTTTGCCAGACATCCCTGCCTATGCCCGTAATCCTTGCCAGGAGACCTATAAGGACTACGTTCACGGTTTTTATATTGCCGCACTTTTCAGCTGTTTCAAGCGCATTTACCGTCAAAAGGCGGACGCCGCTTTTCCCAAGCCGTTCCGTAATATCCTCCGGATATTTCGATTTGCCCATAATAACCGGCATGGGATCGATTTCCTGGTAGTTCATGATAAGTATGCCGCCTTTTTTAAGATAATCGATCCATCTCAGCGCTTCCAGTTTTTCAAAAGCAAGTATTATGTCCGCTCCGCCTTTTTCGATGATCGGGGAATATACTTTTTCCCCCAGCCTGACATAGGTAACGACGCTGCCGCCCCGCTGCGACATGCCGTGGACTTCCGAAACCTTAACGTCATACCCGCATTTTTCGCCAACGCTTCCTATCAGCTTGCTGGCAAGCAGCGTTCCCTGCCCTCCAACGCCTACAATCATTATATTCAAGCTATCCATCTTTTTTCACCATCTTTTCAATTGCATTGAAAGCACATACTTCCTGGCATAGAGCGCAGCCGTTGCACAGGGTTTCGTTTATCACTATGCTGTCTCCCCTGTCAACTATTGCCGGGCATCCGAGCCTCAGGCAGCTCCTGCACATCTTGCATTTTTCATTTATTTCAAGCGGTCCGGCATACCTTACGCTTTTAAGAAGCGCGCACGGCCTTTGCGAAATAATAACGGAAGGCTCGTCGGCCATTATTTCTTCTTTTACCGCTTTTTCGAACTCTTTCAGGTTAAAAGGATCCACCACCCTGATACGTTCGACGCCTACCGCCCTGGCAAGCAATACCAGGTCAACCTGTCTTGAAGGCTCCCCTTTTATGGTAATACCGGTTGCAGGGTTGTGCTGATGCCCGGTCATGCCCGTGATGGAGTTGTCAAGTATGATTACCGTTGTGCAACCCTTGTTGTAAACCACGTCGATCAGCCCGGTAATACCTGAATGCACAAAAGTTGAATCCCCCAGCACCGCTACCGTCTTCCTGCCGAATTCTCTTCCCCTGGCTTTTTCCATTCCATGCGCCATGCCAATGCTTGCGCCCATGCAAACACACGTATCCATCGCCTCCATCGGAGGAAGCGCGCCAAGCGTGTAGCAGCCGATATCGCCGCTGACAGTAAGCTTAAGCTTCTTCAATACGTAAAACACTCCCCTGTGAGGACAGCCCGGGCACAAGACAGGCGGTCTTGCCGGCGGCTGTTCGCCGGTCTCATAGGGTTCGTCGGGTTTTATCCCGAGAGCTTTCTCTCTCAAAAGCACGGCAGAATACTCTCCTGTGATGGGGAAAAGATTTTTGCCGTTTACCTCTATTCCCAGCTTCCTAACCTGGTCTTCAATAAACGGATCAAGCTCTTCTATTACGTAAAGCGAATCAACTTTCCCGGCAAATTCAGTTATCAGTTTATCCGGCAGCGGGTAAACCATTCCAAGCTTTAAGTACGACACATTTCCAAAGGCTTCTTTCGCATACTGGTATGATATCCCCGACGTAATAACGCCGATTTTCCTGTCTCCCCATTCGATCCTGTTTAATGTTGTCGTCTCGGCAAAATCTTTCAACGCTTCAATCCGCTTTTCTACCTCGACATGCCTCTTCCTTGCCATGGCAGGCATCATAACGTATTTGCCCGGATCCTTCACGTATGGTTTCAAATCCTTTTCCTGTCTTTCTCCCGTTTCCACCATGCTGCGGGAATGGGCGACGCGTGTCGTTAACCTTACAATCACCGGGCAGTCATATCTTTCACTTATTTCAAATGCCTGCCTGACGTAGTCGCTGCATTCCTGGCTGTCGGAAGGTTCAAGCATCGGCACCTTTGAAGCGCGTGCATAAGATCTTGAATCCTGCTCATTCTGTGAGCTGTGCATGCCCGGATCGTCGGCGACCATTATCACCAGACCGCCGTTCACGCCCGTGTATGAAGCCGTAAACAAAGGATCCGCCGCCACATTGAGCCCGACGTGCTTCATGGAACAAATTGAACGCGCGCCGGCAACAGAAGCTCCGATGGCAACTTCAAGCGCAACCTTTTCGTTTGGCGACCATTCGCAGTATACTTCATCATATTTTGCCAGGTTTTCGGTAATCTCGGTACTGGGCGTGCCCGGATATGCGGAAGCAACTGTCACGCCTGCCTCAAAAGCCCCCCTGGCAATGGCTTCGTTACCCAACAACAATTTCTTCATAATTTCTCCTTGTGTATTCTATAAATCAATAAATTTATGCATCACGCAAATAATCTCGTTATATTGTAAACCGTTTATGTCTTTTTGTAAAGTTTATATAAAGCCGTGCGAGCATAGCTAATTTTAGCATCGGATAAGACAGGGATGTCTATATGTCCGGTTTCGAAGACGGGGGTTTGTCCTCTTGCAACTGTTCTGCCTCTGTCTAGCCGCTGCCACTAGTCTCACCCATCTTTGTATAATATTATGCAATTCCTGCTTTAGTAATAATTCATATTTTTCTTGACAAAATATCAGGGCGAAGAGTATATTATTAATGATATTTTAGCAACGGCTAATGTTACGGGCATATTATACATTAAATGGTATTTCATCATTAATGCTTATATATGCAACATAGCGATACAAATCCTGCATTATGCCGGTGTAGATGAAAAAGTGAGGGAAATATATGAAAATACTATCAAGTGTCATGCAACAAGTAATAAAAAGAAATCCAAATGAACCGGAATTCCATCAGGCAGTGAAGGAAGTGCTGGAATCATTGGAACCGGTTGCGGAAAACCACCCCGAATGGGTAAAGGCCGGCATTTTCGATAGAATAGTCGAGCCTGAAAGGCAGGTTATTTTCAGGGTTCCCTGGGTAGATGACAGCGGAAGGGTACAGGTAAACAGGGGCTTCAGGGTGCAGTTCAACAGCGCTATCGGTCCTTACAAGGGAGGTATACGGTTCCATCCGACGGTCTACCTGGGAATCATAAAGTTCCTCGGGTTTGAACAGATTTTCAAAAACTCGCTTACAGGCTTGCCCATGGGCGGTGCCAAAGGCGGCAGCGATTTTGATCCCAAGGGCAAATCCGACGGAGAGGTTATGAGGTTCTGCCAGAGCTTCATTCTTGAGCTTGCAAGACACATCGGACCCGATACGGATGTGCCGGCCGGCGATATAGGCGTCGGCGCCCGTGAAATCGGCTATATGTTTGGCATGTATAAAAGGATAGTAAATGAATTTAACGGCGTTTTAACAGGAAAAGGCCTGACATGGGGCGGCAGCCTTGGAAGAACCGAAGCGACGGGTTATGGCCTGTGCTATTTCATGGAAGAAGCGATGAAACAAATCAGCGGCAAGTCATTCCAGGGAGCAAACGTTGTTATTTCAGGTTCCGGCAACGTAGCCATTTACGCGGCGCAGAAGGTCGCCCAGCTTGGCGGCAGGGTAATAGCCCTGAGCGATTCAAACGGTTATATTTACGATGAGGATGGTATTAAGCTTGATACGGTCAAGCAGATTAAGGAAGTGGAAAGAAAGAGAATCAGCGAATATATCAAGTACCACCCGAAAGCCGTCTACACCGAAGGATGCTCCGGCATCTGGACCATAAAATGCGATATTGCCCTTCCTTGCGCCACGCAGAATGAAATAGACGAAAATTCAGCAAGAATTCTTGTCGAGAACGGTTGCTTCGCCGTTGGTGAAGGAGCCAACATGCCGTCCACACCCGAAGCAATCGAAGTATTTATAAAGAACAACGTGGTATACGGTCCTGCAAAAGCTGCAAATGCCGGCGGAGTTGCCGTTTCGGGCCTCGAAATGAGCCAGAACAGCATGAGATATTCCTGGACATTTGAAGAAGTCGACAATAAGCTGAAGGATATCATGATAAACATTTGCAAGAATGCAAGGCGTGCTGCTAAGGAATACGGTTTTGGCGATAATCTTGCCGCGGGCGCCAATATAGCAGGTTTTGAAAAGGTCGCAACGGCAATGTATGCCCAGGGCATATAACAGGCATATAGCAGGAAAATAACAAGATAACAAAAGGGAATGCAATCCAGGCATTCCCTATTGTTTTAGTTTCAGCTGCTGGGCAGGCTCGGTAATATTGTCGATTTTGATTGCAAATGAGGTTTTCTTCCTGATATCTTCATCGGTGATAATGTGGACATCAAGCATACCGTCCATCCTGTAGCCGGTCTTGAGGTAATTGGTTTCAGCAAGGCACAGGCTCCAGCCATTCAACCAGTTCATAAGGCTGGCCTTTTGTTCCGGCGTGCCCTGGAAATGCACCAGCAGATCGATATCGCTGCCGGGGTTTGCCGTGCCGTTGCTCGTGCTCCCTATGAGGTATAGGGCTTTTACGCCGTAAAGCTGCGGATCGAGTTTTGCGGCAATCTGCTCGGCCATGTAATAGCGCCAGCGCCATGAATTTTCATCGACACGGAAATCATCATATTCAATCGGTTTTATATCTTTCGCTATTTCAACCGCAACCGGGTGTGAGGACAGGTAACCCAAGGCTTCTCCCAAATCGCCGTTCATGGCGATATTAAGCAAAAGCCCGCCAGTAGAACCCGGTACATTTATTACCCTTATAACATCCTGGTATTTTTCATATTCCGGGAATATTTCGCCCAAGATATTGGGAGACCTTGTCAGGAACGTGCTGTTGAAAATCACACCCTCGTCATAAGGATATAACGGCAGGTAGCGTATATTCGACTCTACAAGGTCTTGAAAGAAATGCGTTCCGAAGGAAAGCTCCGGCATATACCCGGTCTTCTTAACGGCGATCTCTATCAATGCGGCCGTATTGCAAATGTCGGAATAGCTTACCGAAACCCCGAGCTTAATATCGCCACGGCTTCCCCACCGCCCGGGTCCCATGAGAATAAACTGCCTCTTCGGGAGAACGGCATTAAGCCTTCCAACCACCCTGCCCACGGCCTTTAGATCTTCCAGCGCGGTAATGCTGCTATATTCGTCCGGATCAACATACACTATGTGTGAAATATTTTGAATAAGGCCGTTTGAGACAAAACGTTTTGCGGAAAATATTATGTCTTTCGCGGAAACATCCTTCGGTATGGGGGCAGGCACGTTTTCCTCGCTGTAGCTTTGCGGTCTGCACTGCAGCAAGTACAGGTCGTCCCCGTCGGAAACAAATTCTATATCCACCGGCATGCCTGTTTTTTCCTTCAGCGTTTTCAGGATTCTTCCTATTTGTTTTATAAACCTGGTATCCGATATGATACCGTCGAAAGTCACCACAAGATCATCTTTTTTAAAATCTATTTCAAACTTATTCGGCTTGACAATATGGTCATATTCCATTTTTGACACTATCTTGTGTATATCCTGCACCTGGTCGCCGCATTCCTTGAGCAAATCCGCGATGTCCACGGTTTCAAACGACCTGCTCTCCAAATTGATAACATCTATCTTTTTCGGAGAATATCTCCTGATTTCTTCGGGTACTATGTTAACCTTGATACCGGGCTGGCCGGGAGACAGCATGATGGGAAAATCATCGCTGAGACGGTCGACTGCGCGGGTCCCGAGTCCCGGCACCATCCTGATAAGCCCGTCTTCGCGCTTGATCCTTGGAGACCAGCGGTACTCATTATTGCTGAAAGCAACGCCTGAAAACAGCGGGAAAAAGTATTTTCCAGCCCGTTTCCCGACCACTTCCTGGATCATGATCCCCATTTCCTCGTGCAAATCAATCAATCCTTTTTCAATCCTGTACTGGTTCGGATCGGGGCTGAATACGGACGCATACACTTCCAGGATGGCATCCTCAAGGGCTTCCAGGCGCTCTTTCTTGGTTCCTTGATTCGCTAAAAACAGGCTTTTATATTTTCCTGAAAACGCGGCGCCCGACTGGTCTTCAAGGGTACTTGAACTGCGCACTATAAGCGGGTTTTCACCAAAGTCATCAAGGGCCACGGACAGGCCTCTGAGGATTTCAGGCGGCAACTTGGCGCTTTTTATCAAACGTACAATATTCGGGTATTCAATGCGTATTTCCTGCAGATCTTTATATTTCTGCTCATTTAGCTCTTCCAGGTTGTTGTACTGCAAAAACTCCGTCATCGCGTCGGTGGTAATATACCATGTTTTTGGCACCTTGACGGGGTCGGCCAGGCCGGAATTCTCTATTTCCTTGGCAAGTATTTTCTGGGCAAGGAAAAGACCCGTGCTTTTTCCTCCCAGCTTGCCGCGGCTGTTTATCGGAAATATAATCCGGTTGATGATATCGAAAAAATCCCTCAGGCTTATATATTGCTTGGCGACATTTACAAAATCGGGCTTGTCGCACAGCAAGCCTGTGATAAGGCCGACATTTATCAGCCGTTCTTTTGGGGAATACAGCAGTTCATCATTTTTTACCGTGTCCCGGAGTTTCCGGATTTCCTCTATGATGTTCCGCAAGGACGGGGCTATGCTTCCGATTGCCCTGATAAGGGAGTAATAACTTTTTTCCTGTATCCATCTTTTTACCAGTGCGGAAATCTCGACGCCGGCAAGGTACTTTTCTGCAATCCTGAACACTCTTTCGGCGATGATTTCAATACCCTCGGCAGGCTTTATCCTTGCAGGAAAATTTGCATACCCCGTCTCGGACAGTTCGCTGTCGTCCGAAGGGCTGCTGAATACATCCGAAGCTTCTTTAATGCCGATGATTAACAGGTAATTTGTAAGATTCCTGCAAATATACGCGAGCGATTCATGGTCGCTTTGCCGCAGGAAATCAATTATGACCTGCCATTCATGATGACCGCTTTCGTCGCCTTTGTCCGATTTTTGCGTCTTTGCCAATTCCCATCCGTTCAGAACCGATTTCATCTGCCGGTAAATAATCATTTGCCCGATGCGGTCAGCAACAGCCCTGATAAGCATCCTTTCTTTTTCAAGAAAGTATCCTTCTTCCGTTTTCGGTACTGTTTTTGTATAAACCACTTGAATAAGGCCTATATCCTTACCGTCTGCCTTTACGGCATATGTTTTCGATATGGGGGAATCAATAAAACCAGGCGTTTTATAGCATTGGTTATTATAAACAATCTTTGCCTGGCATAGTTCCGGGAACCTGAAGCCTGAAGGCAATACCCTTATAATGCCTTCAAACAGTTCTGAAATCGACAGTTGCTGATTCCCTAGAATCTCATCAACCATGTAAAGGCAATTGAGTTCTTTCTCGCGTTCTTTCAGATCATCAAGCAAATTGCCGCCAGGTAAATTACCGGCCTCACCCGTCCTGTCATCCATGCAAGATATCCTCCCGGCTTTATTTTTAACAAAAACGTTATTTAATTATATCAACAATATACTGCTCAAATCTCTTAAGCTTTACTAAAAGTTCATCCACCTCTATATCTTTCTTGTCTTTCTTCAGATCGTCCCTGATTATGGCCGACGCTTCATCAAGCTCCTCCTTCAGCTTATCAAGCATATGAATAATCTCAAGACGCTTGAATCCGTATACCCTCTCCTTCTTGCCGATAGCCAGCGCAATTCCTTCCGCTGCCGACACGCCCGCCTTGGACAATATGAAGGCGTCGCCGCGTTCAGGTATAATAGTCGCAATATTAAACTCCTCATTGATCATCCTGGAGAAATCATACATTGCTTCTTCTTCGCCGTGGACAATAAATATATTCGCCGGTTTGTACCTCAACTTGCCGATCCAGTCTATCAATCCGTTCCTGTCGGCATGGCCGGAAAATCCTTCTATCATTTCAATCCTGGCATTTACCGTTATCTCTTCGCCAAAGATCCTTACTTTCTCAGCTCCGTCCACCAGCCTTCTTCCAAGCGTGCCTTGGGCCTGGTATCCGACAAACACGACCGATGACTCGCTCCTCCACAAGTTGTGCTTGAGGTGGTGTTTTATCCTGCCCGCCTCGCACATGCCGCTGGCGGAAATAATAATCTTGCTGTCCTTGTTCTCGTTCAAGGCCTTGGATTCTTCGACGGACTGTGTAAAATGAAGTCCCGGAAAATCAAGCGGATTGTCCCCGTTTTCTATATAAGCCCGCGCCTCCTCGTCATAGCAGTCAAGGTTGTTCCTGAAAACCTGGGTTGTCGAGACAGCCAGCGGGCTGTCCACGTATACCGGGATTTCCAGCAATTTATTCAACGTGTTTCCGTATTTTTCCCGCTGCTTGAACAACTCGTAAAGGATCTCCTGGGTCCGGCCGACCGCGAAAGACGGTATTATGATATTTCCGCCCTTTGCCACCGTGGAATTGATTACTTCCATAAACCTTTCTATCTTGTTTTCGACATTCATATGCGCCCTGTTGCCATAAGTAGATTCTATAAAAAGGTAATCGGCGCCCTCTATAATATCCGGATCCCTCAATATAGGCATATTCCTGTTTCCCAGGTCTCCCGTGAACACGATTTTTATCTCTTCGCCATTTTCCCTGATCCAGACTTCGATTATCGATGAACCAAGCATATGGCCGGCGTCGTTGAAGCGTGCCCTGACATGGTTGTTGATGCGGATTTCCTCGTAATAACGCACGCTGGAAAAGAGTTTTATGCAGTCAAGCGCGTCCTGCGCCGTATACAAGGGCTGTACCGGCGGCAGGCCTGCCCTTCCACGCTTCCGGTTTATCCATTCGTTTTCAAACTCCTGGATATGCCCGCTGTCCGGCAGCATGATGGAACATAGCTCAACTGTCGCTTTTGTGGCATATATCGGTCCCTTGAACCCGTCGTTGTAAAGCTTGGGTATGCGGCCGCTGTGGTCTACGTGAGCATGTGTCAGCAGCATAAAATCAAGTTCGGCCGGGTTGAACGGGAACGGCTCATGGTTGATGGATTCATCGGCGCTGCTGCCCTGGTGCATTCCGCAATCAACAATAAAACGGCATGAGTTTGTTTCTACATAAAAGCATGATCCGGTAACGGTTTTTGCCGCTCCTAAAAAAGATATTTTCATAAGGTACCTCACAGAATCAAATAATATATTTTACATTTTCAGAAGCAATTTATGTTATTCGACATATTGAATGCAATTTCCTTTGAAAAATTTACTTTAGCCGTTTAGCGTATTTTTCGCTCCGATGCTGCAAGCCAGCTCGTCTACAATCTTCTTAAAAGCGTTTCCGCGTTCCTCGAAGTTTTTAAACATATCAAAGCTGGCGCTGGCCGGAGATAATAGGACGATATCGCTCTCCTGCGCGTTTTCATAAGCTTTCATCACGGCTTCTTCCAGCGACGGGCAATGAATTACCGGTATGTCCTTCCCCCTGCCGGTCCTTTCAATTTCATCCGTTAGCGCTTTTTCTATCCTGCCCGCGGTCTGGCCTATTAAAACAAGGCACTTTACCCTGGCAGCCAGCGTTTCTCCCATTTCATCATATGGTATATGCTTGTCGTAACCGCCGGCGATCAGTATTACTTTTTTGCTGAACGAATTGATGGTGGCAATTGTTCGGGTCGGACTTGTCCCTATGGAATCGTTGTAAAAGCTTACGCCGTTTATGTCGCGGACATGTTCGTTCCTATGCTCCACGCCGGTGAACGAGGAAGCGACTTTCTTTATGTCGCCTGGCTCAACGAAATCAATCGTTGCGGCTGCAGCAGCCATATAGTTTTCAAGGTTGTGACTGCCCGGAAGCAGTATATCGCCGGTACCGACTATCACCCGCTCTTTTCCTCCACTGTCGCGATAAACGACGTTTCCGCCTGATATTACAACTCCCTGCTCCAATTGTTCCCGGCGGCTGAAGAAGATAACTTTCCCCGGACCTTCTGATGCGAACTCACGGGTTATTTTATTGTCATAATTAAGAACAAGGGTGTCATTTTCGTTCTGGTACAGGAAAATATTCTTTTTTGCGTCGATATATTCATTCATTGACGTGTGGACATCCAGGTGGTTCGGCGAGATGTTCGTAACCACTGCCGTATGTATCCTGTTTCGCATTGTATGCAGCTGGAAACTGCTCAATTCAAGGACTACCATGTCCGTTTCCCCTATTTCGTCGATTTTATCAAGCAGGGGCGTCCCGATATTCCCGCCTAGCCAGCATTTGTAACCATGTTTCTCCAGTATTTTTGCTATCAGCGTGGTAGTGGTTGTTTTCCCGTCGCTGCCTGTGACGGCAAAGATCCTTGCCGGGCACAGCTTGCAGAACAGCTCCATTTCAGATGTTATTTCCGCGCCTGCTTCCGCTTCTCTCACAAGTTCCGGTATGTCAAAACGGACCTTTGGCGTCTTGAAAATGAGGTCAAATCCCTTCAGCTCCTTTAAATAGTCCGGACCCAGGCTATACTTGATATCAAGTCCATCCAGCTTTTTGATGGTGTCTCCCAGGGCGGTTTCGTCAGCCCTGTCAAAAGCCGTGATTTTAACCCCCAGGCTTCCAAGGTATTTTATCAGCGGCGTATTGCTGATACCTATACCCAATACCGCCACTTTTTTGGTCTTTATGTCTTTTTTAAATTCTTCAAGCTTAACGTTCAATTAATTTTACCTCCAGGCATATTGCGATTGCCAGTATCGCGAAAAACTTTTCATATTTACTACTTGCAATTATACATCATTTCTAGTAGAATTAATATTGCATTTTGAGACGCGGGAATGGCGGAATTGGCAGACGCGCTAGTTTCAGGTACTAGAGCTCGCAAGAGTGTGCAGGTTCAAGTCCTGTTTCCCGCACCAAGTCTCCGGGAATTTCCCGGAGGCTTTTTTTTCTTCCGAATGAAATTGGGAGTCACAACCTGCGCCATAAATGGTGCAGGCGCGAGATAAATCAGCGGATAAGGCGTCTTGCATGGGGTGCGGGCAATTGACATCATGTGTATGAATGGTTACATGTTGCGGTGCGCTTTTCACGGATTGCATGCGGGTGCGGGTCAAGGCATATGATGAAATGACTTAGCGAATCCCGTATATGCCATACCAAGGTGAGGCAAATCCGCCACGGATGGCGGATTTAGCTGGCAATGACACGATGTCATATTAGAAGCGGCCGAACAAAAGAAAGGCATATGCGTTGGAGTCGCTCGGAGCTTTCATCCGATGCCTTGACCTGCACCCGCATGCAATTCACTCGGTTCATCCGCACCGCGTTGAAGTGAGACAGGACATTACAGCCTGCCCATGAGGAAACCTGATGTCAAATTGCCCGCGCCCCATGCAAGCCGCCCTATCCGCCGGTTCATTCGTCCTTTTTCGCCTGTTTCCTGCCACCGTCAACAAGCTTCGCGCGTACCAGCTTGTCCCTGCCAAAGCGTGAGCGTATGGAATCCATGGCCTTCTCCAGTTTCTCTTCTTTAGTAACTTCATCCTGCAATTCCTTGTTAACGTCAAAAATAGAAAGCTGCTCAGCCGCATATTCGTCAGTATGCGCGTTCGAGAGGCCTACTCCCAGGAGTCTGACCGGCTTTCCGGAGTCCCAGTTGTCCTTAAGCAGTTCGCAGCAAGCCGCGTAGATTTCCCTGGTAAGGAAGGAAGGCGCTATTGTTTTCTGTCTCGTAATCGTTTTAAAATCAGAGTACCTTATAACTATTGACGCCGTTTTACCCCTAAAATTGTTTCTGCGGGCTTCTTCGCCGACTTCCTCGGCAAGACCCAGTATTACGGACATTGCATGCTCGATATCGGTTATGTCTTTTGACAGGGTGATGCTGCGGCTGATCGATTTTATCCCGGTGTTACCGTGCGGAACAACCGGGGACGGGTCTATCCCGTTCGCCAGCCTTTTCATCTCTTCGCCGTACTTGCCGAATTCTTCGCGAAGCAGTTTTTCACTGCAGCGCGCAAGGTCTCCTATGGTCATTATGCCCATTTCATTCAGCCGTTTCTCTGTCTGTTTGCCGATACCGTACATTTCCCCGACTCTCAGTGGCCATAATTTTTCTTCTATATCTTTTACCCAAAGCACTGTTATGCCCAGCGGTTTTTTCATTTCAGACGCCATTTTGGCAAGAAACTTGTTCTCCGATATGCCAATGGAACACCACAAGTCCAGTTCATTTACAATATCATTCATAATTTTTTCGGCAATCCGGACCGGGTTTCCAAACAAGCCTTCACAGCCAGTCAAATCCAGCCATGCTTCGTCTATGCTGTTCTGCTGAATGATGGGTGTAAACCTGGACAGGATCTCCATTACTTCCCTGGATTTTTTAGCGTACAATCCGCGGGTCGGGGGAACAAGGACAAGCCCGGGACAAAGATTTAACGCCTCATGGACGGGCATGGTGGTCTTAACGCCGAACTTTCTGGCTTCATAATTGGCTGCAAGAATTATACCCGTCCTTTTTTTCGGATCACCGGCAACAGCAGCGGGATGGCCTTTTAAATCAGGATTTCGAGCCATCTCGCAGCTTATGAAAAATGCGTTCATGTCAACCAGAAATATAACTCTGCTCGCTTGCCGGTTCATGGCGGATTTCGCCTTCCTTTATGTAAAAGAAAGTCTTTACGGGCTTGAGCGAATATTTGCCGGACATGATGATTTGCTCCGTACTTCCTATAAACAATACTCCGCCGGTTTTCAGGGCCTTGTTAATCTTTTTATATATTTCTTCTTTTGCCTCTTCCGTGAAATATATCAATACATTCCTGCAAACTATAAGGTCGCAGTTTTCCGGATACGGATCTTTTAACAGGTTAATCCGTGAAAACTCAACGCAGGCTTTCACATCGTCATTAATTATGTAGGAGTTTCCTTCTTTCCTGAAATATTTCGCCAGGTATTGCACCGGCAGCTTTTCAACGCTTTTTTCCGTGTAAATTCCCGCCTTCGCTTTCTTTATGGCTTCCCTGTCAATGTCGGTTGCAAGTATTTTTATATTCTTCAACGGGATAAAATGATTTAAAACCATTACAAGAGTATATGGTTCATCACCTGTAGAACACGCCGAGCTCCATATTTTCAGGGATGGCGACTTCTTGAGCAATAACGGGAAAATATGCTCTTTCAGCACTTCCCATTGCTCCGGGTTCCTGTAAAACTCGGAAACATTGATTGTCAGGTAATTTATAAATTCATCATACAGTTCCTTGTTTGTCTTGAGCGCACCGACATAGTCACGGTACGATTCGTACCTGTTCTTTTGGATTAACGAGTCGATCCTCCGTTTCATCTGTTTTTCTTTATATTGGCTCAGGTTAATATCGGTAAGTTTTAAAATTTCATTCTTAAAACCTTCGTAATCCATTGCATACACCTTTGAAACAAACCTGTCGCCGGTTATTTATTTTCGTCCGCAATACTAATCATGTCGCCAATAGTATTATGCAGCTCTTCCGTGTGCCCGGTCGGCGCTTCTTCTTCCTCTTCTTTCTTTTCGGGCGCGGTATCGGCAGGTACGTTCTTTGCCTGTTTCGCATTCGCCGTAACGGAAGGCGGATCGATCGGGCTTACTTCTTTTATGCTTAAATTGATTTTTTTCGCTTCAATATTAACCTCGATTATTTTTGCTTCCACTTCCTGCCCGAGTTTTAGAGCGTCGCCGGGTTTTGCAAGCCTGAAATTCGAAATCTGGGAAATATGAACAAGTCCGTCGAGGCCTTTTTCCAGTTCAATGAACGCGCCGAACGGAACAAGCCTAACTACCGTCCCCTTAACAATATCTCCCACCTTGTATTTCTCTTCCGCATTGAACCAGGGATTGTCTTCTTCTTTTCTCAATCCCAGCGATATCCTCTTTTTATCCCTGTCAAAATCAAGGATGGTAACCTCAACCTTGTCACCTGCTTTTAAAATCTCCGACGGGTGTTTTACTTTTGTCCAGGAAAGCTCGGAAACATGCACCAGGCCGTCTATACCGCCGATATCCACGAAAGCGCCGAAATCTGTAAGACTTTTTACGGTACCTTCAACCTTTTTGCCGACCTCCATGCCGCTCCAGAACTGCTCCTCCATTTTTTCCTTTTCTTCCGTCAGGACAATTCTCCTTGAGCCGACAATTTTCTTTTTCTGCTTGTTGAATTCTATGATAGAGAATGTTATAGCCTTGCCAAGGTATTCGTTCAAATCCTTTACATATCTGTCGGAAACCTGCGATGCCGGTATGAAAACCTTTACCCCGTTAACGCTGGCAATAACGCCGCCGCTGGTTATCTCCACCACTTTCCCCTGTACGGGCGTGTTAATCTCAAAAGCCGTCCAAAGGGTCACGAAACCTCTCAACGACTCGATCATCTTTTTTGACAAAAGGACAATTCCATCGCCGTCGTTAACCT
>JBLNDI010000087.1:0-2758 GCA_050261495.1 Bacillota bacterium
CCCTGGGCGAGTCACTTTTGTTTTCTAACCTGGGATTATTTTAAAGACTCTTATATTTTATGCATGGTTTATTAATAAAGCAAGCCGCCCTATCCGACATACTTGCAAATGATGTCCTTACTTGCCCTATGCCCACACGTTTTTATAGCAGTTCTTTGCAGAAGAACTCCACGGTGCTGTCCAGCACTTCCTTTTCCCACTCGAACCTGTTGAATGTATGGTCGGCTCCGCTTATCACCTTCAGTTCCGCCGTTGCGCCATAGTTCCTGAGATACGTTTCCGAAGCGCTTACCGGCACGGCAGTATCATTGTCGCCGTGCAGCAGCAATACATTTTTGCGGTAGTTCTTCGCCATCTCGTAAATATTTAGCTTAGCAACATCATCGATGAAATTGGCACCTACTAAAAAGCCTGCGCGATCCAGGAACCCTTTTTTGCGCAATAAACAGATATCATTTTCTGATAAATTCGACGTCAGCAATGCGCTTATATTCCCCGCAGGCGCCCAGAGACACAGGCATTTTATTTCATCGTTTCTTTCGCTGGCCAATATGCTGGCTACCGCGCCGCCCATGCTCAGTCCTGCCGCACCGATTCTTCCGGTATCGATTCCGTCAAGCTGCTTGACATAATCCAATATGTTATGGGCATCCCTTACCTCACCGGAAAGAGTCATGTTTACAAAGTCGCCGTCGCTTTCCCCGCTCCCTCCGAAATCAAACCTCACGCTTGCGATGCCTTTTTTTTCGAGCATCCTTGATAATTTTACAAAAATAAAGTGCGGCTCCATCTTATTGCCGGTAAACCCGTGAAAGAGTACAACCACCGGCACATTGCCCTCACTTTTGTCCGGCATGTGGAGCATTCCTCTCAATGTCAGTCCCTGGCTTACCATTTCGACCGCCTTCTGCATCATACACCAACCCTTTCATTTTTATTCCATTACCAGGTTTATACAATTCCCCTGTTTGTTTCATCCCTGGATTTATTCAAGTCCTTGCTTATCCTCTCCCGCGTTTATCCTTAACCGGGTTTATCTCACTCCCAGGGCAGCTTTATAAATTTCCTGAGATAAAGCCTCTCAACGCCGGGGTCCCCCTTGTATTGCCGGAGTACTTCCTTCATACCGCTTATTAATCCCACCGGTATGGAAAGTTTCCGGGATACGGTTCCGATAATGCCGGAAGCTTCTTCAATCAGTTCCGGCGTACTTGATCCAAGCAGGTTCGCGTTATTCACAAGCATGTCCACCTTGAGCCCGGAGCTGGCCTCAATCTCCATTATCATTTTTTCTATTTCATTGGGAGTCCTGGTCATCGGCCTTCTTGTATTTATAACCAGGTAATGGGTGTAGTCTTCCCTTGCGATTAACCCGGCGTACCTTGAAAGCACCCGCGCGCCAAGGTCGTCGCCGCCCACGTCAAGGACCACATAGAACCTCTTATCCTCGAACAATGTATTTATCTCGGCAGGCAATGACGGCACATCTACATTGGTATTTGCATAAAGGGGCGCAATAACTTTTATTCCCATGTTCTCAAGCAATCTTTTGGCATCTGCGGTCCTGAAAAAAGGATTAACTATATCCATATCCGCTATGGCAACAATTTTTCCTGCCTCTGCCAGCTGAACCGCGTAATTGACGGCGATTTCGGTCTTTCCGCTGCCGAAATGCCCGGTAAATATGGCAACTCTTTTTTCAAACATTCCTTTCCCCCCTGCCGATAAGATCCATGATAACCTCACCGGCTATAATCAAACCGGCAACCGGGGGAACAAACGACGTGCTTCCCGGCGTTCTCTTCCTGCCCACGTTTTTTCTCTCGGAACCCGCGCAACCGGCGCATTCATAGCCGCATGCCTTTTGCCCGCCGTCTTCCGTTTCTGCCGGGACCTCGGAAGAAAAAAGCACCTTAAGCGAAGTTATCCCTTTGTCCCTCAGTTTCTTTCGCATAACCCTCGCAAGCGGGTCGACGGATGTTTCGCTCAAATCCGTAATTTTTAGTTTTGTCGGGTCAAACTTGTTTCCCGCCCCCATGCTTGAAATAATGGGAATTCCCTTTTCTTTCGCCCTGACAACAAGATCCACCTTTGCCGCAACCGTGTCTATGGCGTCCACAATGTAATCCACATCTTCGTCAAGAAAATCCAGCGCCGTCCCGGGAAGATAAAAAAGCTTGTATGTTTCCACCTCGGCATCCGGGTTTATGTCCAGGATCCTTTCCTTCATTACGTCCACCTTGGGTCTTCCCATGGTTTTCACGGTAGCGTGTATCTGCCTGTTAAAGTTCGTAATGCAAACAAGGTCGTCATCAACCAGTATAAACCTGCCTACTCCGCCCCTTGCAAGCCCTTCGGCCACAAAACTTCCGACCCCTCCTACACCGAATATGGCAACCTTCGAGTATTTCAGCCTTTCTATCGCTTCGCGGCCTACCAGCAATTCAAACCTCGAAAATGCATGCAACATTATTGCAAACCTTCCTCAATCAAAATAATTTTCCACCCCTCGCCGGTCTTTCTCAATTCGGCAGACATTTTCTGCCTGATTTCGGAATCGCCGGACAATGATAATGTGTGATAATATGTTATAACAGCGGTCCCGTCCCCCGACACCCTGCTGCCTGTAACCCTGTCAAGTTTGGCAGCCTTGAGCAGGTTGCTGTAAAGCGAGGCGTTATCCGCTTCGTATTCCTTATCTATATCGCTTTTTGTAACCTCATCGATGCCAAATCGACTAAGCATGGACATCCTCAGC
>JBLNDI010000088.1:0-29287 GCA_050261495.1 Bacillota bacterium
GCTATGATGTTCTTTTTGCCCTCACTCATGGGCTCTCGTCTTTTTCCCATATAAATGCCTCCTATGATTTCTTATTTTATCATAGAAAGCTTATTTTACAGACTTTTCTTCACACTCTCTATTCAAGCGTATCTTTTATTTTCAGGTTGCTCGTCAGGTATTCCGCGCCGGTATTCAGTAAGCTCAATATATCCGCGGTTTCATCATAACTGTCTTGTTCTTCTATCAGTTTTCTGCCTGAAAGAAGGTAAACCAAATGCTGCGGATTCCTTTTCACTTCTTCCGCGCTCATTTCACCTAGCACATTGTCATCCATTACCACGAATACCCGCTGCGCTATTTTTATAGCGTCTTCCCACTTTGTTGTGAGATAAAGGATTATTTTATTTTTTTCTTTCAGGTCATTTATCATGGAAATAAGGATATTGGAATTATTAAAATCCAGGAAAGAAAACAGATTATACAGCACGAGCATGTCCGGGTCCAGGATAAAGGCGCGAAACATCTCCACGATAATTCTTTCGCTGACAGTCATATTGCCTATTTTTTCATTTAAGTCTATACTGCATCGATAGGTCGTTGTGAGTGTATCACAATATTCAGCCAGCTGTTTTTTGTTGTAGTGGAGCAATTTTTTCTCAGTTAACAGAAAATTATCATAAGCAGTATAGTCCTTAAATAAATCGGTCTCACTCTTTATGCATTGTATAACGGGGGTATTGCTGTTTGCCCTGCTCTTTTTTAACTTAAGCTGATTAAGAGGATCATAAGCGTTAAAACGCTCAAAGACCTTGCTGATATCCGTATCTTTCACACCGATAACCGCTATCACGTCGCTTGATGACGCTGTAATATTAAGTGGCTGCAAATTAATCCGCTTGACGTTATAGTTATCAGTATTTATCATTTTTCAATAAAGCCTCTTTCATACGTATAATCTCTTTAGCAACTTCGATGATTTTTTTGTTTTCATTGCGGCTTTTTTTCTGGAGATACTCCATCGCCTGCTGCTCCTTGAAATAAAACTCATCCATTAAAATGCCCTTTGCTCTTTCGATAATCTTTCGATTATGCAAATCCGTCCTTGCAGTAATTAATTCTTTTTTCAATTCCAAATACTCGTTAAAACGAACCATCGTTATTTCTATTGCAGCCATCAGGCTTTCATAATTCACCGGTTTGATGAGATAGCTGAATGCTCCTACATCCTTGGCTTTATTAATTAACTGGATGTCACTGAAGGCAGTCACAAAAATACATGGAATTATTCTTTCGGAATCTTGGTTAATATACTCAAGCGCCTTGATCCCATCCATTTTAGGCATTTTAATATCCATAATTATGAGATCAGGGGAAAGTTCTCTGGCCAACTCGACAGCCATGACCCCGTCATAAGCTTCTCCGACTACCTGATGTCCTATATCAGCGAGAAAAGACTTAAAACCCAGCAAATTCATAGCTTCATCTTCTGCAATCAGTATTCTAAGAGGCCTTTCAGACAATTCAACCTCTCCCCTTTTTAATGCAATTTGTCCATATCTAATTATTATGTTACCATATTGCACTGCCGTTCACAACAAATCGACACATGTATATACAGGAATTTCGATAACCAAATAATACCTTTGTCAGGCATTATTTGGTTATCGTTATTTAAACGGCAAACCGCCGTTCAGTTTAGCAGCTTATTTATATAGTCCATTGAACGCTTCGCCGCTCTCACTATTTCTTCCCTGGCCATGGGAACATTGGTCGGTTTCATGCTTTCTCCAAGAACCCCTTTCATATGAACGGGAATCTCAAGTCCGCACGGAATTACCCTCCCCAGGCCTTTCAGCACATCGAATATCTTTTCAAAGTTGAGGTCCCCGTCGCCGATCGGAACATTTTCTATTTTATTTCCCTGAATGCGCGCATCCTTAATATGGATGTAAGACAAATATTCCAATCCGTATTTAAGGTCTTCTTCTATCTTGACGGTGCCCCCGCTGTAGAAATGCACGTTTCCGCAATCGTAATTCAAGCGCACCAGCGGATGATTGTACTCCCTGAAAATAGAAATGCAGTCCTTGGCCGTATCTATTATGTCACCGTGCGATTCCAAGCCTATGATAACATTCCAGCGTTCAGCCGTTTCGATGATTTTAACCATGTTTTTATGAAACGTGGAAAGTCTCTCGATCGGACCTGAATTGGTGTTAATGATTTTAGCCCCGATTTTTCCCGCGAATTCAATCTTTTTAAGGAAATCGTTAAATTGCTCGTCAATGGTCAAGTCCACATGGCCTGCCACGGCATAACATTTAATTCCGGCCTTGTCAAGCATATCCTTGACTTTTTCTATATATTCCGGGCTGATTTTCTTGGGATCTATATGCTCGCACATGTTAACAATCGAAGAAAGCTCCGCATAATCAAATCCGCATTCTTTTACGATATCAAGCGCTTCTTCCAGTGAATATCCTACGCACAGGTTGGTTCCTAATGATATAGGCTCAAATAATTTCACAGGTTTTCCTCCTTGCATAATTATTTTCTCTGCCACTTTGGCTCTCGTTTTTGTTCCTTTGACTGCAATACTTCCATGCCGTCATTTGACTTTAAGAGGGTAATCATCATTGATTGCCCTAACCGCAATCTTCTATCATAATCCATTAATCCCATATCAACGAACAGTTCCTTAAACAGCCTGACAGCTGTGGGGCTTTTGTCTTTAAAGGATTTAGCCAACTCATAGGCCTTTTCAAGCACTTCGTCCTTCTTGACAACATAATTCACCATTCCGTACATAAGTGCCTCTTCCGCGGTAAATTTATGTCCCAGCAATCCCAGCGACATAACCACTTTTTTGGGCAATTGCGCAAATATGCCGGATAAACCCATGGCAGGAGCCAGCCCGTCCAATATTTCGGGAATTGCAAGAAGTGCTGACTCAGCAGCTACAGCAAAATCACAGGCTTCCACCAGGCTGAACCCGCCTCCCAGCGCATCCCCTTCCACTGCTGCAATGATCGGCTTTGGAAAATTCACCATCGAAGTATGCAATTTAATAAATGCAGAGCCAAAATCTTTAATCTCCATTGGGGTCTTGACACGAAAATCGCCCAGTTCTCCTCCAGAGCAGAAATATTCTCCATTCCCGGCCAGTATGACACTATAGCAGGAATCGTCCTTTGATTTGGATTCCAGTACATGCATGATCTCATTCATGCACTTGATGCTTAACTTGTTTTTCATTTCCGGCCGGTTGATTTTTATCAGACAGACACCGTCGGTTTCTTTCGTCAAGATCTCTTCATAGTTCATTATGGTCACCCCGATACCCTGCTTGTTATTTTACAAATTTGCGAACATAATCCATTACTTCAAACGCATCGCAACCGCTGTTCATCATCTTGAAAATATCTCCGTCCGCTTGTATCGCTTCGGCAATATCAAACATGTAATCCATCAAATCAAAGGTTTTTTCCATAATGCGGATAGGATTGTGCCTCTGCGGGAATACATCAGCTGTTATCCAGCCGTCATATCCGACCTTGTCCAGGTAAATGCAGAATTCCAGGTACTCCCAGAAGTTGACCGTGCCGGGTACCAGGTCCCAATCCCAGTTGCGGTAATTATCATTCACATGTATATGGAACAAGCGATTTGTTGCGCCCAAAAATGCCACGGAATCACCCATGATTTCCAGGGACTGCAGCGCATGACCTGCGTCAAGTGTAACACCTACATTATCCATTCCCACCATATTGCAGAAATACGCCATTTTCCCTGCATTGTTCAGCAAGCAATGAACCCTGGGTTCAGAAGCTTTGTATTCGAGACTCAATTTAACATCGGTCCGATACATCGCACACTCACGGATGCATTCCACGGCATCATTAAAAGCACGTACAAAATCCAATTCAAAAGGATAATCCGAACCGTCATTCAAGAAAGATACCGTTACCTTATTACATCCGAGTCCTGCGGCTAAATCCAGTCCAGTCTTTATATACTTCGCAGCTTCTTTTCTTGTTTCCGGATTCGGGCTGCTTATGGAGCCGAATAACCATTTGGGCTCACCTTTCAAATTCACATTCAGAGCTGCGACACCCATACCATACTTGTCCAATATTTCCTTGGCCTTGACAGGATCCTGCACCTCCTGTGGATAAACTACTTCCAGTCCGGAGCATCCCTTAATTGTGGATGCCATCTGCACCATTGTCTCAAAACTGCGCTCAGGAGCATACTGTGCAAAACGGTCCTGTATCTTGCCCATAAATCCAGTTATTACTGCGTACTTTCTTCTCATGTCGATACCTCCCAGAATGTTTATTTATGGCAAGTGAATTGCTCTCCAATTCACTTGCCACAAATTATTATCCTTACATTTTTTACTTTTTCATTTTTTTAATTGCGTTTGCCCACAGGCTCTCATCATCAACGTTATCTATGGTTACAGGAGTAGGCGGAATTCTTACGATGGGATTTTCAATTTTCTCTCCGGTTACCGTCTTATATGCCAGCATCATTGCTTCATGGCTCATCAAAAGCTTCGACTGTGCCGCTATCGCGTCAATATATCCGTTTCTGATTCCTTCCAGTCCCAGCGGCCCGCCATCTACGGTTGTAATAATTATATGGCCTTTTTCTCCTGTTTTCTTCAGTCTGTTTATCTGGGTAAGAGCAGATTCAACGCCGTTGTAGCATGCATTGTCACTGGGAACAAAGATAGCGTTGATTTCCGGTTTTGCCTGCAGGGCATCCATTACGGCCGAATATGCTATATCGGATTTAAATTCTGTCGGCAGAGATGAAACAATGTTGATTCCGAGTTCCTGCGCTTTTGACACGAAACCTTCATGTCTCTCCAGTCCGGCTGAAGTTGAAAGCGCTCCCTGGAGTTCCAGGACTTTCAACTCGGAAATATCCATACCTGACTTCTTAGCAACTTCTGCCATCAGTTCGGCTGCCTTTGCTCCATGCGCCCTGTTATCCGATTCCGCAAGGCCAGCCAATTCCCCGCCGGATACGTTACGGTCAAATGCCGCTACCGGAATGCCGGCTTCATTTGCTTTCTTTACGGCTGCGGCCAAAGCACCTGAATCAATCGGGCACATTACAATAGCGTCCACTTTTTTCGTAATAAAGTCTTCGATATGTTGCATCTGCAAATCTGCCGTATTCTTTGCGTCCGAAGTAATGAGCTCTATTCCGTATTCTTCCGCAAACTGCTGAATACTTATCAGGTTAGCTTTAAAACCGTCATTATCAAGCTGAGGCATGGAAATTCCAAATACGATCTTTTTGTCTTTTGCCCCGCTGTTGTCCGTAGTTTCATTAGAACTGCTCTGCGTATTGTCCTGGGTGACATTGGAACTGTCTGTCGCTGCTGTGTCTTTGCTGACCTTGCCCGATGAGCAAGCTGCCAATGCAAAGATCATAACTGCTACTACCAATAAAGATAGTACCTTCGTAATTCGTTTCATAGTCCTTCCTCCTCATTTTTTTATTATTTTATTGAGTTATTTAGCCGCTCTGTATTAAAAATCTTTGCCTCCGCCGGCGGTTTACAAATCGCCGGCCTGGACATCGATTGCTAATATGAGCTGCCAAATATCAAGCTTAATATCACTCGACTACGTTATAGCGCTGCCTGACAGCGTCAACTATAATAGCCAAAAGAATTACAAAGCCGCGGGCCGCTTCCTGCCAGTTTGCATCAACTCCGTAAAGGTTCAATGCATTGTTGATAACGCCCATCAGCAAAACACCCGCGAAAGTTCCCAACAGGTTGCCTATTCCGCCTTTCATGCTGGTACCGCCTATGATACTTCCGGCAATTGCCTGGAATTCCAACCCGGTACCCATTGCCGCCCAGAAAGAATCCATTCTTGCCGTCTGCAGAATACTGGCAATTCCGACCAGCAAACCGCATTGTATATAGGCAAATATAATGGTTCTCTTTACGTTAATACCTGATATCCTGGCCGATTCGCGATTACTGCCGACTGCATAAACCCTTCTGCCGAAAATCGTATATTTCAGACGTATATGGAAGAATACATACAACAAGAACACGGTTATGATAATAACCGGCATTCCCAGCACTCGGCCGGAAGCAATGGCACCAAATGCCGCCGGCAAGTTATACCACGATGTACCCCCTGATACGACCAGGGTTAACCCTCTGCCGATAAACTGGGTTGACAGCGTAACCAGAAATGCCGGGATATCCAGAAATGCCACAAGCGCGCCATTTACAATGCCGAAAAATACTGAAACCAGCATGATAGCCGACATCCCGAGCCACCATGGCAATTCCAGGACCTTTATCATTCCTATTCCTACAGCACTGGAAATTGCCATTACGCTGCCCATGGAAAGATCATTGTTTCCTGTGATAAGGACAAAGGTCACGCCGATTGCCATCGTCGCAATAATGGATGTTTGCAGGAATACATTCGTAATATTCGTCATAGTCAAAAACGAATCTGTGGTAAAAGTCAAAACAAGGCAGATCAAAAGCAGGAACAAATAAATTCCGTAGTTTAAAAGTGCCTTTAAAATGGTATTCCTGTTAATTTTCATTCGTCAAACCTCCCATTGAAGCTTCCAAAAGCTTATCTTTACTAAATTCACCCGCTTTGAATTCCGCTACTATAGCGCCCTTTCTCAATACAATGATTCTATCGCTAAGGCCGAGTATTTCGTTCAATTCAGATGAAATAATAAGGACTCCTTTATTTGCCTTTACCAGATCTGAAAGAATATTATATATTTCATGTTTCGCACCAACATCTATACCCCTGGTCGGTTCATCCAGGATTAATACCTTGGGGCTCCTGTTCAGCCATTTTGCTATAACAACTTTTTGCTGGTTGCCGCCGCTTAAATATTGAACAATTTTTCTCATACTTGGAGTTTTGATATTCAAGGTCTGAATATTATCCTTGCAGGCACTGACTTCTTTCTTTCTATCTATAAAACCCAGGCTTTTCGCATAGGCCGGCAAATTCGCAGAAACCAGGTTAAACTGGACGGATTGCTGAAGCATTAATCCTTCTTCCCTTCGGTTCTCCGTTACCAGCCCTATACCGCTTTCTATCGCATCCAGCGGCATATGGATTTCCAGTTTCTTCCCTTCCATATAGATTTCGCCGCTATCGAATTTTTCTACTCCAAAGATGGAACGTACAACTTCCGAACGTCCGGATCCCAGCAGTCCGTAAAGCCCGACAATTTCCCCTTCATGAACGGTAAAACTGACGTTTCTGAACTTCTCTCCGCGATTCAGGTTTACCACCCGCAAAAGTTCCTTGCCCGGTTTCTGGTATTCACGGTCGTACATTTCATTCAGTTCCCGGCCGATAATGAGTCTTACAACTTCTGGAGTAGTGCAATCCTTTATATCCTTTGTCGCTATTATTCTGCCATCACGCATTACCGTCAGCCTGTCGCAGATATCAAAAACTTCGTCCATACGGTGGCTGATGAAAATAATTGAGATGCCCTGTGATTTAAGCCGCCTCATCAAGCTGAACAAAACATTTACTTCTTTTTTTGTTAATGAAGACGTCGGCTCGTCCAATACCAGGATCTTGGTATTCATTATCAGGCACCGTGCGATTTCCACCAACTGCCGTTCCCCCATTGTAAGGTTTTTAACTAATTCCTTGGGATTATGTTTACCTAAACCAACTTGCTCCAATACTTCTTCTGCTTTTTTCCGCAAAGTTCTTTCCTGGATTATATTGTGCTTTACCGGAAGATTCTGAATATATAGGTTTGTAGCAATATCCAGATCCAAGAACAAAGACAGCTCCTGGTGTATAAACGAAATTTCCTTATCCTGAGCATCCTTGGGATTGGTAAATCTGACTTGTTCATTATCAATATAAATTTCACCCGAGTCCGGTATTTCAACGCCGCCTAAAACTTTCATCAGCGTAGATTTCCCGGCTCCGTTTTCTCCAATCAAACCATGGATTTCACCTACTCTAAGGCTGAAATTCACATCCTTCAGAGCATGGACACCGGGAAACGTCTTGTTGATATGCAGCATTTCCAACCTGTTCCCATTCATACCACCACATCCTTAACCCCAAGATAAACTAGCCGCAATAAAATTAAAAAGCACTTATCAAAAGATAAGTGCTTTCATGACACCAGCTCTCAAAAATAAATACCCACTCATGAGGTATGTAACTATTCTGTTTAAATAAATCATACAACTTGAATTGAAATATGTCAAGTACTATAACTGTTAGATGGTGTCAACTTGTTGCAGGATTTTCAAAACAAATCGTCTTTGTTTCATTTTATGACCCAAATTTTATAATCCTTTCGATGAATTCAGTGCAAACTTGTTGTATAATATTATTCAAAGAGACCTCTCCTTCCTTGGTTTTTGGGTTTTGTCAACTTTATTTTACCAAAGAAGATTGGTCTCTTTTACTTTTTTCCTGTGATTATTTTACTCCGTGTACCTTGATCAGTTATTTATTTATCTTCCGTATTTCATCAAGCGGAACTTTCAGTTTCCTGTCCGCGGTCATCAGCCCATTTACTTCCTGCATAACATCGGTTAGCTGAGTATAACAGTAGCCTCTGAAATATTTCGTTTTCCTGACAGCATTAGTAATGCTGGAATACCGGTCGATAAAACCCTGTACATCCTTCACCGCTCCATTATATCCCCATGCTTCCCTGTCAGGGTTCTCAAATGCTATTCCGCCGTATTCCGTAAGTATTATCGGTTGCCCTTCGTATTTATTACCCTGGGCGAAGAACATCCTGCCTGAAGTATTTTGTTCATAAAGAATGCTCTTGTCTCCGTATTTTTCAATGAACTCTTCTCCCCATGCAATATAGTCATGAATGGAGCAAAAATCAGCTTTTA
Source organism: Bacillota bacterium (assembly GCA_050261495.1). Lineage (GTDB taxonomy): Bacteria > Bacillota > Clostridia > Acetivibrionales > DTU013 > JBMNKL01. The sequence goes on from JBLNDI010000088.1 coordinate 8,888, forward strand.
CGTTTTCCCATCCGTCGTTTGTGCTCACAAGGCGCGCGCCGTCAATGGCTTTTGATATATAATATAAAGCCAGCGCAAAGTTTTGTTGGTTTTTATCCGTATAAATATTTCTAACACCCCATGATTCATTTAAAGGCGCCCATGTGATTATGCACGGATGGTTGTAATCTCTGTTTATAAATTCCACCCATTCCCTTATTATATTCTCCATCTCTTCAGTATTAAAATTATAAGCGCTGGGCATTTCCCCCCATACCAGGAGGCCAAGCTTGTCAGCCCAGTAATAATACCTGGGGTCTTCAATCTTTTGATGCTTTCTTGCACCGTTAAAGCCCATCTTCTTGGTCATCTCTATATCAAATATTATGGCTTCGTCGCTTGGAGGAGTCAAAAGGCTTTCCGGCCAATATCCCTGGTCAAGAATCAATTTCTGGTACAGCGGCCTGTTGTTCAACATAATCATATCTCCGCAAACCGAGATCTTTCTCATTCCGAAGTAGGTCTTTACGGAATCAAGCATTTTTCCGTCCTGTTTTATTGTAAGCTGCACATCATAAAGATTAGGTGTTTCAGGCGTCCAGTAATGGATTTCGTCTACGCTGTCTTCTTCTTTTAAACAGACAGCAAATCTGGTTATCCTGTCTTTTATATTTAAATTCATCTTGACAATATTCTCACCTTTATAGTCAATTGCAACTTCCAGGAATAAATCTGCCGCTTCCCTGTTAAGATGCACTTCTCCCTTGACACACCTGTTGTCAATATCGGGGGTCAACCTGACTTTTTCAAGGTTCACTTCCCCCACGGCCTCCAGCCACACAGTCTGCCATATTCCGGACGTCGCCGTATACCAACACCTGTCGGGCTTTTCCTTCCAATACTGTTTTCCTCTTGGCTGGACTGTATCGTACCGGTCTTCAACTCTTACTACGATGATATTATCCACATTATTAATATAATCCGTTATATCGAATTTAAACTGGACGTATCCTCCCTTATGCTCTCCTACAAAGTTTCCGTTAATCCACACCCTGGCGTAATAATCAACCGCTCCAAAGTTCAGCAAGACCCGCTTGTTTTTAAAGTTTTCAGGAATGCGGAAGGTTCTCCTGTACCACATTATTTCATGAAGGCCACTGTCATTAATTCCGCTCATTATACTCTGATAGCAGAACGGTACGGTTATCTTCCTGGAAAAACCTATTCCCGGGGTATTATACCATCCATCTTTTCCACCCGTATCATTGTCATCAAATTCAAAATCCCATTCTCCATTAAGGTTCAACCAATCCTGCCTTTCAAAATCCGGCCTGGGAAACTCCGGACGCGGTATTGACGTACCCATTCCAATATCCCTCCCTGTTTTTACCTGACGTAGCATTTTTAACGTGCCGTTGACGCAGGTTAATATCTTATATGGCTTTAACTGTGAAGTTTCCGAAGAAAGCAATTGCTCCTTCCGTTCTGATTCCTGCTTTCCCATGTGTAAACGGATCCTTGTCGGTGTAATTTATTACGGCTTTATTCATATCATCGACAAAAACATTGATGTTGTCGCCTTTTGCTTCTACCTTTAAATGGTACAATCTGCCGGGATCATAACGCACCTCGGCACTGGAAAGCTCTTTCCAATTATAGTTTTGTTTCGCAAGTACAACACCTTTACTTGTCAATCCTGCAAAATATCCCTGGTAAAAATTCGTCCCCAACATGCGATCCCAGCCTTCTCCGCCTTCTGCCGGGTTTGTAACCCTGAAAACAACGCCGGAATTAATATCGGAACCTGCTTTTAAATCCACTTCCACCGAATAATCGCTCCAACCGTCCTCACCTGCTGCAATTTTTCCATAAGGGCCCAGCTGAAGCATTCCATCTTCACAGACAAACTCCTGTCCCAGACCCGTAACGTAAGACCAATTGCCAAGGCCCGTATCAAAGCTGTCTCTGAAATCAGGAGGTTCTTTCCTTGCTTTATAGAAGTCCATTTTATAAAACCTGAAACCGCCGTTAATTAATTCGATTCTTAAAGTATGCAGCCCTTTCGGAAGTTTCAGCCCTTTTAAAGTTACGGTCCTCCATTCTTGCAAATATTCCATATTTAAATCTTCGGGTTCCAAAACTACCACATCATCAACCCGGATTCTGACTTGAGCGCCGTGCTTCACATCCGATACCCTTATGTCAACATTGTAATCAGCGGTTTCTTCAACATTTATGTTATAGGCAAGCCACTCGCCTTTTACCCTGAGAGCCGTATTACAACCTCCTTCAGTGCATAGTTCAATATATCCTGCATTTTCTCCTCCCCGGTTGAAATGTACAGCTTCTATACTCCCCGGAACAGGCTTATATGCATTGAATACACCTTCACCATTTACTTTGCCGCTGACAGCGGTATATCCGAAAGCTGCATCCGCGCCGTAAGAAACAAACCCTATGCTTCCGCCGGTTAATCCCTCAATAATTCTTGTTTGTTTGTGCATACCGTCAACAAATACTTTAACTTTATTACCTGCCTTTTCGATCCTGACACAATGAAGCACGCTGAAGTCATACTCCTGCGGAAGTTCCGACACTTCGGTTTTTCCGGCAATTCCATCTACAATAAACCTTGTTTCAACATTTTTATTATCCGGGTCAAGCAGTATCATCCCGTAATTCCCGCCGCCCTTATACGAAATAACGGCGCCGAACCTGTTGTCGCCGCTGACCGGCCTGCCGGATAATTTCATGTTGAATTCAGCCGTATAGTTTTCCTTGCTGAGGTGCTTTGCGACAATCAAACTCCTGTCCCTGCCCGCTTCGCGGATTTTCATAAATCCTTTGTCAGCATGCCACCTGCCGCTTTTTTCAACCCATTGACCGCTTGACTCGCTGTTTTCAAAATAATCATAGAATTCCGGCATCTCAGGGGCAGGCTGCTGCGATACGGTAGGCCCGAGTACAACCATTTTATCCCCGTTCCACGCAAGGCGGTCAATATTTAAATCCCTTGAAGCATCGCTGTTCAGGTTGTGGTAGGCAATATACCATGTATCAAGGTCAGGCCCTATAAAGCTCATACTATGCCCCAGCCCCACACCTTCACCCTCGGTATTTATCAGCAGGGGATTTTTATTATACGGAACAAAACCGCTGACGGGGCTTTTTTCACTAACTGCGTAGTTTACCCTGTAACCGGCGCTCAAATAGTGGTTCCCCGTATATGTCATGTAATATTTGCCGTTTCTTTTTATTACGCCGGGCCCTTCGGTCCATCCGTCCATAAAGGCTTCTGTAAGGATTTCATCGCCGATTGTCAGCGGGTCTTTCATTGTATGCGCCTTAATACCGATATCGCTTGCATGGTAAAAATACCATTTGCCGTCATCATCAATAAAAACTGAACCATCGATGCTATGCCCTATATTTTTCGTCTGCAGTTTAAAGGGTCCTGTGGGGCTGTCACTTTGCAATATATAATGCCCCAGCCCGGATGGCGACGTATACATATAGAACTTTCCGTTCCAGTACACAACCTCGGGGGCAAACGGAACCATCCCCCTGAACTCCTCGACATCTGCAACGGCGCCTTCATATTTCCATTCAACCAGGTTCATTGAACTCCAGCACTTTACGCCGGGGTTGGTGCAATAAAGATAATACCTGCCGTTATATTTCATAATAAACGGGTCTGCAAAATCTCCATGCCTTGCAATAGGATTTTTATATAGCCTGCAATGATTATTAGCCTGTATCATATCCATTTTATTACCTGTTACCCTCCATGCAATTAAGTAATATATCAACGCAGCAAATAAAAAGGTATAGTATATTCCACGCGCTCTTTTATATTTGCTGCATGTTTGCTTTCCAAGTTCCATATGCCTATCCTTTTATTCCTGTTAAGGCAAACGACTCGGTAAAATATTTCTGGAAAGCTATAAAAACAATCATAACCGGTAAAATTGCAACCACCGACGAAGCCATGATAATTGGGAAATTTGTTTGAGATGCATAATAAGAATGCAATGTTGCAATTACCAATTGGATTGTAAATTTATTAGGTGAGTTTAAATATATCAAGGATCCAAAGAACTCATTCCACAAACCCATAAACCACATGATAGTGTTGGCTGCCAATGCCGGTTTGCAGTTTGGAAGGAAAATCCTTGAATAAATCCCAAAATAATTGCACCCGTCAATCTTGCCTGCATCCATAAGTTCCGAGGACAAGCCAAGCATATACTGCCGCAAAAAGAACAGCATTGACACATTGCCAAAAAGGCCCGGCAGGATTAACGGCCATAAAGTATTCGTAAGGCCTATCTTGGAAAAGCCGATGAATTGCGGTATTATAATTGAGACCGGCGGAATCATGATCATTATCAGAATTAATTGCAGTAATTTCTGCTTATGGGGAAATCTCATCTTTGCAAATGCAAAAGCGGAAATGCTCGTTGAAAAAGTCCCGATAAATAAAGTTGCGAATGTCACAATAGCGCTGTTTTTTATTCCGCTAAGAAGCGGCGCTATTGTCCATATATCTATATAGTTGCGCCAAATCACCGGATCAGGTATCCACTGCGGCGGAAACATATGGACATTATTCGGATGCTTCAACGAGGTTGATACCATCCACAAAAAGGGAAAAAGCATGGTCACAGCTCCTGATGATAATAATATGAATGCTGCAATATCTATTGCTGTTTTCTTTATTTTACTGTTCATGGCAGCTCCCAGACCCCTCCTAATTTCCTTCAAAAACCCATTTGTCCGACAACTTGAACTGGACTAATGTAAAAGCCATTACCAGTATTAAAAAAATGAGCGAAACGCCGCATGCATATCCCATTCTATAGTGTCTGAAGCCACTATCGAAGATATAGAACGCAACCGTACCCGCAGAATAATTGCGTCCGCCAAGGCCGCCTTCCGTCAGCATATATACTTCAATAATGGTCTGAAGAGTACCGATTGAAAACACTACAAGCTGGTAGAAGCTGATTGGAGTCAGCATTGGCAATGTAATGTACCTGAATTGCTGTACTCCTGATGCCCCGTCGATCAAAGCCGCTTCATAATATGTTTTGGGTATGTTTTGGAGAGCAGCCAGATAATAGATAGATGATACGCCAATCATTTTCCATATAATCATCAGCATAATCAAGGGCTTAATCCATTTCGGATCCAGCAGCCAATCCGGTCCTTCAACGTTGAAGACAGCGCGCAGAAAGTTATTTACAATACCAAACTGGGAATTAAACAGCCATCTCCACATTACAGTCAATGCAACCAGTGAAGAAACAAACGGCAAGTAATAAATCGCCCTGAAAGCATTGTTCAAAGGTATTTTCCTGTTGTACCCCAGTGCAACCAGCAGTGAGATAAACATATAAATAGGTACCGCAAATACCAGTATCCCTGTATTGGCAAACGACTTCCAAAACTTTTCCTCTGTAAACATTTCTTTAAAATTATCAAACCCAATAAAATTTTGAGTGGGATTGAGTATGTTCCAATCTGTAAAACTTGCGTAAACAGCAAACCCCAGGGGCACGGCAAAAAATATTAAAAACTGCAATATGGGCGGGGAAATAAAAATGTATGCCCACAAGGCTTCTTTTCTGTCCAGCGAGTGTCTTTTCTTCAAGGTTAAACCTCCCTCTCAGGCAAAACAGTTAAACACCACCCGGACAGATTCAAGGGTCTGTCCGGGTGGCACAACTAACATGGAATTTATTTCTTTATTGCTTCCTGCATATTTTTTATCGATTTATCGAGCAACTCCTGCATCTTGGGCTGTATATACTTGCAATATTCTTCAACAGTCATTTCTCCTGAACGGGCCATATCCCATGTGGTCCAGAATTCGGTTATCCAGTCGTTTTCATATGTCAATTCCGCAGGAGCCGGCCTGCCGTACTTTTCTATTATATCAATAAATTCCTGCTTATTTTTCGGATATTTATCATAATTCAGAAATTCGCTTTTAGCCATATCAATCAGGTTTGGTACTGCCTGCCCCATTTCATAGTTGGCTTTCTGGCTTTCCCTGTCGAATGCAAGAAATGCTATCAAATCAAAGGATTCCTGCTTGTATTCGGTATTTGGCGATACTGCAAAGCCCATCGAGCCATACCAAACCGCGCTGGGATCTCCGGGATTTTTTACAGGCCATCTCATAAGGTCCCATTCGAAGGGCGCTGTCCAAAACTGAGCCTGGTGCCATGGCCCCATACCAATCATGGCAACCTTGCCATTAAGCCATCTTTGCACGCTTCCCAGGGATTGCATCTCTGACAATGTCGGAGCCACTCCATGTTTCAGGCTTAAATCTACGTAGAACTGCAAGCCGGCAATAAATTCCGGTGTATCAACCAGGATTTTTGTCCCGGTTTCATCAAGAAAATCACCGCCATGTGACCATATTGCTGATTCAATATTAAAATCAGCCACGCCAAACTGTTTGTTTTCCCCACTGCCTTTGGTTAGCTTCTTTGCATTCTCCAAGAACTCTTCAAAAGTCCATGCTTCACCGGGAGCGGGCGGGGTTACGCCAGCTTCTTTGAACAGATCTTTATTGTACGCGAGAGCTAATGGCCCGACGTCTTTGGGCAGAGCGTATAAATCCCCTTTTCCCATCTGTTTGCCGTCAAACCTGTACCTGTTCAGAAGGCGCGGCCAGACATTATTTTCATCGAAGAAATCTGAATTTTTCAGGTATGGCTGCAAGTTCAATATATTGCCGGTACAAGCCCAACGCATTACATAATCCGGTGGAATGTAGAAGGAATCCGGCGCCTGGCCGGCTGCCAATGCTGTTTGCAGTTTAGTCATAAACTGGTCTGACGGAGTGTTTATATACTCAACTTTGATATTAGTATTTCTTTGCATGAACCTGTTTATCAATTCGGTAAATACAGCCTGCTCCTCGGGCCCTCCCCATCCGCTGAAGCTTATGTTTATAGTTTTTGCGCTGTCGGAAGTTTTTTGACTGTCAGCTGTCTGTTCCGTTTTATCGGCAGTATCAGGTTTGGAGCCTTCCTCCTTCTTGCCACAACCCGCTAAAAGGATAGACGAAAGTACATAAAGAACTGCCAATAAAACAACCAGGCTTTTTTTGCTTCTTATAAACATTTTATACCCTCCTTATTTTTTATTATTAACTAATTCAGAAACAAAAGAAGTACCTGAATAAATGGGTGCGCGGCATCACTCCTCTACTGTTTAATAAACTACAAATCTTAGCCAGATTATTTTTTTAGTCGGTTTCTAATCTCACCTGTTTATTAGGTTTATATTATTTGTTTTGTTACATATTTTTTGTTGATTTTTGTAAAATAAAAAACTCTGCCGGCCAATTGTTGAATAATTTTAATTAGAGAAAATTACCGTTGTAGTCTATCCGCATTACGATATTCTGGGGGTGGTCGCCGAATTTTTCCCCAAATATGTTAATCCCACCGACATTCTTCGCATCATCTTTTATGCCTATTCTAACGCTTATATAATCGCCTTTTTCAAGCGCCAGGCTGCTCAATTTCACGTCGGATATTTTCATTTCATCAATATAGGATCCGCTTTCAACTACCCTCCATGTTTTCAGAAGGCCATATTGCGTACTGCCGTCCGGCCACCACAGGGGATTCAGCTTTCCTCTCCTTCCCCCGAAGTCCCCGGGGCTGGTCCACGTTCCCACTTCAACGCCATTTATCCACATAGTGATGTCAGACGGCCAATTATTCCTGTAATTTGGAGCTTCAGAACACAATTCAAGTGATATTTCAAGCAATGTAGCTTTTCCATGTTGCAAAACACTGTTTGGAAACCTGTACTCTATGTATCCTTTATAAAACCAGATTAACTGTGCCGAAGTTCTTTCAGGGTTATAAAATCCCTTCGGATTGTCTTCAACATCTATGTAACCTTTTTCGCTTGTTATACCGCACGTGGGAAATATCTTGCAATCAACATAATTGCCAATGGGCATATTAGTATAAAAAGTATTTATGTTGCCCGTGTTATATTGTGAAGTCAGTTCGATATCAATTTTATCCACTCTCCTGCTGCAAAGCTTCATTGAACCTCTGACGCCCGGCTGCAGTTCCGTCAGTATAAGACCTGCATCCTCAAGCACCTTTACATTCACTGCCGCTGTAGATGCAGGTATATTAAGCCTTTCAGCAATTTCATTCACGTTTAAGCTTCCTGAATTAAGGAGCTTAAGGATATCAATCCTTACCTCCGATGCCAGAGCCTTCGTTATATTATAAAATTCATCTTTCTTATCAATGCATAACACCAGTTGCTTCATCGCCGATACTTTCCCACCTGTTCACTGCTTGCATAAACAATCATAAATTTTAAATACTCTTTTTGATATATTTCATCTTTTTTATAATATAACATATTTTCTGATTTAATGCAACAACTTTGTGCTTTTATTATGCTTTTATTATGTTTTTATTTTGTCTATGCCGCAACAATGCCACCCATAGATATTCCAGCGAAAATGCCGCTGGCGCAAAACGGGGTTTATGCCGTGAAAGAGTTGCTACAAGGACGGGCGGACACGGTGCAAATCCCCTTTTGCGTCGTTTCCGGGAACGGATTCCGTCATCTTGCCCGTTCCGCCGCAGTACGGACAATCCATGCTCAACACGGTAGTCAGTTCCTCCCTCACTTTTTTCCGGGTCATTTCGATCAACCCGAGCCCTGTCATTCCGACAACGGTAGTCTTTACCCTATCCCTTTTAAGAGCGTTTTTCAGCGCGTCCAGCACCATCTGCTGGTGTTGGTGTTCATGCATGTCAATAAAGTCAATGATTATTATCCCGCCGATATCTCTCAGCCGCAGTTGTTTTGCTATTTCTCCCGCGGCTTCCAGGTTTGTCCTCAATACCGTGTCCTCCAGGCTTCGGCTGCCGACATACTTGCCCGTATTGACATCAATTACCGTGAGCGCCTCCGTCTTGTCGATTACAAGGTATCCCCCGGATTTCAGCCAGACCTTCCGTGAAAGGGCGCGTGCGATCTTGGTTTCCAACTGGTAATATTCGAACAGGTTATAGTTTTTGCTGAAATATTCCACCCTGTATCTCAATATGGGCGAAATCATATCGACAAGCTCCAGCACCTTGTTGTATTGGCGCCTGTCATTAATAATAAATTTGCTGACATCCTTGGTAAACATATCCCTTACCACGCGGTAAACAAGGTTCGGATCCTTGTGAATGCAGCGCGGCACCCTGCCGCTTCGCTCCTTCCTTTTGATGCTTTCCCAGAGATTCAGCAAAAAGTGCAGGTCGCTGATAAAGTCTTCTTCATTCATGCCCTCGGAAGCGGTTCTCACGATAAGCCCCATACCCTTAGGCTTTAAGTTTTCAGCGATTTTTTTCAGCTTTGATCTTTCATATTCGTTTTCTATTCTCCTGGAAACTCCGGTATAATCCGCGTCCGGCAGCAAGACAAGATGCCTGCCCGGCAGCGTTATATTTGTGGTCACCCGGGGCCCCTTCGACCCGATCGGTTCCTTGATGACCTGCACGGTAATCTCCTGGCCCGGCCGGAGCAAATCGGAAATATTGCATCCCTTTACGTACTGAACGGAATCTTCTTCGTCTTCCGTGTATTCCTTTTTCGCAATTACATCACCGGCATACAGAAACGCGTTTTTCTCATAACCGATATCCACGAAGGCAGCCTGCATGCCGGGTAAAACACTGGTAACCCTGCCCCTGTATATATTGCCCGCCATCCTTTCCGAATCGGACCGTTCAATGTATAATTCCGCCAACTCGCCGTCTTCCAGGAGCGCTACCCTGCTTACGCCCATACCGATATCAACAATTAATTCATTACTCAAACCAACACCCCAAATCTATTTATACGAGAGAACCGACTCGTCCAGCGGATCAACCAGTTTCCCGTTTATTTCTGAATAAAGGTTTTCCCTGCATATCCTGCATGAATCCACCGCAATGCCGCCATATTCCTTCAATGCGCTTATAAACAGCTCCGGGCGGAGATTGGCCTTGCTCCCGGCTTTAAATTTCGCGCGGATTTCAAATGCGGCTTTATACTCCTCATAACCCGGAGGTATGCCTGGTATCGCCGCCAGCTCCGCATCCAGGATCATGGGACGTATCTCGACCTCGCCGGCAACGGTTTCGCCGCGCTTGTTCCTGCTTTCTTTAAGCACCCTTACGCTATCCGTTCTCAACAGCGTTTTAAGCCTTTCTGAAGCATCTTCCGGCGTCATTGGCTCTTTGAGAAAAATCTCCAGCGTGTACTCAGCGGCGCTTATGGATGACATTATGTTAACCTTTGATTCTTTCAACCCGGCTTTCACAACCCTGATCGCCTCAGGCAGGGTTTCATTAAGCTTTTTCATAAAAAACTCCGGCTCTGTCTCCCGCTCCAGTTCAAAGTCGGCATACTCGCCCCGGCTTGCCACCCCGACTGCCAGCGGCAGCCCGAACACGATGCCGGGATGCGGGTTAAAACCTTGGGAATAGGCGACCGGGAGGTTTGAGCGCCTGACGGCGCGTTCAAACACCCTCATCAGGTCAAGATGGGATATGAATTTTACTTCTTCCCCTCTTGTGAACCTTATCCGCATGAACGCTTTCTTATCCGTATGCTTGCCGCCCATATGCCTGCCGCCCAAATGCCTATCGTCCGAAGCGCTATTTTTATGCACGCCTTTGCCTTGCGCGTTTTTCTCATTACCTGTCCGCTCGTCTCCTCTCTCCGCGCTGCCGGGGTTCGCGTTGACGGAGTCCGTGCTGACAGATTTCGCGTTGACGGAGCCCGCGCTACCTGAGTCAGCGCTGCCGGAGTCCGCACCGCCAAAGTCCGCGCTGCCTGAGCCCGTGCTGCCGGAGCCTTTGGCGTCGACACATATGCCGCACCCGAATGAGGCCGACCCGCAGCCGGTGCACGACGCCGCGCAGCAAGGCGTCACTTCGCCCTTTTGTGCCCTTTGGGCCTCTCTGAGCAGGAATTTTTTCGATACACCCACGTCAATATGGTCCCATGGAAAAACTTCATCGGCATTTCTTTTCCTGTTCGCATAAAAAGCCGGATCTATGCCGCATTCTTCAAAAGCCTTCATCCACATGTCGTATTTAAAATGCTCGCCCCAACTGTCAAACTTGCAGCCAAGCTCCCACGCTCTTAAGAGAACCTTTCCCGTCCTCCTGTCGCCCCTGGCAAAAACAGCTTCCAGCAGGCTCAATTCCGGGTCGTGCCATGTATATCGCAAGTGCCTGCTCTTAATCCTATCCTGCAGAAAACGCTGCTTTGCCCTCAATTCGTCGACGCTGTCCTGCGCTTCCCACTGGAAAGGCGTAAAAGGCTTGGGTACAAACGACGATGTGCTGATAGTCACTTCAAGCCCTTTTCTCCTCTGCGCCGGCGGAGTCCTGAAATATTCCTCCACAACCTTTTTGCCCAGCTCGGCTATCCCTTCCACATCTTCCATGGTTTCATGCGGAAGGCCTATCATAAAATAAAGCTTCACGCCGCTCCATCCGCCCCTGAAAGCCAGCCCGGCCGAATTGAGCAGGTCATCTTCCGCAACTCCCTTGTTTATTATATCCCTGAGCTTTTGCGTACCCGCTTCGGGCGCAAAAGTCAGGCCGCTTTTCCGGACCTTCTGCACCTTCTCCATCAAGTCCAGTGAGAACGAGTCGATGCGAAGCGACGGAAGGGCAAGGTTTACCTTTTTCGGCTCCATTTCAGTTATCAGCCCTGAAGTCAGTTCGGACAATCCAGGGTAATCGCTGGTACTTAGCGAAGTCAGCGAAATTTCCTCGTATCCCGTGCTGTCCTGCAGCCTGCGGGCCAATTCCAGGAGCTTCGCAGGGGTGCGTTCACGGACCGGCCTGTATACAAACCCGGCCTGGCAGAAACGACATCCTCTCGTGCATCCGCGGAACAACTCCAACATTATCCTGTCATGCACGACCGACAGGTACGGAACAATAATTTTTTCAGGAAAATACGCACGGTCGGGGTCCTTGATTATCCGCTTCCTTATCCTTGACGGGCATTGCGGTTTCAGCGGCTCCACGGCTTTTATCCTGCCGTCGGCGCAATAGGACACATTGTAAAAGCCCGGTACATATATCCCTTCCACACCAATTATTCTATTCAAAAACTCTTCCCGCGGTACACGTTCCTTTTTACATTGCCTGTAAATGTCCAAAACCTCGTTGATGACTTCTTCCGCTTCCCCCAGTACAAAGAAGTCAATAAAGTCGGCAAGAGGCTCGGGATTATACGCGCACGGGCCGCCTGCACATATCAGCGGATGCCGCTTGCTCCTTTCCGCTCGGAGCAGCGGAATGCCCGAGAGATCCAGCATATTGAGAATGTTTGTATAACTCATCTCGTATTGCAAGGTAAAACCCACAAAATCAAAATTCCCGACAGGATCGCGCGATTCCAGCGCAAACAGCGGTATGCCTTTCCGGCGCATTACCGACTCCATGTCCGGCCATGGAGCAAATACTCTTTCACAATATGTATCATTCCGTTCATTCAGCAAGCCATACAAAATGCGTGTTCCGAGGTGCGACATTCCGACCTCGTATACATCGGGAAAGCAGAACGCAAACCGTATGTCGACATCCGCGGGATTCTTCCTTATAATGTTCAGTTCTCCCCCAGTGTACCTTGCAGGCTTTTCAACATTTTGAAGTATATCGTCTCTTATCGTAACAGGCACTTAATCCTCTCCCATATATATTTGCCAATATTCGCAGCACGCAGTCATTCTCTCAATAATATACCCCAATTCAATATCGGGCAATCCTTATTGCTGCCATGCGCGCCGGCATCATGCGCCAACTATCCGGTCAGCTTGTTTCCCACGCCCGGCTCCCGCCTTGCCTGTCTTTTCTCACCAACCCACTTGAGCAGATACAGCCCCGTCGCGGCGAACCTCAGGATACCCGAGAGTCCCAACATAAAGTAAACATTTGTGAGCTCATATATCCGGATTCCGACCAGAGGGGCCACAAACCCGGTTATGCTGGTGATGGTGTTGAAAATCGAGATGTACACAGTCTTTTTGTCTTGCGGAAGAATTTCAAGCAGATTCAAAAACAGCGAAAGGGTGAATCCTGCCAGGAAAATACCGGAAACAACATTAACAAGAAGAATCATCTCGTAGCTTATCAAGGTCGTAAATGCCAGCGGAGTCGCAGCCATGCCCGCGGTTCCAATGACGATCGCTATGCTGCTTCCCTTTTTCTCCACGAACTTGCTCCAAAACGAAAAAGACAAAAATTGCGACAAACCTGCCAGGAAGTTGATCATGCTCAATTGAAACTCGTTTAGGCGGGCATAGTCGGTATTATAAATAAACATAACAGGCCATGCCATTTGCCAGAAAAAGTGGAATGCAAAGCCGCAAATGCAAAATATGATAAATGGCTTGTTCGAAAGTATCCCGGCAAAATTACCTTTGCTTATTATATGCAACGGCTTCAACGCGCCCGCCGCCTGGGCCGTTCCGCCTGCACCAGCGCTATTCGGCGCATGCCTGGCTTTTACTTTTGAAAAGAGGAATATTTGCAACAGCGTAAGCGCAAAGCAAATCACGTAAAAGCCCCGGTAAAAAGAAATCCTGTGGGCGTCGGACCTGGGGATATTCGTTAATGCAAGCCCCGCGGCCAAAACGGTGATAAGGCCGAACAGCGTGCTGTATTTGCTTCTCAGCGTGAAAATCCTGTTTGCGAAAGAACCCTTGAAATTTTCCGCAAAAAAGGACTGCCAGGTGGCTACGTACAAGGAAAACGGGCAATTCATCAAACCGATAAGCACAACAAATAACATTACTTTTTGGCTGCCGGGAATCGCCGGCACGAATGAAACGGCGGCAAAAAAAAGGCTGATTGCGCCCAAAAGCACAAGTATTGTCTGCTTTTTACGGTTAATCCGCTCTATCAGGATGCCGAACGGTATCAGAGTAAAAGCCGCGGCAAGCGGAGGCAACGCATTCAGCAAGGCCGTGTGTACGTTTTCTCCGCCCATCCTTTTTGAGAACATCTGGATAAACGGGTTGTACAGATTAAATATCGTTGCTTGGACAATGCCCTCCATGATAAGGAACATTGCCCCTAAGCCTCTATTTCTAAAAAATCTCATCTTTCGCTGTCATCCCGGCAAAATATTGTAAAATAAAAATAATACATTATTTTTATATTGTATCATTTTTTATTGTACCATAATAGCAAACAATTTGTTAATTTTTCAGAATAGCCGGGATAAGTAAATTATTCAAGCCTGATCCCCTAAACTCCCCTTAAAAACTCTTCGACCTCCTGTATATACGGAAGGGATGTCTGCGCTCCCTTTTTCATAACCGTAAGGGTTCCTACAATATTGGCAAAATCAACCGCCTCATCAATTGATTTCCCGTTAGTCAACGCAACTGCCAATGCCCCGGTAAATGAATCGCCTGCGGCTGTTGTGTCAACAACCCTGACTTCAGGCACGGGCTTGTACAAAACCCGGTCACCGCTGTTATATACAACTCCCCTGCCGCCTAAAGTTACAACAACCTGGCCAATTCCTTTTCCTCTTAAATATTTTACCGCTTCTTCGGCATCTTTAATTGACTCTAATGCCATACCGGCAATATATTCGCACTCGCTTTCATTAGGCGTAATGATATCCACTTTTGCAAGAAAGTCATCGGACATATTCCTTGCCGGCGCGGGATTCAGCAAAACCTTCACACCGTATTTATTTGCAATATCAACGGCTTGCTCGATAGCTTCCTGCGGTATTTCCATCTGCAGGAGAAGCATATCGCTTTCCTTGATAACATTTTCAACCTCCATAATGTCCTTCGCCTTGATTGTAAAATTCGCTCCCGAATCCAGGATTATAAAGTTGTTGCCGTCCTTGATCACGATTACTGCAATACCTGTGGGCGTATTGCGCATGGTTTTTACATGCCGGACATCGACACCGTTTGCTTGCAAATTCTGCTTTAGTGAATTTCCAAATGCATCATCCCCTACGTGCCCGACCATTGTTACATCTCCGCCGAGCCTTGCCGCTGCGACCGCCTGGTTTGCCCCTTTCCCGCCGGGTATTGTCATGAATCCGCTTCCTATGATGGTTTCTCCCATCGCCGGCAGCCTTGGCGTATGTATTGCTATGTCCATATTCAGGCTTCCAATCACACAAATCTTACCCATGCCTGCACCTCCATAAATGGTTTCTTGAATCCTGAAAGATTGTCAAGCTTCCAGTAACTGTTGTAATTTCCCAAATCAAACGGCCCCTTTTCCGTTGCGCATGGATAGACGGCTATGGGCGGCTTTGACCTTAACAAGCATAGAGTTGATTTTATCATTAGCATTGTCGTATGTCAATGAGAGGAAGCTTATCAAGCATGCTCATGCCATTAAATAATAGATCTGGTCCGACAGGCTGATATTGACGGTATCCCATTTTCTTTCCGGGCAGTTCACTATTTCATACGGGAGTCCCAGGGAATCAATAAACCGGGTAAACTTATCATCCAGCCACGGAGGAGTCCATGCGCCGGACCTGCATATATGGATTGCCGACACAGCAATGCATTTATCCCAATCATTAAAATCATGGTACCCGATGTTGTAAATGCTGTTCATCGGTTTGAAATATTCCGGCTTCTCTGCCGTATACGGGCTGTAGAAAATATTGGCTTCTTTGATTTGTTTATCCTTCAGGAGCTTGCCGAGCCAGTTGGAACAATCGACCTCATAGTTGGGAAACAAAAGCCCGCCGTAACCAAGGTCGGCATGGGAATCAAACAGGTATACCGCTATGCAGTTGTTTTCTTTTGCTATTTCATACGACAAGGCATGGGAGTCCGAAACATACAATTTTACATCCTTTGCGAATTTAAAGCATCTCTTTATTTTATCCCAGAATGCGTCCAATTCCGGGGAGAGATGAAATTCTTTTTGAATATCCTCTCCCTTGGCCTTCGCCTGGATATATCTTTTATACCAAAGGTCAATCAGGCTCCTGTTATTCTCTAAGTAAAGACCCAAATTATCTTTTCTGGTATAGATAAAATAGTCCCAATCTATCGATAGCAGGCACTTATCCATATTACAACCTCCCAAATATGGACTCTATTGATAAATTATGGACGTAATGGCGTTTTCCCAAACATCAGTTGGCAAAAAGCTTCAACCCTCAGAAAAATCCGGACCGGGATTCTCCCGCAAGAATTGTTATGTTTTTAAGACATTCCATAAAGACATTCCATAAACAAAAGCCTCCTCACACCAACCCGTAATGTTTCCATTAAAATCGGTATAAGTTACTTTGTTTAAGCAGTTATCTTAATTGGGAGTTTATAATTATATTATTCTATTTTTATTTTTTACAGTCAAATCCTGATAATGCTGTTTTACAAGGATTATTGCTTGCTCTCTCCGCTTCAGTTTACAGAGGATTTCACACTGTTTTATTCCGTTGCCTTATGATAATATTATTACAGGAGAATTCAAATTATCGGTGCAGTTTAAAGAAACGATCAGCAAAATGCATCATTGCGAATCTGCATAACGGATACAAAGGAGTGCAGGAATTGAGCATTAAAATAGACGCCAATACAATGAAGTCTTTGCAAAAGGCTCAGGAAAATGAAATAACAGAATACCACATTTACTTAAAATTATCTTTATACATAAAAGATGAACACAACAGCAAGATTCTTCAACAGATTGCCCGGGATGAACTCCGCCACCATGACGAGCTGAAAATGTTTACCGGAACGGAAAAGAAGCCGAACACTTTGAAAGTATTCTTTTATACCGTTATTTCAATGATATTCGGCATTACTTTTGGGATAAAGCTTATGGAGAGAGGAGAAGAAAGCTCGGAAAAGGTATACGGAGAACTCGGGGACGATTTTGAGGAATTCAAAAGAATAGCAAGGGAAGAAAATAATCATGAAAAAGAACTGGTTGGAATAATCGAGGAGGAAAGGCTCAAATTTGTAGGTTCAATGGTCCTCGGGCTGAATGACGCCCTGGTGGAACTCACCGGTACCCTGGCAGGCCTCACATTCGCATTGAAGAATACACGCCTCATAGCGCTTGCAGGCCTTATAACAGGCATAGCAGCTTCACTCTCGATGGCGGCGTCCGAATACCTTTCAACCAGGGCGGAGCAGGAAAATACCCGCGCCCTGAAATCAGCATTATACACAGGCGGGGCATATGTTTTCACCGTCGCATGCCTGGTATTGCCCTATCTCGTATTTTCCAACTACGTGGTAAGCCTTGTGTTTACAATTATTGCAGCTATAAGTATAATACTTGTTTTTAATTTCTATATATCGGTAGCCAAGGATCTTCCGTTTAAAGAGAGATTTCTTGAAATGGCCGGCATCAGCCTGGGAGTGGCCGTCATATCCTTTGTAATCGGGTACCTTATAAGGCTGTTCCTCGGGGTTGATATTTAGCGGTTATTTATTCTTATTTCAACGGCAGCGGAGGCAAGACCGGAGCTTCTTTTACTGTATTTTGCCGCATTCATCTTCTACCCATATATATGCCGGTATTTCATCCGCCAGTTCAAATCCTAAAGAAAGCGCCAGTTTCTCGGATTCTATACGATAGGGCCACGTACACCAATCCGGCTCAATACCTTTTTGCAACAATTCATTTATCAGTGCAATCGAAGCCTCTTTTGCATACCCTTTTCCACGATGCATTTCCATTGTAGCTACATCAATCTCAGCATGGCCTTTCCCCAGCATAAAACCTGAACAAAAACTCACACACTCTCCACCTATGAAAATACGGCTTATGGGATAAGGCTTTCCGGCTCCTCCATCCTGCGTATATGATATTTTGCACTCTATGCCGTCAAGTCCGTCTCTACCTGTCTTTATTTCATTAAATTTATCTTTATTCAGCCGAAACACCTTGCGTCGGTCTTTAAACCCATGATATTTCGTAAATACCTCATTCAATACTTTGTCCCACTTCGGATCAGGCGCAAATACAACCGCTTCCTTTTGGTTTGTTTGTGATATATATTGCTTGAAAATAATATCATCCAATATATCAACAATATTATCCGCCTCTGCATCGCCCGTTACAAAATGAAATGCAAATGGTGTAAATAGAACGGCTATCTGCGGGTTATTCACCGAATCCACATATAATTCCCCGTCATATTGCCCTTCCATCGATGAATATATTACAGGAATGTTGTAGGTATAATTGCTGAACAGATGAAGATAATTCTCTTTATTCCGGACCTTTAACATTTTGAACTCCTTAATATAATTTTTATAGTATTTCTATCAATCATTTACCAATGATTTTAAACTGATATTTGTAGATACTATCACAATTTCCATTTGATTTCAATATGGAAACCAGTGCCTTGTATTATTCGCTATCTTTACAAGCATCAACATAACCGGCACTTCTGTAAGGACCCCCACAACGGTAGCAAGCGCAGCCGGGCTTTCTGTGCCAAACAATGAGATTGCAACAGCAACCGCCAGTTCAAAGAAGTTAGAGGCGCCAATCATACCAGCAGGCGCTGCTATATCATGTAGAAGCTTTATAGCTTTGCTTGCCAGATATGCAATGAAAAAGATAAGGAAAGTCTGAATAATCAATGGTATAGCAATTAAAACAATGTGCAGTGGATTATTCAGAATTACATCTCCCTGGAATGAAAAAATTATTATTAATGTTAACAATAAACCTATGGTAGTGATGTTTCCAAATTTCGGAACAAAACTCTTTTCAAAGTAATATAGTCCATGCTTTTTCATAACATAATTACGGGTAATTGCCCCACCAGCCAATGGAATGACAACAAACAATACAACGGATAGAATAAGAGTATCCCATGGTATGGTTACACCGCCTACGCCTAGTAGAAATGCAACTATAGGCGTGAAAGCTATGAGGATTATAAGATCATTTGTTGCTACTTGCACGACAGTATATGCTGCGTTGCCTTTTGTCAAATAACTCCATACAAATACCATTGCTGTGCATGGCGCCGCTCCAAGAAGTATTGCTCCCGCAAGATAGTCTTGTGCCAATTCTACCGGAATCAAAGATTTAAAAATTACAAAGAAAAACAGCCATGCAATGCCGAACATAGAAAAAGGCTTTATCAACCAGTTGGTTATCCATGTAACAAAAAGACCCTTAGGATTTTTGCCTACATTTTTGATGCTAGCGAAATCCACCTTCATCATCATGGGATAAATCATCAGCCATATCAAAATGGCGATGGGAATGGAAACCTGTGCATATTCAAATTGACCCAAAAAATTAGGGATAACGGGCAGGAATTTTCCGATGAGTACACCGACAATCATGCACATGGCGACCCATAGTGTCAGATATTTTTCAAAAAAGCCTATACCTGCATTTTTCTCTTTACTCATAAACCATTACTCTCCATTTCAGCAGCATCCCTCATCGCATGAACAATCACAACTCGGCTCGCTCCCGGTAAGCCAGCCCATAATCACAGCCGTGGCACATCCCACTCCGGCGTCAACAGAGATGGCGTTTGCGGGACAATTTCTCGCACAAGCTCCGCACTCCATACAACGGTCCTTATCTTCAATCTGTGCTTTCTTTTCAATCATACTGAAAACTCCATGAGGACAAACCTCCGCGCATCTTCCGCAGCCGATGCATTTTTCAGCATACAGACGAAGCGTAGTAACATTTTTCAAATATCTATGTTTCATAGTTTCATAGCGTCCTCCTCTACACCCAGATACTTTTTATTAGCAACAATACAATCCCCGCTGCGAATGAAACAGCAATAAGCGGTACTGCTATTTTCATTTCCTTGATAACACCGGAAAAGGATGTATATGTTGACGAGCCTGTGAAATTCATCGCCAAAAAAGCCGATAATGACGGCAATACCAGCAAATACCCTATGGCAAGAAGCAAGAATCCGGGAGCAAGCCAGCCGCTATACCAGATAAATCCCAACGTCCACAACAGCCCCAGCAGCCAGCCCTTCCATGCGAAGGCCCTGCCGGGAATCACGGGAAGGAGCAAAGGCGTTATGACAGTTCCTGTTATTACAGCACCCGTATAGGCAATAAAATCCGCAAGCCCGAAAGGTCTTGCAACAAACAGGTTTAGGAGAAACATTACGCCAAAAACCATTAATGAAGACTTTGCAGCAGCCACCAGCTCCACTGGAGTGAGAACCAATCTGTCCCACATCGTAAATTTCACTGTGCGCATTTCTTGTGTGGCTTTGAAACCCGAATCAAGGAATGCCTTTATATCCTTCGCCCTTACAGGTCCGTAAACCACGGAAAACCCGGTTTGTTTTGCCACTTCATGGGCGCTCACACCAGGCGCACCCAACTGCGGCAGCACCAACTTCCTA
>JBLNDI010000089.1:0-8581 GCA_050261495.1 Bacillota bacterium
TACCGGGGAGATCGAATACGGCGGCAAAGGCGGCGTTGCATTGGACGGGCTAACCCTGCTCCACCCGGAAACCAAAAACAATATGGATCTGGTGACTTATGCGGTAAACGCCTTTAACTCCGGCTGGGGATATGTCTGGGGCACCTACGGCGACGTCCTGACGGATTCGCTTTTTGCGTACAAGCTGGAGCAATATCCGGATGGCGTGGGCGAATACGAGGATTTCATCCGCAATCACTGGCTGGGCGGCAGGACAACAGACTGTGTCGGCCTCATCAAAGGCTACGGCTGGTATAACCCGGACACCAAGACAATTGAGTACGGCGCAAACGGCATGCCGGATATCGGCGCTGATCAGATGTACCGAAACGCGGAGGTTTCGGGCTTCATGGACACCATGCCCGACATTCCCGGCCTCGCCGTCTGGAAATCGGGGCACATTGGCGTCTATATCGGTAACGGTGAGGTGATCGAAGCTATGGGCACGAAATACGGCGTGATCAAGACGAAGCTCAGCGAGCGCGGCTGGAAGGCGTGGCTGGAGATTCCGTACATCAGTTATATTGCTGAATAGAGTAGAGGCTGGAATACAGGCCGGATATTATTCAACAAAGATTATGAAACATGGGTCTGGCAGGCGCCGGATACGCCCGGCATGACCCTGAAAAAATAAGGAGGAAAAAAGATGAGTATGACTGAACTGAAGGTATCCTTCCCTACGGAGAAGCTTGACGCTCTCCGCTTTTTTATGGACAAGAAACAGCAAACCGTTGAACAGGAGCTGCAGGACTATCTGGACAAAACCTATGAAAAGCTAGTTCCCGCCCAGGTTAGAGAGTATGTGGAGAGCCGCATGGAGCAGGCCCCCGCACAGCAGGCGCCTGAGCCGGAACAGACTCCCGCAGTAAGGGAGCGCCCCGCACGCCAGACCCGCCGCCAGAGGGAACAGTCTGTGGCTGAACAGTCCCCAGCACCGGAAGCTCCGACCGAAGCCGAAGGCCTTGCCGAGCAGGAATCCCAGGGCATGACCATGAGCATGTGATCCGCGGAAAAGGAAAAAGGGGGTGCAAGTCATGATCAAGCTCGGTGTGGACAACGGAAACTACAACACCAAATCCTCGGAGGGGATGCTCTACGCCTCCGGCTACACGGTAAGCGACAAGGAATTCATCACGCCGGAAATGCAGCTCTTCTACGAGGGCAAATATTACGCCATCGGGGAGCGTCGCATGCGCTTCCAGCAGGATAAAACCAAGGAACCGGATACCTTTCTCCTGACGCTGCCGGCCATCGCGGAGGCAATGAAGCGCGGGAACCACAAGCGCGGAAATCGCCCTGGGCGTGGGGCTGCCCATCGACAGCTACGGGACGCAAAAGGAAGCGTTCCGCAGGTACTTTCTGCGGGACAATATCTCCTTTATGTTTGAGGGCACGGCCTACCGCTGCCGCATTTCGGAGTGCAAGGTGTTCGCCCAGGGGCACGCGGCGCTGTGCCGGTATTATTCACGGCTGTCGGAATACCGCAGCATTACGCTGGTGGACATCGGCGGCTATACGGTGGATGTACTCACCGTCCACAATTTCCGGCTGGACAGGTCAAGCTGCGCCAGCCTTCGCATGGGAACCATTACTCTGTACAGCCGCATTCAGGACGCGCTCCGGAAAAGCGACATCCTCCTGACGGACGAGCTCATCACCGACGCTATCCGGGGGCAAATCCAGCATGCCGACAGCAAACTGATTGAGGCGGTGGCAGAGCAGGCGGTGACGGCCTACTGCAAGGAGCTGTTCAACGCCCTGCGGGAACGCGGCCTGGATTTGCGGCTTCCGACGGTGTTCGCGGGCGGCGGCGCAGAGCTGCTGGAACCCCGGCTGTACGGCGACGGCCTCAATACGGTGGCGGTGCTGAACCGGTTTGCCAACGCGGACGGTTACAAGCTCCTGATGGGGTGAGCCTATGGCAGAACGAAAACGATATTTTCTCTCATTTGACATGGGTAACCCAAGGCATCGGGAGGCTGAAGCGCTGTACGCGAAGCAGGCCGCCCGGCAGCGTACCGATTTTGTGGTATCCAGCATTCTGATGGCAAATCAGGCCGAGCTATTGGAGCAGGCCGTCCGGCAGACGATCAGGCACGAACTGAAAAACCTCCGGCCGGCTTCTCAAAACGCGCAGCCGGAGCCGGATATGAATGCTCAGCTGAGTGATCTGCCTGATAGCCTTATAAACGCGCTGGAGGAATTGTAACCAAGTTGGTATACTTCCCGGCTGCCACCGTGAAAGTATGCCATCATGGCTATCGTTTCCCCGAAAATACACTGAAACCTGCTAATAAAAGTCAAGAGCAAAAAACAGAGAAATGAGCGGCGAAAAATGGGCATGGCAAAGCGGGCTGCCGAAAGAGCGGTTTTCGCCAGCCTGAGAGTGAGAGAGACGAGTATGTCAGCAGCCGAGGCTGTTTAGGTGCTGCTTGACGCGGGCGTAGTAGATGCGCAGGAACTTGTTGCAGCCGGCGACCATGTAAACGCAATAAGGCTTCCGCTCAGCGCGCTTGCGGTCGAGGAACTGAAATACCGGCTCGTCGGCGGGGCTGTTTTGGAGAATAACGCTCATGACCTGAAACAGCGCCTTACGGAGCGCCGGCGGACCCTGTTTTGAAATGCTGCGCTCGGATGACTCAAAGGAACCTGATTGAAACGGCGGCGCCTCGACGCCTGCGTAGGAAACCAGGGAGCCTTTGCCGGCAAAGCGCCTGACGTCGCCGATCTCGGCTATGAGCTGCGGTCCAAGCGTTTCTCCGACGCCGTACATGGACACGACGACGGGATACTCCGGCAGCATCGCGGCAAGCCTCCGCATCTCCTGAAGGACGGCGGCCAGAGTCTCAGATGCGGAATTGATCTGCGCCACCGCCTGGATAATGAGCAGCTTCGTACAGTCGCTTTTCGGCAGCGTATTCACGTGTCCGCAGGCCGCGGCGTAAATATCCCCTGCTTTGCCGTCGCGGTAGTGGTAGCCGGTCCGGACGCACCATTTGCGGTAACGTTCCTTGAAGGCGTTTTCAGACTGGCCGCATACGCACTGGCAATGCCAGAATGTCGCGGCGAAATCCACCCATTTCTCGTGACCGTCGGCTTTACGCGGAGGCCCGGCAAAGAGCGTGTTCACGCCGGGGAACGTCTGGTCGAGCAGGGCGATAAGATTGTTTTTCAGCATGGTTTTCAGCTTCATGTACTGATTGTACTGGCGGCTGCAGGTTTTCAGGAGCAGCCGGACGTCGTCCTCGGGGGCGTACTCCCGCAGCTCCAGCCAATTGGTCAAGGCATAGTTGGCAATCTTCACGGCGTCCTTTTTATCCGTCTTGACCTTCCGGATCGTGTTGTTCCCGTAGTTATGTATGAGCTGCGCGTGGACTACGGACACAAATAACCCCGCCTCGTGGAGAAAACGGGCGATGGGCTGATAATATCTGCCCGTGTACTCCATGACGACCCGCGTCTCACCGTTCAGGCTTTTGAGGAAGCTTGCCAGCTTCTCCAGTTCGTCGGCGGTGTGCCGGACCTCGTAGGGAGAAGCCACCACCTCTCCGAAGGGACGCATGACGGCAATCATGCTCTTCCCTTTGGAAACGTCGATTCCAACAGCGTTCATTTGCATACCTCCAAGTAAAAGATGCGTAATTGGCTCCCATCGTTTTCTCATTGCCGATTCATTTTGCTTGGTGACGCGAACGCCCCGGACTCGCCGGTGGTTCTACCTGCGAAAACCGAACGCTGCAATGAAGGGATGGCTGACTGTTTCAGTTGCGGACGTGGCTAGTCCAAAGGAGCGACCGTCAGGCCAATTAACCCCTTCATTGTAGCTTAGGCATGAGATGGAAAGAAGCACGGCTGGCCGCCGTGCTCCAGTTCCAAATTTATTGTAGCAAAGGAGCGAGGCGCTCATGAAGCAATCAACCATTCAAATCCGGTATGACGCCGAAAAGCTGCGCATCCTCCGGCAATATATAAAGGATGAAGCGGAGCTGAAGGCAGGTCTGGAGTCATTGATCCAGGCCCTGTATGAAACGCATGTGCCGGCCGAAGTCCGGGAAACCATCGATGGTCGGAATTAGTACATGCGACCTTCGCCCGTGTTGCCGCACGTGTGCCCCTGTGTCGCGTTTTCCCGGCAGGGGTGGCATCGTTGCACCTGTGAGGCGGTAAGGCCCCGTGTTGGGGCTTTGTGAGGAAGCTTGAGGTGGGCAGAAAGCTCCGGCTTCAGGGATGAACCATGGGGTCGAAAATGATGCAGGTTAAAGAGGGGTGGTCGCGAGCGACCTCCCCTCGGCTCACATCAGCCCGCAATGCGGGCTGAGAAACGTTTCAAGCCGGGGTCGGAATTGGGGGTATGGTCACGTAGCAGGTAGTCGGTAATAGAGGGGAAGCAAGTAAATGCACAATTTTGAAGGTGGTCGCTGTAGGTGTTGTGGCAATGACTTATAATACATGTGGAGAGAAAAATCTGACAAATTGGTGTAATTTGCTGGAAAATTATTGTATATGACGAATTTTTCCTATAAGATAGAATATAGAAAAATTAGTGATTGAGATAAGAAGCAATACATTATGAAGCTATTAGGCGAAGTTAGAAGGAGAATGAAAAAATGAAACGACTTCGTTTATTCTGTAGTTAAATGAAGTTGGTCGCGGATAGATTACTATAAAAAATAGAAGGTGTTAAAAATGTATTCTAAGTGGAGAAAGGTAGATTTACACATACATACTGACAAATCAAAAGAGACAAAAGAGAATGACTATAAAGGGATTTTTGACATAGAGATTCTATATCAAAAATTACGTGAAAATAAGATTGAAATGATATCTCTTACCGATCACAACATTATCAATGTTGATGCCTATAAAAAAATCATTAATAAGGATATAGCTGTGTTGGTCGGTGTTGAACTTGATGTGGCAATTTCCGATGATGACTTAAAGAAATACATAAATAAGCTTAATGGTGATGATGATAGCTCAAAGATTGACATTAAACCCTTTCATCTATTAATCCTATTTAAATCTCAGGACTACGAAAAGCTATCAAATGATTTAGATGAAATGTATAAAAAGATAAGCACAGAGATTCTAGAATCAAAAATTGACTTGTGTTCAAAGAAAAAATTAAGGGTAACAACCTTTAGATTTATTGTTGAAACATTTAAACATGAAGATTATTTCCTAATTGCACATGGAGATAAAGATAAGAGTATTATTGGTCCATATAAAATTTCCGGTAAGCTTGTTGAGGCTCAATGCGAAATTTTAATGGGAGAAATATCAGCAGTGGAAATGCAAAGTAATAATAAGATGAGTAATACCATCAATATATATAATGAGGCATTTAGTAAGCTTGTTTCCGCAGATTTTAAAACAGAGCAGCCGACTTCATATGTTGTTTTTTCTGATAATCATGATTGTAATAATTACAAGTGTAATAAATATTGCACTTGGATTAAGGGTGGTCTTAATTATGAAACTTTAAGAATCTCATTTTCTGATCCAGAAAGCAGGATTCATACTAGTGAAGTTGAACCAACGCATACACCGTATTATATTGACAAGATTGCTTACAAATTAAAAGATTGTGAATCAAAGGAAATATTCTTGTCGCCATATTTAAATGTAATTATTGGAGGTAGAGCCTCCGGAAAAAGTCTTCTTTTTAATTCTTTAATTGCTTTAAATCAGAATTTTTCACCGGACGAAAGTAAACTATTTAATGATAATTATGAAAAAATGTTGGACAAGAAAGAAACAAAAATAAAAACGAATATAGGCGGTTACGATAGTTACATTAATATTAACGGTGAAGCATATTATCAGGAAAAAATAATCGACCTATTTAAAAACAATAATGATTTAAGAAATAAGTTAAGTGACTTCTTTGAGGACTTTAATGACAATGAAATACAAAATCAAGAAAAAGAAATAGACGAATTGTTTAAAACTATGCTAAATAATTATGGAAATTATTATGACAAAAGAAACAAAATCGAGAAAGGTTGCAGACTTGAATTTTTAAATAACAGTATAAAAACTACAAACAAATGCTTTGAGATAAATGAATCAGACTTGAAGACTGAATTCGAAATTGAACACTTCTCTGAAATTTCTAATAAACTTTCATCTGCACTGGAAGAACTGAGGAACATTAAGAACCTTAAATTTATGAATGAGGATTTGTTTAAAGAAGATGAAATCCAGGTAATAAACAATACTATTAATTTATTGGAAGCTAAGTTGGATTCAATTCAATCACACAAGAAAAAGACTAGCGTAAAAATATCTTTTTATAATAAAGTAAGGCAGTTGTATGCTGATTATTTAAGAAAGGAATTAAATACAGAAAAACAAAGCATAGAGTTATCTAAAAAAACATTAGATGATGATCTAATTGATTACAAGGAATTTTTTTACGCAAAAATGGAGCTTAAAAAAGCATGTATGTCAATTGAAAAGTTGGATAAAAAAGTTGAGGATAAAATTAATGAACGAGATAGGTACATATTTGTTACAAAGCTAAATTTTGAAATTAATAAGAACAAAATAGTCGAAGATTTATTTGTTTGTTCAGTCTTAAATTACGAAAAGCATAAAAGCATTTTTGATAATTTAGTATTAATGGCAGAGCCCTTGTCCGATATAAGAATTAAAAATAAGACTGGGGCTGATGGCAAGAAATTAGATAGCTTTAGAAAAAAGGTTACAGAATTTGTAGATAGCTGTAGGAGTAAAAAACAGTATGAAATACTAGAAAAAAGGTAAATTACCAGGAGATGTCCCTGTAAGTACCGCATCAACTTCGCAAGGACGAAAAGCATCAATATTTTTAGACGTAAAGTTGAACAGCTTTTTGGATACAACCGATAAAAATATTCTAATGATAGACCAAATTGAGGACAATATAGACAATAAATATATTAGTGAGAACTTAGTGAACATTTTAAGAAAACTAAAAAAACATATGCAATTAATCTTAGTTACCCATAATCCGAGCATTGCAATATATGGAGATGCTGAGAATATAATTATTGCCGAAAACGAAGATAACATAATTCAATATAAGCAGGGTGGATTAGAAAATGAAGAAATAAGAAAAGAGGCTTGCAAAATCCTTGACGGTGGTGATATAGCTTTTAAAAACCGGATGGCCAAGTACAATATTGAGAAAATTAAATTTTAAGGAGAAAAAGATTATGGAAATACGATTCAATGATAGTGAAAAATCAGTTGAGGTAATTTTTAATGATACGGGAAAAGTCTTCAAATTTAATATGGGAACAGAGGTTAAGCTAACTGATTTTGTTAAGTATGTAAGCGATAATGATAAAGAAATATCAATTACGCCTGAAAAATTTGAGGAATATCAAGCTAAACATAGTATTCAATATAAGGAAGCTGAAAAGCTGATTGAGTATTTGTATAAAATAATTGGTGCATTTAATGAAAGTGTTCGAACGGTCCTTGCAGCAGATAAACCCTCATAATTTGCTTGGGCAGCGGTCGTCTCGTCTTACTTGGGCTTTCCATTATCCATATTCCCATCAGGCTAATAATAGAAAGCTGAGGTGAAGTGATAATTTTACGATGAACTTATTTATTATAGGAAACGGATTTGACAGAGCACATGGGTTATCAACGTCATATGGTGATTTTAGAAATTATCTGGAAAATGAAGACTGGGAGTATTTGGTCAGTTTAGAAGCACTGTACGATTGCGTGCCTGAAAGTAACCAAGCTTTGGTTGAAAAACGTCTTTGGAGAGAATTCGAAAACAATCTTTCATCTATCAACGAGGATGTAGTGATAGATGGTTGTATGTCTATTGAGATGGGACTGGAAAGCGGTGATGTGGGAATTGAGGATACCTTAAACATATATTGGGAAGAACAATACGGGTATATTCAAAAGCTAAATGATTATATAAAATCATGGACTGAGCAAATTGATATTCATGTTCCTAAAAAGACAGATAAAATAAGACGCAATACGGATGATTTGTTCATATCCTTTAACTACACCCTGCTATTGGAAAAGATTTATAGAATAAGAAAAAATCAAATCTTACATATTCACGGGTCTATTGATAAGGAAAATAATTTTCCTCCTGTTATTGGACATGGTAATTCCAAGAAAATTAGTGATGCCAAAGAACAAGCCAATAAAGCCTCAGAAGAATTTTTGGAAAAAGAATGTAGCATCTATAATGCGTTGGCAAATTATTATGAAAGAACATTTAAAAATGTAAATAAATATTTGTTCTTGCATAGAGCTTTTTTTGAAAAACTTAATCTCGTGGATGAATTGTTTGTTATTGGACATTCATTTGGTGATGTAGATTTACCATATTTCAAAAAGGTTCTGGAGTGTATTCAAGAAAATGTATTTTTGAATATATATATCAACTTTCGCAGGACAAAACAGTTAGTTTCACCTTGATAAAATCAGGTAATGAGGAGACAAAGTAATCCAAGAACTCACCGATAGTCTCCTTTGTAAGAAACAGTTTGTCCTGCAAAGCAGTTTTTAAAGCATCTAT
>JBLNDI010000090.1:0-24468 GCA_050261495.1 Bacillota bacterium
TTCCACCTCGCGATGGACACCCTTGCCCTTGGCTAACGGTTGGTGCTATCAACCCCCGTAACGGACTTTCACCGTCAAGGTCGCACGCATGCCGCGCGCACCACGATAAAAAGATTGCCTCAAAGCATGAGGCAATCTTTTTATCTCTATATGGCAAGGCAGCGCGGCATATGCCCCCATTCCCGGCATAAGCTGCGCTGTGGAAGCCGGGTTACAGGCCATATATCAATACGCGGTTCCAAATGCGGCATTCCGGTTTGCAAAGCCTGCCGCGCGCATATGGGAAATTATTTCCCGATAAACTGCTGCACGATTATTTTGCCGTAAGTAGGGCTGTCTGCAATGCCAATCCCGGTAAACCCGAATCCCGGGTTCAGTACGTTCTTCTTGTGGCTGTCGGAAGACATCCATGCTTTAAATGCGCCTTCAACCGTTTTATTTCCCGCTATATTCTCACCGGCCGATTTGAAAATGGTATCAAACTGCCTCATCATATCAAACGGCGATCCGTAAGTGGGCGATTGATGCGAAAAATAGTTGTTTTCAATCATATCTTTCGCTTTTATTCTCGCAATCTTCATCAGGTTTTCATCCGCCTTGAGAGGCTCCAGCCCTTTATCCGCGCGCGCCTTGTTTACCAGGTCCAGAAGTTTCTGTTCATCTTCCGACAAAACCAGGTTTGACGAAGGGGCAGATTCCTTGCCGGGTTTCTTCAAAGCGGAGTCATTGTTTGAAGAGGCTGTTATGGCGTCACCGCCCGCAAACTCGATATACCTTCCGTCAACCGCGCCGACAATACCGGTTTCCGGGATGTAAATCGCATACCAGTCGCCAAGCTTGCCCATAACCGTAACCGTATGCCCTTTGTCAAGCTTGCATATCGACTGGAAACTGGTTGACGGGCCTTCCCTGACATTCAGCCGGCTGGCTGTGACGATGGCCACATTGTCTTCAACTTTTTCAAGCGCCAGTCGTATCCCGTTCCCGTTGACTTCATCGGCGGCTGCCGAATAACAGGTAAATAAAGTAATCGCTATGGCCAGCAATGCAAAAACGGCAATCTTTTTTTTCATACTATTACCTCCAATTGTCTCCTAATGCAAATTAATTTGAATTATACTGATAATAGTATTAACAATTATTTCTGAATTATTTGCATTAATGTGACAATCCGGTAATAAAAATTCAAATTTTAGCAAATATAACCCTCAATTAGCCGGCCGTCAATCTCCCGTTAATATGCCTTCCCCCAGAATACCAGCGTTTTTGCATCCTTCCCGCAGCAAACGCATTTATCCGATACGCTTTCCCCGTCAAACGGCATGCAGCGCGACGTCGCTCCCGTCTTTTCCTTTATGGTATCCTCGCACTCCCTTTCGCCGCACCACATTGCTTTAATGAAGCCTGGCGTTTCGTTGATGATTCTTTCGAATTCCTGCAAATCCCGGGCGGTGTAAGTTTTTTCGTTCCTCAACGCGGTAGCCTTTTTAAGCAGGTTATCATGTATCGAATCAAGCAATTCCGGTACCTTGGCTTTTAATTCACCAAACGGAACAAATATTTTTTCCCTTGTATCTCTCCTGACAAGAACCACCTGCCCTTTTTCAACATCCCGGGGACCTATCTCGATACGGACGGGCACTCCCTTCATTTCATATTCATTGAATTTCCAGCCCGGTGATTTGTCGCTGTCATCCATTTTTACCCTGAGCACAGCAGACAGTTCAGACAATATTTCCGACGCTTTTTCGAGCACGCCCTCCTTATGCTGCGATACGGGCACAACAATCGCCTGGACCGGCGCTACTTTCGGGGGTAACACAAGGCCGCTGTCGTCCCCGTGAACCATGATAATGGCCCCGATCAACCTGGTGGTCATTCCCCAGGATGTCTGGTGCACATATTGCAGCCGGTTTTCCTTGTCGGTGTACTGGATATCGAATACCCTGGCAAAACCATCGCCGAAATTATGCGACGTGCCGGCTTGCAGTGCGATGCCGTTGTGCATGAGGGCTTCGATGGTATAAGTCGCCTTTGCTCCCGCAAATTTCTCCTTTTCCGATTTCCGTCCCTTGATCACGGGTATGGCTAGTACATTCTCGCAGAATTCCGCATATACGTTCAGCATCCTGATTGTCTCTTCCTCCGCTTCCTCTGCGGTCGCATGGGCTGTGTGCCCTTCCTGCCACAGGAATTCGAGAGTCCTCAGAAACGGACGGGTCGTCTTTTCCCACCTGACTACCGAACACCATTGGTTGTACAGCTTCGGCAAATCCCTGTACGAGTGGATGATCGACTTATAATGATCGCAGAATAATGTCTCCGATGTTGGTCTCACGCATAGCCTTTCAGCCAGTTTTTCGCTTCCTCCGTGCGTCACCCAGGCCACTTCCGGGGCAAAACCCGCAACATGGTCCTTTTCTTTCTGGAGAAGGCTTTCGGGTATAAACAACGGCATATATACATTTTCATGACCGGTTTTTCTGAACCTGTCGTCCAGCTCCTTCTGAATAAGTTCCCAGATGGCGTAACCATACGGGCGTATGATCATGCAGCCTCTCACGCTGGAGTAATCAGCCAGGTCGGCTTTTGTAATAACATCGGTATACCATTGGGTAAAATCTTCTTCCATGGCTGTTATTTCTTCTACGAATTTTTTATCTTGAGTCATTTTATCAGCTCCTCCTTGCATATTGCGTATTATAAATAAAATCGTCCCTGTAAAACAACAGGGACGAAGAAATCTCCGCGGTACCACCCAACTTGACAAAAATCCACTCTACAAGCCTTTATCGCTGCTTAAGCGGCAAACCTCATCGGCTGCATCTCCGGGGTGGGAAGAAAGGCTGTCCTTTCGCATTCCCTTCATCGACATTGCGATATAGTAATTTAAAAGTAGTATATTACAATTGCGATGAACTGTCAATCGCAGGATATTTATTTCTAATGCATTGACGCCTGTCCGGCAAACGATGATACAGGCGTCAACTGAAACTGTGCGGGGCATTTTCCCTTTGCATGGTTAAAGAAGGAATTGTGCTGAAGAAATGCTATGAATGCAGAAAAGCTTGCTTTTATTATGCCGGTATGGCAAAATACTTGTAAACCAAGACATGCGGAAAAGAGAGTCGTCAATGATGAAGGTTGGCATAGGTCAGGACAGTCATGCATTTGATTTTGAAGATAAAGAGAAGAAACTTGTGCTTGGCGGAATTGTATTCGAAGGCGAACCGCCGCTGAAAGGCAACAGCGACGCCGATGTGATACTTCATTCGGTTACCAACGCCATATCGGGCGTAACTACTGTAAACATACTCGGTGACGTAAGCGACGAATTATGCCTGAAACAGGGCATTACCGACAGCTCGGCATACCTCAGGGAAGCGCTGAAACACCTTAACGACAGCAGAATAGTTCATCTTTCCATATCCATAGAGTGCGCGAGGCCGAAAATATCGCCTAAGATTGCGGAAATCAGGCAAAACCTCTCCTCACTTCTCAATATACCCGAAAACTGCATCGGGGTCACAGCGACCACGGGAGAAGGCCTCACCCCTTTCGGGCAAGGCCTCGGGATTCAAGTCATAAGCATAGTAACGGTTGTATAAGGGACATCGGCCGGCATGCCTTTTCAGACCCTGAATATAATCTTCTCCTTGCTGAAAAACGAAGCGGCAAGCCACAGCGTCAGCGCCACGAATACGAGCGACACAGCCAGCGAGATAAAAAGGTACCCGTAATTGACCATACCGCCCAGCAGCATTTTGAATGACGCTATCGTATTCATGACCGGCAGCAAAAACATGACAACCGTCAGGTCTCCGGGCTGTAGGAACATGGTGGCGTAGCCGGGAATCATCGCGGCAATCATCAGGAAAGAAAGATACGTCTGAGCTTCTTTATATGACCTGGCAAATGCCGAGATAGCAATCTGTATGCCTGAAAAGGTCATCCCGAGCAGGATGGTTATGAGAAGGGCCAGTACAAGCGCAAGGGGCTGCACATTGAAACCGTTCAGCTGGTTACCCAGGCCCATTGTCAGCGAATTCGGGTTAACCAG
Organism: Bacillota bacterium; assembly: GCA_050261495.1. GTDB lineage: Bacteria > Bacillota > Clostridia > Acetivibrionales > DTU013 > JBMNKL01. The sequence continues at coordinate 4,061 of JBLNDI010000090.1, forward strand.
GTATCCTATCGCAAGACCGGTCATAATAGCTATAACGCTTACAAAGGAAAACAACGTAACGGTCAGGTATTTCCCCAGGAGAAGGGAACCGCGGCTTGGCAGCGTGGTAAGAAGCGGTTCGAAAGTCTTGCGCTCCTTCTCTCCCGCAACCAGGTCCGTGGCAGCAGGTATGCCCCCGATAGCCACCAGCAAGCTCGCCATAAGGGGCAGCAGCATCTGGAGCACCATATTGCTGCCATTTTGTTGATTGGGAGCAATATTGCTGCGTTCTATTTCCACCGGGTGAAGCAGTTTTTCATCAATCCCGAGAGCCGCAAGCCTTTCGGCTACTATACCGGATTCGAAACTTCTTATCGCCTCGGCAACGAAATCGGCGCCGGCCTGCGACCTGGTCCTGGATTCGTCATATTGCAGCGTTATTTTAAACGGGATTCCCTTTTCAAGTTTTTCTTTATAATCTTTCTCAAAATCAATAATGCACCTGACCTCCTCGTTATTAAGAGCCTCAACCGGGTTGTCGGTTTCGACCAGCTTCAGGTTCGGGTTGGCCTGTAAGATCTTTTCCTGCATAAGCCTTTTTATTTCCGGCGTGTTTGAAGAAGCGGACAATGCTATTGCTATGTTTTCATTAATGTCTTTCTGGAATTTCTGCACTCCGCCGCCCACAAAAATGTTTATCAGCGGAATAAGCACCATCGGGAGGAGAATACTCGTGATTATTGTTCTCCTGTCGCGAATAATGTCCTTCAGTTCTTTTTTAAAAACTATCCAAACATATTTAAGTTTCATTTTGCACACGCCAATCTGATAAATATTTCCTCGAGGTTGTCATCATCATATTTCCCCTTGAGGTTTTCCACCGTCCCGGTTTCGATAAGCTTTCCTTTATGAATGATGCCGATCCGATCGCACAATTTTTCAACTTCCTGCATCGAGTGGCTAGAAAAAATTATCGCCTTGCCTTCGGCCCTGCATCCCAGGATAAATTCATGCACTTCCCTCGCGGCGCCGACATCCAGCCCGGAGGTCGGCTCATCAAAGAGCATAATGTCGGGATTGTGCACTATGGAACGCGCAAACGCCACCTTTTGCTTCATACCCTTTGAAAGCTTCGAGGTCCTTTTGTCAATGAATTCATGCATGTCAAAAGTGTCTACAAGTTGTTTTATCCTCTCATTTGCGTCCCGTTTATCCATACCGTTCAGTTCGCCGAAATAAGCAATATTTTCATACGCGGTTAGCCTGTCGTAGAGGCCGGTTTCTCCCCCGAACAGTATACCGATTCTTGCTCTCACCTTTTCCGGCTCCTTTACGGTATCATACCCGTCCAGCAACGCCTGTCCGGATGTCGGCCGGAGCATGGTGGCGAGCATGCGGAGAGTCGTGGTTTTTCCAGCCCCGTTCTCCCCCAGCAGTCCGAATATCTCCCCCTTTTCCACCTTGAAACTAATCCTGTCAACAGCCGTGAAATTTTCGAATTTCTTCTCAAGGTCCTTTACAATTACCATTTTTCAGGTCCTTTCTTTATAGGTTATTTTTGGTTCGCATACATTTTACGTTTTCAATTGTTACCATATTATAAACAACATTACAAGCAAAAATTAACTGTTGCCCGTCATGGCGCCTATCAAGCCGGCAAACAGCAAATCTTCCTTCGTAGTAATCTTAATATTCAGGCAGCTGCCCCGGACAACCCTGACTTTATGTCCCAGCCTCTCCACCAGGACGGAATCGTCCGTTCCTGTGAATCCGTCTTCGCAGGCTTTCCTGTGTGCTTCAATTATTAGTCCGTACTTAAATCCCTGCGGCGTCTGCACGTACCACAGGCTTGATCTATCAAGTGTTTCGGCTACAAAACCTTCCGTATCGGAACGTTTTATCGTATCTTTTGCCGGAACGGCCACAACTGCGGCGCCGTATTCTTCTACCGCGTCTATGCAGTTTATGATGTCCTGCGTATCTATAAACGGCCTTGCCCCGTCATGGATGAGCACTATCCCGCAATCGGCGGGCAGGCGCTTCAGCCCGTTGTAAACGGACTGCTGCCTTAACGGTCCGCCGGGCACGACCTCGCTTACCTTCCTGAATCCAAATCTCCTTATGATATTCTCTTTGCAAAATTCAACATCCGTCTCATTGACGACAACCTTAATGTCATTTATCCTGCAGCAATCCTCGAATTTTTGTATTGTTCTGGCCAGGACCGGTTTGCCTGAAACTTCAATATACTGCTTGTTTTCTTTCATACCCATCCTGGAACCTTTCCCCGCCGCCGCAATAACAACGCTTGCCAGGATTTTTCCACTATACATACGAGCGATATCCTCCCAAAGTCTGAATTTTTTAGTTCCCAAAAAACAACGGGGTCGCCGACCCCGTTTTCCCGTTTATATGGCTTAAAGCTAATATAAATAATATAAATATAATTAACCTATATCACTCTTTCAACGGTATATTTCGGCTTGGCGAAAATCATCCTGCCGGCTGCCGTCTGCAGTATGCTCGTAACCATAACGTTCAGGTTCTCCCCAATATGCCTCCTGCCGCCGTCTATTACAATCATGGTGCCGTCTTCCAGGTAGCCTATCCCCTGCCCGTTTTCCTTGCCGTCCTTGATAACCTGGACAACCATTTCCTCGCCGGGAAGCGCAATCGGCCTTAATGCATTAGCCAGTTCATTGATGTTCAGAACAGGAACACCTTGGATATCAGCCACCTTGCTAAGGTTAAAGTCGGTTGTCAGCACTTTCCCGCCAAGCTTCTGCGCCAATTTAAGAAGCGAACTGTCCACTTCTCCGTCGACAATCGCATCCGTGTTTTCTATTCTTACCGGGCAATTTAATTCCTTTTGGATCATATTCAGCACATCCAGGCCGCGCCGTCCCCGATTGCGCTTTATTGAATCCTGGGAATCCGCTATATGCCGGAGTTCATCCAGCACGAATGCAGGTATTACCAGTTCTCCTTCAATAAAACCACATCTTAGTATATCTACAACCCTGCCGTCTATAATTACGCTGGTATCAAGCACCTTGGGCCCGGACTCCCTTTCCTGCGATTTAAGGCCGGAAACCTTGCCTCTCATTTGATCAAGCAAGCTTTCGTTTTTCTTGCCTATGGCTATCGCCACGCCCAGGCAGCTGAACAATATGTTGGCGGCAATGGAAATTGGAGCGCCTATGATTTCAATATCCTTTATCGGAATCGTTACAAGATTTGCTATGACCAGGCCTGCAATCAATCCTATCGCGCTGACGACAAGTTCATAAAGCGTCAGTTTTTGCAGCATCGCTTCAAATTTATTAAGAGCGTCCATTATAAAATCAATCAGCCTGCTGCCGGCAGTATAGAAAGCCAACGCAAGCGCGACGGAAAACATTATGTAAACAATGGTCTTGAGTTCAGGGCTTGTGTCTTTCATCTGGTAAATAAAGAATGTTCTCGTAAGTGTAATACCTGTAATGCCTCCAACAGTTGCAAACGAGAATTTAATGGTATTGTTCAGCACATTATCTTCTCCCTTACAAGTGATATTTTCCGTACAATCCCGTCAAATACTAAATTTTAAGGTAATCATCCAAAACTGTTTCGATCTCTGCCTGGTCGGCATTCCCGGCAAGCACCAGTTCGCTTACCAATATTTGCCTTGCACTGTTCAGCATTTTTCTTTCTCCTGTTGAAAGGCCTTTTTCACGATCCCTTTTAATGAGTATCCTGATAACATCCGCAACTTCATATATGTTTCCGCTCTTGATTTTTACCATGTTCTCGCGGTAACGCTTGTTCCAGTTGCTGGTGACGTTGACATTCCGGTCCTGGAGAATCTTGTATACCTTGTCCATATCACATCTGCCAATTACTTCCCTTATTCCGATGCCTTCCACATTGTGCGTCGGTATCATGAGCTTCATGTCTCCAACCGGCATCTTTACTACGTAATAATGCTGTTTGCGTCCAAGTATTTCTTTCTCTTCGATCGCTTCAATCACTCCCGCGCCATGCATCGGGTAAACAATCTTGTCGCCGACGTTAAACATAGCAAATCCTCCAAACGGCTTAAAAAAGGTGTCATTTCACGTTTAGTGATTTGTCATTTGTTTTTTGTCATTTGTTGGACATCGTTTTCCCGGGAAAGCGCCAGCCTGTCCTCATAAAAAACGACCGAATGAAAAAAACACTTCCAAATAATAAATATATAGGAAGCAATTGAAAATTTATCTTAAGTGTCTATTTTAGTATACAACAAAAAATATCCAATGTCAAAAAAATTCAAAACGCCTGTGCCGGGGCATGGAAGAACCATGCCCCGGCAATCAGGCCTCAATCAGGCTAATGATTTTTTAAGCCACGGAAGCTTGCCGCCAGCTTTCAGCACTTCGGCGTCGAGCCTGGAAAGCGAATGTTTCAGCGCAATATTCGTCCCCTTGGTAATATTCTTCAGCACGACTTCCCCTTCAAGGCTGCCAATAACAATATCCAGCATGTCCCCGGTCTCAATACCGTCATAGTCCTCCGGGTTCTTGAACGTCAGCGGCACTATGCCGAAATTTATCAGGTTGGCCAGGTGAATACGCGCAAAAGACTTCACAATGACGGCTTTCACGCCCAGGTACTTCGGCGCCAGCGCCGCGTGCTCGCGGCTGGAACCCTGCCCGTAATTTTCGCCGCCAATTATAAAGCCGCCCTTCTTTTCAACCGCCCTCCTGTAAAAATCGCTGTCAACGGCTTCAAAGACATACTTCGATATCTCGGGTATATTGCTGCGCAGGGGTAGTATCCTGGCCCCCGCCGGCATAATGTGGTCCGTGGTTATATTGTCGCCGACCTTGATCAGGACCTCGCCGTTCAAAACATCCGGGAGAGGCGGGAACGCCGGCAGCGGCTTTATGTTGGGACCATAGTAAACGCTGACCTTTTTCGCTTCCTCGGGAGGCAGCGGCTTTATAATCATGTTGTCATTTATAAAGAATTTTTTCGGCATGTCGATTTTCGGGTATTCACCCAATTCCCTCGGATCAGTCAGAACTCCCCTTATCGCCGTTGCTGCCGCCACTTCGGGACTTGCCAGCAGGACCTGCGCATCTTTCGTCCCGCTCCTGCCTTCGAAGTTCCTGTTGAACGTCCTTACCGACACTCCGCCGGAACAAGGAGCCGCCCCCATGCCTATGCAGGGTCCGCAGGCGTTTTCCAGCAGGCGCGCTCCCGACTGTACGAGGTATTTCATCTCGCCGCTGTCAACCAGGTGCTCGACTACCTGCCTGGAACCGGCGCTGATCATCAGCTGCAGGTTATCGGCGATTGTCCTCCCCTTAAGCACGTTTGCAACCACCTTTAAGTCCCTGAGAGAGGAATTGGTGCATGAGCCTATTGCCACCTGGTCCACTTTCATCCCCGCAGCTTCCCTTACTTTTCTCACGTTCCCGGGACTGTGCGGCATGGCAACCAGCGGTTCCAGCTCGGAAAGATAAATCTCCATTATCTCATCGTACTCGGCGTTTTCATCGGGTAAAATCTCTATCCACCTGTCGCTCCTGCCCTGCGCCTCCATGAATTCCCTGGTAATGCCGTCACTGGGGAATATGCTCGTAGTGCACCCGGTTTCCGTCCCCATGTTTGCGATGGTAGCCCTGTCGGGAACGCTCAGGCTTCCGACTCCCGGCCCGAAATATTCCAGTACCTTGCCTACCCCGCCTTTTACATCGATCCTTCTTAAGACTTCCAGGATTACATCCTTTGCCGAAACCCAGTCCGGCAGCCTGCCGGTAAGTTTAACCCCCACAACGATGGGGCATTTTATCCTGAATGGACTTCCTGCCATTGCAGCGGCAACATCCAGCCCGCCTGCGCCCATCGCAAAGCAGCCTATGCCGCCGGCTGTCGGGGTATGGCTGTCCGAACCGATGAGCGTTTTGCCCGGGCACGCGAACCTCTCCAGGAATACCTGGTGACATATGCCATTTCCCGGCCTGGAGAAATAAATCCCGTATTTTTGCGCCACCGTTTGCAGGTAGAGGTGATCGTCGGGATTTTTAAAATCTATTTGAAGGGTGTTATGGTCTACGAAACTCACGCTCAATTCCGTTTTTACCCTGTCGATGCCGATAGCCTCAAACTGGAGGTACGCCATGGTTCCCGTTGCGTCCTGCGTCAGGGTGTTGTCTATTTTCAAAGCGATTTCCTCACCGGCAACAGCTTTTCCGTCAACAATATGCCGTTTTAGAATTTTCTCCGTTACGGTTCCTTTCATTCTTTGCACTCCTCCTGTAGGAAAAATAGGGCAAGTCCTTGGAATAGTCATAGTATAAATATACACTCGGCTTTTGTCAATGTCAAAAAGCCTCGCGCCAAAACGCAATACTTATTCTTACAGCATTGACAAGAAGTTGTCCGAACATCTATAATGAAATCAAGCTAATGCTTTATTTCAGAATATTTGGCTTCAATTGGCAAATACACCGGTATCTGTGTATTGCCTTGAATTGCATGGCGGTATTTTGAAACGAATTATGAAAATGCATCCGGAGAGTGATCCTAAATGAAAGACATGCTGATTGATGAGTTCCAATATACGGTGCAGGAACTGATTTTCAGAAACAAGAGCATTGTTGATTCCATAACCAAGTTTCAAGAGTCGAACGCACGGGTAAACCGCGCCATCGTCAAGGCAGTCACCCACTGCGGGTGCATCAGGATAAACGCAGAAAAGCAGAAATTGCCGGAGGACGGAAGTTTCGAGGAAATTCGCAAGGCAATGGATACCCATGTTTCGGGGAAATTATGCGACAACTGCAGGGACCGCATTGAAAAAGAACTGGGAAAAAACCTTTATTATATGGCTTCCATATGCAATACGCTTGATCTGAACCTGTATGATATTATTATAAAAGAACAAAACCACGTAAAATTACTGGGGCAATTCAACCTCGAATAGATTATTTGAACTATGACTCCAGGACAATATCCAGCGCTTCCCCGACGCTTGTTACCGGGACAATATCAATACTGCCGGCGGGCTTTGCCTGTTCGGCTGTTTTCATATTTGCAGCCGGTATGACAATTCGCCTGAAGCCGAGCCTGGCCGCCTCGGATATCCTGTTGGCTATTTGTCCCACAGCCCTGACTTCCCCGGTCAGGCCTATTTCTCCGACCAAGACGCACCCGGGATCGACAGGTGTGTTCCTGAAACTGGAGGCAACCGCCATGGCAATCCCGAGATCACATGCCGGCTCGTCGATACGGATGCCGCCCACCACATTGACATACGCGTCGAAATTGTACAGTGCAAGCCCTACCCGTTTTTCCAGTACAGCCATGAGCATAACCAGCCTGTTGTAATCCAGGCCGGTCGCCATCCTCCTCGGCACCCCGAAATTCGTGGCGCATACAAGCGATTGTATCTCTATGAGCATCGGCCTCGTTCCCTCCATGCTTGAGACAACCACTGATCCGGGTACATTTTCGGACCTGCCGGACAGCATCATTTCCGACGGGTTGGAAATCTCGGCAAGCCCCGTGTCACGCATTTCAAAGACCCCTATCTCGTTGGTAGACCCGAACCTGTTCTTGACCGCCCTCAGTATCCGGAAGCTTAGGTGCCTTTCCCCTTCGAAATAAAGCACGGTATCCACCATGTGTTCAAGCACCCTTGGCCCCGCTATTGCACCTTCCTTTGTCACGTGGCCGACGATAACCACCGTAACGCCGCTCTTCTTGGCAAGTTTCATAAGAGAGGCGGTTACTTCCCTTACCTGGCTGACGCTGCCGGGCGCCGACGCAACGGTATCCGTATACATTGTCTGGATTGAATCGATAATAACAAGCCCCGGTTTTTCAGATTCTATCAGTGCAGCTATGGATTCGTAATTTGAAGCGGATGCGACAAAAAGGTCAGGACGCTTTACATTGAGCCTGTCCGCCCTTATTTTAATCTGCGCGGCCGACTCCTCACCAGAGATATATATAATTTTCGATTCGCTGACTATCGATTTGCACAGCTGAAGAAGCAACGTAGATTTCCCGATTCCCGGATCTCCGCCTACCAGGATGAGAGAACCTGGAACTATGCCGCCTCCCAGTACCCTGTCCAATTCCTTCATTCCCGTTGAACTCCTGTTTTCGGCTCCGGCATGGATTTCATCCAGTCTTGCCGGCTTGATAGGAGTTGCCTGACCTATAGGCGTTCCGGCAGGATTCTCCTGCCTCTCCTCGACAAATGTGTTCCAACGCATACAGGAAGGACATTTTCCGAGCCATCCCGACGACTCGTACCCGCATTCCTGGCAAACAAACACAGACCTGATTTTTGGCATGACCCCTCCGACGGCAAATATTGCCAGTATTCAAACTGGCGATTTTTTGAAAAAATACCGTTGCTCCTATTCTATCATACCGTATGAAATAACGGCAATGGTACAAAATAATATAAACCGAAGCGATGGAGGTTTTCATGGAAAGTTTGCTTCAGAACCTGATCCTGCGTGTTACCCAGTTGATACAGGTGTTTGTTTTTGTGTTCGGATGTTATTATTTTGGCGTTTCCATATACGGCTGGAAAAAAAGAAAGGAGACGCCGGAATATGTCGCTCCCCGTAAACGGTTTGCCCTTGTGATAGCCGCCCATAACGAGGAACTTGTAATAGGCCACGTGGTAGACAGCTTGCTTAACCAGAATTATCCAAGAAGGCTATACGATATTTTTGTGGTTGCAGACAATTGCACCGACAAGACGGCTTCAATTGCGCGCAAACACGGGGCGATCGTATTTAGACGGTATGATGCCGTAAATAGAGGCAAAGGCCACGCCCTTGAATGGATTTTCAAAAGAATTTTCGAAATGGGAGACAAGTATGACGTCATTGGCGTATTTGACGCGGATAACCTCGTCTCTTCAAACTTCCTGTACGAAATGAACAAGCAGTTGTGCAAAGGCCATAAGGTGGTCCAGGGATATATCGACAGCAAAAACCCCTTCGACTCATGGATTACATTGTCCTATTCGATCGCTTTCTGGCTGTCAAACCGGACGTTCCAGCTCCCGCGTTACTACCTGGGATTAAGCTGCGGCCTTTGCGGGACAGGATTCTGTGTTGATATTTCCTTGCTTAAAAAGATAGGCTGGGGCGCCACTTGCCTGACGGAAGACCTGGAATTCACAATGAAGCTTGCATTGAACGGCATGAAAGTTGCCTGGGCACACGAGGCGGTGGTATACGACGAGAAGCCGCTGACGCTGAAGCAGTCCTGGAAGCAAAGAAAAAGATGGATGCAGGGGCATGCCGACTGCGCTGCCAGGTACATGGGACCGTTGTTCAGGAAGGCCCTCAGGGAAGGGGATCTTGCCGCTTTTGACTGCGCTTTGTACCTGTTTCAGCCGATACGGTTCATTTTTATTGGACTGATTTCCGTCATGCTTTGGATACAGTCTTTTTTTCCCCAGGCGCCGTTTTACACCCTGCAATACGTTTTTCCTTCAGCCGTCTGGTACGTTTTTGTTGTGCTGCAATTTATATACGGCCCGCTGGTGGTACTGTCCGAAAACAAGTTTGACCTGAAGGTTCTTCTCGGCTTCCTTATATATCCATTCTATTGCCTTACGTGGGTGCCCATAACAATCCAGGGCTTCCTGAGCAAGGATAACAAGACCTGGGACCATACGGAGCATACCCGCGATATAACTATCGCGGAGCTTGAAAAGCCGCAAAATGCCATGAAGGCGTCGCAAGAGGCTTCCAGGTATTAGCAGGGCGCATGAACCTGTGGGCAGGGCGGCTTGCATGGAGTGCGGGTCAAGGCATCGGATGAAAGCCCCGATCGACTTCAATGCATATGCCTGCCAAAAAAACAAGCGGACACAGCGCAAATCAAGGCATCCTGTGGAGGCATGGTGCAGGATGTTTGTCCAGGCGAAACTTGAACGCGGAACTTATGGGGAATACCCATGATACTTCGGCATGGATGCCGAAGTCGCTTGTCCTGAGCCACGAATGGCGAATGACAAGCGCCCGCGTTGAAGTGAGACTGGACATTACAGCCTGCCCATGACGGAACCTGATGGCGTATTTGTGATGTGTCCGTTTGTTCTTATAGCATGTATATTCGCTTGAATCGCCAGGAGCTTTCATCATATACCTTGACCTGTACCCGTATGCAAGCCGCCCCATCCGCCAATTCATCCGGCAGCAATATGGCATCTTAATTAAAGCCAAGTAAACCAATATTGAATAATGATGACCCGTATCTTATAATATAAGGAGTTTTAAGTACATCATGCCGCTTTGGCAAGCCGGAGAATACTAATGAACAAGTTATTGCCCCATGGGGATGATTATATCTGCGGGTTGAAAAAAGGATTCCCGATCGCTTTAGGATACATCCCGGTATCCTTTACCTTCGGGTTGATGGCTGTCGACGGAGGCTTGCCCCCGTTGACGGCGATCCTGATTTCCCTTACAAACCTCACCAGCGCCGGGCAATTCGCCGGAACCAATCTAATACTGGAAAACGCGGGGTACCTGGAGATAATTCTCGCCACAATAGTTATTAATATCCGTTACATGTTAATGTCCCTTTCCCTTTCGCAAAAAATCGAACCCGGGGCAACATCGCTGCAAAGGCTGATTTTCGGGTTCGGGATAACAGACGAAACTTTTTCGATAGCTTCGCTGGAAAACGGAAAGCTATCATATTCTTACATGACAGGCATAATCACAGGACCTGTTCTTGGCTGGACATTCGGCACAGCCCTGGGCGCTTTCATTTCTTCCGCTTTGCCTCCGCTAATCGGCAATGCAATGGGAATCGCCCTTTATGCCATGTTTATAGCTATTATCATACCTCCGGCCAAAAAATCATTAGCCGTTCTTTCAATAGTCCTTATTGCCGTGGCAATAAATATTACGTTGAAATACGTTCCTTGGTTCAATTTTATATCAAGTGGGTTCCGCATTGTTATCGCCGCCGTCCTCGGCGCCGGAACCGGGGCCGTCTTATGGCCTGTCAAAGATGAAACGGCAGTCGACAAGGGAGAAGTGTCATGAAGTATGAATACACAGCCATTGCATTGATGGCCTTGGTAACTTACATAATAAGGGTAACGCCTGTCACTCTGCTTAGAAAAGAAATCAAATCCATTTACATAAAATCATTTTTGCGTTATATCCCGTACGCGGTCCTGGGCGCCCTCACATTCCCGGATATATTCCATTCCACAGGCAGCTTCATAACCGCCCTGGCAGGCGCCGTGCTGGCGCTGCTTCTGGCATACAAGGAAAAAAGCCTGGTTATAGTGGCGCTGGGCTCAATAACAGCCGCGTTTTTAGCGGGATTGCTGCTGCCGGCGTGATGCATGGAAAAGCCACGGTGACAACCGGCATCCCCGCAGCGCCGGCATCCCCGCGGCTTTCCGCTTCATCCTGTTTGAGGTCAACGTTTCGAGGTTTTCTTCACCTTGAATTCCAGCTTGTCGTCCGATACTCCCAACTTGACCGTATCGCCGGGCTTTACCGACCCGTCCAGCATTTTTTCGGCAATCTTATCTTCAACCATGTTCTGGATGGTCCTTCTTAAAGGCCTTGCGCCGAATACTGGGTCAAAACCTTTTTTTGCCAGGAAAGCCCTGACTTCGCCATCGGACTCCAGCGTTATTCCATTCTGCGCGAGCCGTTTTGCCAGCGCATTCATCATAATATCGACTATGCTCTTGATGTTTTCCTCATCCAGCGGATGGAATACGATAATATCATCCACCCTGTTCAGGAATTCAGGCCGGAAGGTTTTCTTCAGCTCGCCGATAACATTATTCTTCATATCCTCGTAATTCTTTGCCGAGTCTTCCACCGTCGCGAACCCGATTCTTTTCGGCTCTGTAATAAGCCTTCCGCCAACATTGGAGGTCATAATGATCACGGTATTCCTGAAATCAACCGTACGTCCCTGCGAATCAGTCAGGCGGCCGTCTTCGAGAATTTGCAGCAATATGTTGAAAACATCGGGGTGCGCTTTCTCTATTTCGTCAAACAACAGCACCGAATACGGCTTTCTCCTGACTTTTTCAGTAAGCTGTCCGCCTTCCTCGTATCCCACGTATCCCGGCGGAGAGCCGACCAGCCTCGACACGGCGAATTTCTCCATGTATTCCGACATGTCTATGCGGATCATCGCATTCTCGTTCCCGAACAGCGCTTCCGCCAGCGCCTTGCTCAATTCCGTCTTTCCCACGCCGGTAGGCCCGAGGAATATGAATGAACCAACCGGCCTCTTGGGGTCTTTCAGGCCGACGCGGCCCCTTCTTATCGCCCTGGACACGGCTCTTACTGCCTCATCCTGGCCGATGACCCTCTCATGCAGCACGTCTTCCATTTTCATGAGCCTCTCCGATTCCTCCTCGGCAAGGCGCTTCACAGGTATACCTGTCCAGGACGAGACAATTTCGGCGATTTCTTCTTCGGTAACAGTATCTGTCCTGGTCTGGTTTTCCTGGTACCATATGTCCTTTATTTTCTCATGCTCCGCTTTGAGCTTGTGCTCCTGGTCCCTGATACTGGCTGCTTTTTCAAATTCTTGCGACCGTATGGCGTCTTCCTTCTCCTTTGCCAGTTTCTCCAACTGCTCCTCCAGCTTCTTGATATCCGGCGGCGCAGTAAAAGCTTTAAGCCTGGCCTTTGAGGCTGCCTCATCTATCAGGTCTATTGCCTTGTCCGGCAAATACCTGTCCGTAATGTACCTGGCCGAAAGCCTTGCAGCCGCTTCAAGCGCGTCGTCCGTTATTTTTACCCGGTGGTGCGCCTCGTACTTGTCGCGGATGCCCTTCAATATTTCGACTGTTTCCTCCTCCGTAGGCTCGCCGACCATTATCGGCTGAAATCTCCTCTCCAGGGCGGCGTCCTTCTCCACATACTTGCGGTATTCATTTATCGTGGTGGCGCCGATTACCTGGATTTCTCCCCTCGCAAGGGCAGGCTTCAAAATGCTGGACGCGTCGATGGCGCCTTCCGCTGCTCCGGCACCTATGATGGTATGCATTTCATCTATGAACAATATGACGTTTCCGGTCTTTTTCACCTCGTCCATGGCCTTTCTCAGCCTTTCCTCAAACTCGCCCCTGTATTTCGCGCCTGCGACCATGGCCGAAAGATCCAGCGTAAACACCCTTTTGCCTTTTAAAAGCTCCGGTATGTTGCCCTCGACGATCTTCTGAGCAAGACCCTCCACGATGGCCGTCTTTCCTACGCCGGGCTCACCTATAAGGCATGGATTGTTTTTTGTCCGCCTGCTGAGTATTTGGATAACCCTCTCGATTTCTTTATCACGTCCGATGATAGGGTCAAATTTCCCCTCTCTTGCGTACTCGGTCAAGTCTCTCCCGAATTGGTTCAGCGTAGGCGTATTTGAGTGGGATGAAACGTTTTTGGGCTCGCCCCCGGCCGAAGGTGTTTCTTCGCTGATCATCCTGATAATTTCATTGAACATCTTCTGCGGGTCTACGCCAAGATCCATCAATATACGCACGGCTACGCTCTCTCCTTCCCGCATGATTCCAAGAAGAAGGTGTTCCGTACCAATATAATTGTGCCCGAATCTCCTGGCCTCGACCAGGCTTAGTTCAAGCACCCTTTTTGTCCTGGGAGTGAAATCCAGGGGCTGTTTTCCGGTGTTATCCCCGCGGCCTATCAATTCGTCGATCTCCTTCCGGATTTTTTCCTCTGTTATCCCTTGCCCAAGCAATACTCTTGCCGCAACACCCGTACCCTCTTTAACAAGGCCCAGAAGCAAATGCTCTGTTCCCACATAGCTGTGTCCCAGCTGTGCGGCAGCTTCCTGTGAAAGGTTTATGGATCTCTCAGCTTTTTCAGTAAATCTTCCGAACATTTTTCATCACTCCTTAACGTATACTGCCACCCAGATTTTTTCTAAGCAGCTCCGCCCGCCTTTGATCCCTTTTATCCGGGCTCATCTGCCCGCCTGAAAATTTCTGCAAATAGGCAGGCTGAATCATCAGCATCATTTCATTTATCTTATTAAGCTCCAATCCCGAAATCAAACCCGATACTACCCCCAGCCTCACGTTCGAAAGCAGCTTCAGGCTCTCCTCGGAAGATATTATCCTGGCATTTGCAAGGATTCCCAGCGACCTGAATATCGTGTCCTCGAACAGAAGGGGATTTTGCTTGTACAGTTCCGTTCTGAGCGCCCTTTCCTGTTCCGATATCTGCGACGTTATATTGCTGATCCCCGCAATTATCTCTTCCTCGGTCTGACCCAGCGTGACCTGGTTTGATATCTGGAACATGTTTCCGGAAGCTTCGCTGTTTTCGCCGTAAGCCCCCCTTACAGCGACTCCTACTTTGCTGCAAGTTTCAAGTATGTCTTTTATATATCCTGTCATGGATAATGCCGGCAAATGCAGCATAATCGAAGCTCTCATGCCGGTCCCGATGTTTGTGGGACAGCATGTCATGTACCCGATGCTTTTATCGAAAGCATAGTCCAGCTTCTCATCAAGTTCCGAATCGATCTTGTTGCAAAGCTTCCACGCCTCCCTCACCTGCATTCCGGGGAAGATGCACTGCAGCCTGATGTGGTCTTCTTCGTTTACCATAATGCTGATTTTTTCATCCTTGCTTATGATAACCGCCCTATAGATGTCACCTTCCGTAAATTCCGGGCTGATCAAGTGTTTTTCCACGAGAAACTGCTTGTCGAGAGGTGTTAACGATTGCAAATCCAAGTATGAAAAGCTATGCTCGCCTGCATTTTTCCCGCCGAAAACCGCATTCCTTACCTTTTCCAGGACTTCAGCGCTTTGCGCCTTGCTCATCCTTACCGTAAAAGGATAGCTTTCAAGGTTGCGCGCAAGCCTTACCCTGCTGCTTATGGCTACATCGGCTTCCGGCACGTTTTTTGCGTCATTTCTCACACTAAACACCTCCCCGTTTCTTTTGGGCGTTTTCCAAGTCCCGGATCTTGTCCCTCAGTTCGGCTGCCCTCTCATACTGTTCGCTGCTGATGGCGGCCTCCAATTCCGATTTCAGCTTATTTATTTCTTCTTCCCTGTCCGTGTCTTCCTGCCTTGGAGGGATAATTTTAATGCGCGGTTTCTCCTTTGAACCGGCGGAAACTTTGGACGGCGCCTTGCCGGTGTGTTCGGTATTTCCATGGAGTCTCCGCAATATCGGGTTCAGGTTGTTCCTGAAAATCCTGTAGCAATTTGCGCATCCCAGTTTTCCTGTCTTCCTGAAATCATCGAAGCTCATGTTGCAGACTTCGCAACGTATTTCTTTCGG
This sequence comes from Bacillota bacterium, assembly GCA_050261495.1. Taxonomy (GTDB): domain Bacteria; phylum Bacillota; class Clostridia; order Acetivibrionales; family DTU013; genus JBMNKL01. Next base: position 19,342 of record JBLNDI010000090.1, read on the forward strand.
GACTTGCGAAAAACCCGTACTTCCGCCGAATCCCGGGAATCCCCATAGAAAATTAACCAGGTTCAGCTGCGGGTTGAAAGTAAACTTGCCCTTTTCAGCGGCACATTGCTCACAAAGGTACATTTCGACCTTTTCCCCGTTTATAACCTGCGTAAAGTGAACATTCGCCTCTCTTTTCTGACATTGCTGGCACAGCATAGCCTCACTCCCTGCATACGATAAATATCTTCTTTATTTTTACCTGTCATAAACCCCCGTAAACATAATTTTCATAATGCCTTGGTTGAAATGATAATTTTCTATTCACGTACCATCAGGCTCATCAGCATATTTTTCATAATCGCCGCCCTGATCATGTCACGGTCCGGCATTTTAATTCCCCCCAGTACCTTGTCGCTTGTAGCCGCCTTGAGAATAAGCCCTTCTCTTTCGCTGACAACATTATAGTCCACAAAATTGTTAATAAAGACTTCGGCGGACTGTTGGGAAATACTGTCCCCCATTGAGCTGATTATGTGCATCAAGTAGTTTCCGGGCCTGTTGATGTTAACCCTTCTTATGCGGATGCCGCCTCCGCCCCCCCGCCTGCTTTCGACATAGTAGCCCTGCTCGGTTGTAAACCTGGTATCTATTACATAGTTTATCTGCGAGGGCACGCAATTAAAATAATTCGCCAGTTCATTGCGCTGTATTTCAATGTATCCGTCGGTTTCGTCAATCAACTGCTTAATAAAAGCTTCTATAATATCGCTCATCCTGGCCATATGCGTTCACTCCCTTCGTCTTGTAAACGTAATAATTATGGCAGTTTCCCCACCTGTCTATACAATTTGCAGTAATTGATTTTGACTATCTTTGACTTTTTAGTATATTATAAATCAATCCCTAAGCATAATCAAGCATTTTTTGTAAGAACCGGGAGGTGACATAAAGACGGATGGGTATAGCGCTGGACAGGGGTCAGGCATGGGCACGGGATATGGGGACATGTACATTGTCCCGCAAAAGCGCGGATAGAATCGGCGGGCAGGGTACTTGTTCATGAGTATGGATTAAGGCATCGGGAGAAAGCTTCAAGTGATTCAAACGAATATGTATACAAATAAAGAAGAACGGGCATGGTGCAATGCCCGCTATTACTTATACATTTCGTTTGAATCGCTTGGAGCTTACGCCGGTTCCCGGTCCGACGCCCGCAATAAAATACTTTGCCGCTTTGGTCTACCCGTTTTTCTTTTCATCCTCGCCCGCGGTTTTGATCACAATACCCGTAGCCGGCTCTTTGCGCTTTTTGGGTATGCGCCTGTATACAAATACGCCAAGCAGAATTGCCAATCCAATCACGATCAGAACCGGGATAGCTGAAACGATGAATATGAGCAGGTCGCCCAGGAACTCAACCGTACCCATCAGGCTGTTCTCCAGCCTGTTAAGGAGCCTCTGTCCGTAAGTCAGCGGTTTGTCAACCGCGCCGGGACGTTTCTCCCTCATCATTATCGTGATCGTGGACAGCTCGACAAGGCTGTTCAACCTGTTTAAGTTGCTTGTAAGGCTTTCTATCTCATAGCGTATTTCCGTCAGTTTGCTTTCGACCTTGAATATTTCTTCCAGTCTGTCCAGTCTGGCAAGGTATGCTTCCAACTTGCTCTGCTCGAGCCTTAGCAATCTCAGCCTGGATTCTATGTCGAAATATTTCTCGGTCACATCCTCGCCGTTAATGGATTCTTCGTATACTTCCCCTATTCCCTTGACTTTATTGATAACCGATTCAAATTTGTCTTTGTCAACACGAAGAACGATGGTTCCGCTTTTTACAAGCTTGACCTCCCCGTCCACATATACCCTGTCGGTAGTGACATTGGAATTTTGAACAATCCCGATTCCAAGTATTATCGAATTTATATTGTTCATGGCTTCGTCAAAATTCTCGACTTCGATGGAAAGATTGGCGCTGCGTATGATTTTTCTTTCAGCAAGTATTACGTTTGAAACATCGGAGAACGTAATGCCGCCGCCCGCAATGGAATCCACAGCCGAGCTCGTTTTGCCGTCGGCATCCATGGCAGGCGCTTCCTCTGCCTTGCTAACCTCGGCCCTCCCGGCCGCCTCGCCCTGATTTGACATGGAAGCCGCGGGCGCAGCTGTTGTCGCAGTTTCGGCAGAATCCTTCATTGAAGCGCATCCTGCAAAAACAAGCGCCATGAGTACCGCTGCCATAAAAATACAGATGGACCTTTTAGACATTTTGCTTCCTCCTTTACCCTTATCTAGTAATCTGGGTTTAAATATAAGACGGCAAGCTTTTGACAAATGTTCCATACAAACTTTCGCAAAGTATTGTCCGGCTTCGCCGCGCGAACACCCGGGCAGCACGCGGGCCGGCAAGCGCGGTTCAGCTTCGCCGGACGCGCCGCATACCAAAACGGGGCTGCCCGTCCGGACAGCCCCAATTCCCGAAAGAGAATTATTCTTCTTTTTATTCTTCGCCTTATTCCTCGTCCTCTTCTTCAGCCATTGTTCTTTTTGCTTCTTCTATAACTTTTTGAGCCACGTGGGCCGGCGCTTCCTCGTACCTCTCAAAACTCTGCCTGAACGAGCCCCTGCCCTGTGTCATGGACCTGAGATCATTGGCATACTTGAACATTTCCGCGGCGGGAACCTCCGCAATAACCTGCTGCATGCCCTGATGAGGATTCATTCCAAGGATCCTGCCCCTTCTCTTGTTCAAATCGCCAATAATGTCGCCCATGTAACTATCGGGGATCAGAACTTCCACGCGGTTTATCGGTTCGAGCAACACCGGGGACGCCTCCGGCAATCCCTTTTTATAAGCAAGGCGCGCCGCTATCTTGAATGCCATTTCGGAGGAGTCGACTTCATGGTATGAACCGTCAACTAGCGTAGCTTTCAGGTTCACCACGGGGTATCCCGCCAGCACGCCGTGCTGAATGGCTTCACGCAAGCCTTTTTCCACTGCCGGATGGTATTGCTTGGGAACCGCGCCGCCGAATATTGTTTCCTCGAAGGTGAGATCCTCAGTCTCGCCGGGCTCAAACTCAATAAATACGTGACCGTATTGGCCATGACCTCCCGACTGCTTCTTATGCTTGCCTTCGGCTTTGACCTTTTTCCTGATGGTTTCCCTGTATGGCACTTTCGGATCGACCAGGTTGACGGAAACGCCAAATTTCGCCTTCAGCTTGCTGACAATAACGTCCAGGTGCTGCTCTCCAATACCGGAAATAACAGTCTGACGCGTCTCGGTATTATTGACGACCTTGAAAGTGGGGTCCTCATCCTGCAGCCTGGCGAGTCCGGCGCCGATCTTCTCTTCGTCGCCCTTGGCCTTCGGTTCCACTGCCAGTGAAAGGTTGGGTTCGGGGAATTCAATCTTTTTCAGCATTACCGGTTTTGACTGTTGGCATAACGTATCATTAGTACTGGTGAACTGCAGCTTGGCAACAGCACCGATATCTCCTGCTATCAATTTATCAACGGGCAGCTGTTTCTTGCCTCTCATTACAAAAACCTGTGCCGTCTTTTCAGCTTTTTCCGTGGTGGAATTATAAACGGTGGTATCGGATTTGAAGGTGCCCGTATATACCCTGAAAATAGATATCCTGCCTACAAAGGGGTCGGCAATGGTCTTAAACACCAGGGCGGACAAGCTTTCATCCGGAGAATTTTTCAATTCGACGATCTCGTCGCTGCCAGGCTTTGTAGCCTTAATTACCGGATTGCACAGCGGTGATGGCAGGTATTCAATGATGGCGTCCATGAGAGGAACGACACCCTGGTTCAGGAAAGCGGAACCACAATAAACGGGCACTATGGAACCATCCGCTATGCCTGTCGAAAGGCCTTTCCTGATCTCTTCCGCGCTGAATTCATCCCCGTTGAAGAATTTTTCCATCAACTCTTCGCTTGTTTCGGCTATAGCCTCGTTCAGCACATCTTTAATCTCTGAAATCATATCATTCAAGTTGGCAGGAATTGCCGTGTCAACAAGCTTATCCTTGTCGAATTTTTTCGCGGTCATGCTCAGCACATCGACAAAACCTGTAAACTTATCTCCCTCAATTATCGGCAGCTGGAATGCGATAACGCTTTTGCCGAATGTTTCTTTCAACTGATTTAAAACCTCGAAGAAATTTGCATTTTCTTCATCCATCTTACTTACAAAAAATATCCTGGGTATTCCCTGTTCCCTGGCATACTCCCAGGATTTTTCCGTACCAACGGCCACGCCGTCCTTGGCCGGTACGAGGATAATAGCCGAATCAGACACCCTGATGCCTTGCTTGACTTCTCCCACAAAATCAAAATATCCGGGCGTGTCTATAACGTTAATTTTGCAATCCTTCCATTCGCACGGGGCTATTGCCGTATTGATACTGATCTTCCTTCTGATTTCCTCAGGATCGTAGTCCGTAGTCGTATTGCCGTCATTCACCTTTCCAAACCTGTCAAGAACGCCGGTATTGAACAACATTGCTTCCGCAAGAGTCGTCTTGCCTGCCCCGCCGTGTGATAAAAGGCACACATTGCGGAGCTTATCCGAAGTATAATCTTTCATATGAATTCCCCCTCATTCTTACGCACTTAAAATATTTTTTCCTGACATATAGGAAAATAATTCAGGAATTATGGGTATTATGACACAATGTATATTATAACATACAATGATGCCAGTTCAAGGTTTTTCTTCACAGTAAAAGGTGCCAAGGCCAAAAAGTAGGCAAGGAGGGTGGCCGGCTGCCGTTTATGGCTGCAAGCGTTACAGATACAACCGGCTCATGCTGCTCGAATGAGGCAACAGGAACCACAACCGGCAGCATGGATGCTGCCGGCGCCGGTCCCGAGCCATGGAAGGCGAGTGACCCGCGCCCTCATTGGAGCAAGTGAGCCGGCTTGAAGCTGTTCACGAAGCAGCCATGGACGGCAGCCGGTCACCCTCCTTGCCTGCTTTTTCACTTAGGCCGCTGATATCATGCTGAACGCGGCGCCACGGAGTAAAATAATCGTAGGAAAAAAGTAAAAGAGACCAATCTTCTTTGGTAGAATAAAGTTGACAAAACCAAAAACCAAGGAAGGAGAGGTCTCTTTGAATAACATTATACAGCAAGT
>JBLNDI010000091.1:0-14744 GCA_050261495.1 Bacillota bacterium
AAGGTTTATAAAGTCCCACTCTGTAAAACATAGGTAAAAGGCCGCAAGCACGGGTCCTATGGTAAACAGCGTCAAGCCGGCAAGCTGAGGTGCTATAAACGCAAACCCCCAAATGTTTTCAGATCTTTCAAGTCTTTTTCTTCTGTTCAATGTAAATCCTCCTCGGGTTATGCGGTATTAAAATCCTAATAATTTCTTCAATTGTTTCAAATAAATTATAAACCGGCGCCGATACCCAAAAAATGCTCGAAAATTAACAAAATGTATAAAATATTATTACATTTCAATTGACGGTTTACTACTTAATGATAAGGTAATTCGGTATTATTCGACTTTATTCGTTTAGATAGATTGATTATAATATAATTAAAAATAAAGTAAAGGTGAAATCTATGCTGAAAGTACTTATTGTGGACGATGAAAAGCTGATACGGCAAGATCTGAAATCCATGATTGACTGGGCAGCAAACGGATTTGAGATTGTTGGAGATGTAGGCAATGGTCTACAGGCCATAAACACAATAAATTCCAAAAATGTTGATATAGTTATAACAGACATTTATATGCCCGTGCTGGACGGCGTGGAATTGATAAAAAGGGTCAAATCGGAAAAGAAAGATATAAAGTTCTTGGTTATAAGCAACTACGACGACTACAGATATGTCAAGGATGCCATGAAATACGGCGCATCCGATTATATACTGAAATATGAAATTGATCACGACAACCTTCTTCAGCTTCTGAACGCAATTAAGGATGAGATTAGGGCAAGCGGGGAAAACCGGCGCTCAAAGCTGGAGGAGTTGTGGAAAAGGATTCTCATTGAGCAGGGTTCAGGTCCGGGGCTTCTTAAGGAGGTTACCAAGATCAATAGTATTAATGGCAAGAACTATGTTTTGCTGCTGATAGATTGTGATAATGCGATACAATCAAGTGCAATTTACAATGTATTAGCCTGTGAATGCGAAAACGGAAGCGTCGTTTCCATTGCTGAAAAAGTGTGGTGCGTTATATTATGGCATGAAAAAACAAGCTTCATGGTTATTAGGGATAATGCCTTAAATATTGCTAAAAGACTATTGTCGGTACTTGGCAAGTATACCGCCGGGGTTAATATTGTCGTGGGAAATGTATGCGGCGATATACAAAAGATAACCCATGAGTATGCATGTACATCCAGGTATTTGGAGTATAAATTTTATTATGGGCCTAATTCAATTATTTTCAGGGATATGCAGCCGGATTTCTCCAATGATCTGACACAGCTTAAAAAACTTGGTGAAAAAATTACCCAGGATATTATATTGGGCAGGCAAAAAGATGCAAATGAAAATATTCATGAGCTTTTTAATGATATAAGCAACAAAAAGTATCCTCCCGGAATGGTTTACGATTTTTTGCTTGACCTTTTGCATAACTTGAATTCCAGGCTGAATTTAAGCCTGCTGGATATGGAAAAAATCTATGGAGTGAATTGCATACTTTCTAGTGAGATCAAGAAACACACCTATATCCAAGAGTTAAAAAAGTGGTTGGGAAATACGGTAGATAGAATAATGCAGTATTGCATTGACAGGATTCTAATTTCTGTCAGAAATTCAGAAATAGGAAGGAAGGAAATTAAAAAGGTAATTGACTATATGCATCAAAACTATATGAAAGAATTAACCCTCGACCACTTGGCAAATTATACGGGTTTTAGCAAAAACTATTTCTGCAGGCTCTTTAAAGAAGAAGTGGGTGAGGGTTTCATAGACTGTTTGAACAGGATTCGCGTAGAAATGGCAAAGTATTACCTCTCCCATACCAACGACAGGATTTCCGATATCGCCGCCAAAGTGGGAATAAAAGAATACCGCTATTTCTGCAATATTTTTAAAAAGCTTACAGGCGTCCGCCCAAATGAATATAAGAGAAAGGGCTGTCAAGCATGAAGTTTTCTATGAGGGGAAACATTTTGGGCTTAATGGGGAGGTGTTTCGGCAGTTTCTTCAGGATAAAAAATTTAAGTCTCAAGTACAAATTAATCATTTTCTTGATGATGCTATGCACTATTCCCATACTGATATTGGGCAGCATCAGCTATAACATTACCTCGAGAATAATGATGGAGAGGGTGGTGGAAGATTCCAACCAGTTTATCGTCAACAAATTGCAAAGTATTGATAATACCTTCGGCGAAATTGAAAATATGGTATTTGACTTTGTAACGTCGAATGACACGCAGGTTTTTTTAAAATACATTGATAAAAGTAATTTTGAAACTTATTCATCATACCAGATATTAGCTCATCTCGAATCAAAGGCAGACTACATTTTAAGTCTAAAAAGCGATATCATAAGCTCAATTATAATTTTGCCCAGAAAAGGCGGATATCCTTTTTTCAGGGGTAATTTAACAATCGATTATTATGATGATTTCTCACAACTGGATGTTTACCGTATTACAACCAGGAACAAGGATAAAGTGCTATGGACCGTATCATATGGCCCTGAAAGGGAAATTACGGTTTCAAGGACAATAGGAGACGTGTCTAGCGGTGATGTTATAGGGGTGCTGGTTATATATCTCAATGCTCAATTTATAAACGATATGACAAGCAGTATGCCGGTCGAAAAAGGGGAATATATATTTTTACTGGACGAGCAAAACAGAATAATATCCCATCCAGATCCGGCGATGATTGGCACGGCGCTGAAAGACGACCGCCTGATCAATGAAATACGCAACATGAAAACAGGAAGTTTTTCTGCAACAATTAACGAAGTGCCAAGCATTGTCACTCTCCGCACCTCCAATGTTAACGACTGGAAAATCGCCCACGTCATCCCATATTCAAATATTATAGGTGATATTCGCAACTTGTCCTGGGCTACAGTCGTTATCGCTTTCGCCTGCATGCTATATTCCGTTCTTATATCTCTTCTCATATTTAGGTATATTTACAGGCCGCTTAACAAACTTGTCGGCGTCATGGACGAGATAGCAGGCGGCAACCTTGATATCAAGATTGATAGCAACCGCAAGGACGAGTTCGGCAAAATAACTGACACCTTCAATTACATGGTATTTCAGGTTAAAAAACTGATACTTAAAATTGAAGAGGAGCAGAAAAAGATAAGAGAGAATGAGATTAAGGCGCTTCAGGCCCAGATAATGCCCCATTTTCTCTATAACACCCTGAATGCCGTAAAAGCCTTGGCGAGAATGGGCAGGAACGAGGACATTATTGACATGGTGGTTGCATTTATTCGGCTTCTCAGGGTAAGCATGGATTACGGGCACGACTTCATACCTATATACCAGGAGCTTGATTATATAAAAAGTTACATAAGGATAATGCAATACAGGTATGACATTGATTTTGTCCTGAACCTGGAAGCAGATGAAGACGTTAAACACTGCGGCGTCTTAAAGTTCATGATACAGCCTATTGTAGAAAACTGCATAGTTCATGCTTTTGAAGGAAGAAATGAAGATTGCGTGATTACAATAAGGATATTTGATCACAACGGTAATGTCCGTTTCATAGTTTCGGACAACGGAGTGGGCATGGATGAAAATACCATGCAAAATTTGTTTCAAAAGGAAACTGATAGTTCAAGAATCAAGTTCAGCAGGATAGGCATCAGAAACGTGGACGAACGGATAAAGCTCACCTTTGGAAAGCAGTACGGCATACGGTATGAAAGTCATGTAGGAAAAGGGACCAGTGTTTATATAGATATCCCTCGCTTTACGGTGAAATGAATCAGGATAATATATTTTACATTTTAGTAATATTACTGCGTTTCTGTCTTTTTAAGTTCCTGGTATAATCACTATGCTGGAGACTGTGTACAGCTCCTATTTTCTATAGCCGGGGAGGAATTCATACATGCAGGACCTTAGTTATAACTTTCGTAACGCAGTTTTTGACATCGGGTTTTTAGAATTCGAGATTCAGGTTTTTACTTTTGAAAACATATATGGCTTGAATCAAGAGAAATGCACCATTGAAAGGAAGGGGAGCATTTATGAAATCCTGTGCGACGGGTTGATCTGGGCCGGCGGGCAGGAAAAGGCCGATGGCAACGTCAAGATAAGTGCCGACATAGCTGAGAATAAAATGGTTATTGCAATAGACGCTTCCATGAATAAATCAATAAGATGCGTAAAGCTGCTTCTTAAGAAAATGCCCATGGGTGTTATCGTAAATCTCCGCGAGACTCCGGAAAAGGAAATACCCCGCGAGGGTCTTATTTATAAATATCCCGAAGGCTGGAGGCATATAAGCACTCCTCTTATCATACTGAAAGAAGGAAACGGCAGGCTCACCTATTTCCGTTCCCTTGACACCAAGGTAAGAGAAAAAAGGTTTGCCCTTATTCCACGAGGAAACATGCTGAATGTGGAATTAATCTTTGAAGAAAACTCACCGGAAATCTGTAACTCGATATCCGTTCCCCAATGGGAAATCGGAACATGCAATAGTATTGAGGAAATATATGAATTGCATATGGAACACATTGAAAAAAGCTATGGGCTTGTTTCATGGGATAAACGCGAGGATATACCCGGCTGGGCGAGGGAAATATCCCTGGTGGCATCCATACACTGCCAGCACTGGACCGGGTATATCTTCAACAATTACGACATGGTGTTTGAAAATATCCGCTGGATTGCCGAAAGGATCGAACCTAAGAGGGTTCTTGCGTATTTGCCCGGTTGGGAAGGAAGATATTACTGGAAGTATGGCGACTACCGCCCCGATGAGCGTATGGGAGGTGAGCAAGGGTTTAAAAACCTGGTTGATGAAGCAAAGAAAATTGGCGTACATATAATGCCTATGTTTGGAATCAATATTGTAAACAAGAGTATTGAAAACTATGAACAGTGGGGATCTCCGTCGGAATTTATCAGCGCGGGCGGCTTTAAATACGGGGGCAGCGTTGACTGGGATTCGTCGAGACATTACGACCATGGTTATTCGGGCAACTTGAACCCTGCCGCTCCCATGTGGCAAAACAGGCTGGTTTCACAGATTAAGTCTCTCATAGACAAATATGGATTTGATGGGGTTTTTCTTGATATCTCTGCTTTATGGGTGAATGACCCGAATCACTATCTTTATGACGGTATATTAAGACTTGTACGCAGGATAAGAGATGGAAGACCGGATATCCTTGTTGCAGGTGAAGGATGGTATGATGCGATCGGGGCAGCCATACCTCTTGTTCAGTCAGGCCATACAGACGGTGTTCTTCACTGGCACGATGTTCCCTACCCCAGAATATTCGACAAATACAACAGGTCTTTCGGCCATCTCTGCCAGGGAGATGTCAGCAGGGGCAGCACGGGTGTCCATGAACTGGGGTACAATCCTGTAACAAGAATCCCGGTTCGCAAAGGTATTATCCCCACGGTAACAATTGTGGAAGATACGATACGGAAGGCACCGGGAAAGATCCTTGAGATAATTGAGGATGCAAAAGAGTATGCAAAAAAATATATCTAAATATGCAGGTGCCCTCATACAGGAAGTATTTTTCATTATGCGTGTTCCAGCAGGACGGCACCTTGATTCTTTCCCATTGGTCGAAGCTGTAGTCTACAGGCAGCTGCCTTCCGTCTTCATCAAAATACCTCTCTTCATACCACTTGGCGCTAGCCTTTCTTTATTTTCCTGTAATCGGACGGGGGTTTTCCTGTTATTTTTTTAAATATCCTGGAAAAGTAGTATTGGTCGGTATAGCCTACACTTGAAGCAACTTCGGAAACAGGCATGTCGGTAAAGTCGAGAAGTAAACATGCCTTTTGAATTTTTAGCCGGATAAAAAAATCAATCGGAGAGTAACCGGTTTTTTCCTTGAATATATCAGTAAGTTGAGTCTTGGAACGCTTGCTGCAGCTTGTCAGGTCACGCAGGGCTAGAAGCCTGTCTATATTTCTTCCCATGAAATCAATGCATTTTTCAACACACACCGTTTTCTTATCTTTTTTGTCATGCTTATAATAGGGCATGTACAATGCGGTTGCCAGGAAATAGCCGAAGCACTGGCAGGCATATATGATGTTGCTTAAAACGGAACCTCTTGATAACGCGTCAAAAATATTATCAAATAGGTTTATAAGAGCAGGCAGGCTCGTTAAAGGCACCGTAAGGACCGTAACGGTGCTGCTGTCCGGAATAAAAAAGCCGTCCGTTTTCCTTTGTAATGAAACCAATAGATATACCAGGGATCTTCTTCGCTTGATCCATAAATATGCGGCAAGTTTTTAGGGATTATCAGCAAATCATTGCAGCAAATCCGGTATTTTTTGTTGTTGACAATTACATAGCCTTCTCCCTTGATGCAATAAATTAAAATATTCTGTTCGCAGCCTTCTTTTCTTTCAATATAGTGATTCCGGGCATGCGGAAAATAACCTATGTCTGTTATATATAGATTTCTCAAGAGAGGATGCGCCGAAATATTATTCACGGTTTCTTCGGGCAAAACCAGCAATTTCTGATTTTTAAAGCCTTCCATAATGCGTGTTTCCATACTTTCATTATAAGTCCGGCAATTTAAAATTTCAACGACAATTCCGGAATATAGTCCATCTTATAAGTAATAATGTGTATTTGTTAATACCATCTTGTATGGTATATTCAAGGTAAATTCGATAGAAGCAGCTTACCTTCGCTCATATCCAATTGCACCCTTTGATGCGATGGAAAGGAGATAATTATGAGAAATTACCATATTAACCTGACGAATAATAAAAAGGACATTTTTTCCGGACATATCAAAGCTTGGCGGAACAAATCCGAATGGGGACAGAATAAGCTTCACAAACTATTATATGGAACTGAATGGAGCCTTTTTTCGGGATATCAGGAGAGTTTCGTTTCAGCCGCTGTTATGAATGGCAATGGGAAGACGAAATAATCAAGATGAAAATGAGCGGAATCAATATTGTCTCCACATATATCTTCTGGAATCACCACGAAGAAGAGCAGGGAATATTTGAATGGGACGGAAACAAGAATTTAAGGCGCTTCATTGAGCTTTGCGGTAAGCACGGTTTGTACGCAATAATAAGGATCGGGACGTTTTGCCACGGTGAGTGCAGGAACGGAGGCCTGCCGGATTGGTTGTTCGGCCGTCCTTTTGAGGTAAGATCCAATGATGAAGAGTACCTTTTTTATGTAAGCAGATTCTATACGGAGATTGGCAAACAGGTGAAAGGGCTTCTCTATAAAGATGGAGGTCCGGTTATTGCGGCGCAAATAGAAAATGAATTTATGCATTCCGCCGCTCCATGGGAGATGACGACAGGTATAAGCAACGAATGGGTTCCGGTAGGGAAAGAAGGGGATTTGCATATGAAGAAGTTAAAATCACTCGCTAATAAAGCCGGGATAGAAACTCCCATATATACCTGTACGGCATGGGGAGGCGCGGCAGCCCCTGAAGATGAAATGCTTCCCCTATGGGGAGGATACGCCTTCTGGCCATGGATTTTCTACGGGGATGTAAAAGAACATCCTGTTACGCCGGAATTCATATTCAGGGATTACCACAACTCTACGAAGCCAAAATGTTATAATTTTGAGCCGAAATACGACCCTGGAAGCTACCCGTACGCCTGCTGCGAAATGGGAGGAAGCATGAACGCAGGGCTTGAAGACGTGAAATTCTCAATATTCCCTGATGACGAGGCCCGTTGCATAAACGGGGCGGAAGTTGCCAATAAAAGCAGGGACGGCATATTTACAACATATGACCTGAAACTTCCCGGAGCCGGGAATGATATAAACATAAAAATGGTTAAAAACAACAAGGCGATTATAAATGCATCCGAAAAATTGTTTTCCGGCGCAAAGGAAGTACTGCTCAAGGTTGACTATAGGGGAGATGTCGGATGTGCGTTTATAGACGGGGAACTTATACATGACAACTTCTGTAACGGGGCGCCGTGGGAAATCGGGTTGAAGCGGTTTGAAAAAGAAATCATTGAAAAGGGAATGTACATTTATATTTCACCATTGAAGACCGGCAGCGCCGTAAAAAGTGATTCGGCCATGGCTGCAAGAATGGAGATTTCCAATGAGGAAATAGCCGAAATAAGCTCAATTGCTGCAGTGCAGGTGCGCGAGGTTGTCATAAGCTGATTGCTTCGATATTCTCTTCGATATTCTTTAGTTAGCAAAATCTTTGAGGGGGTTAATAAAATGTACGATTTTTATGTTACTCCGGAAGACCGAATAATACTGCGTGAATTAGCAAAAAAGCAGTTTGAATATTCGCAGCTGCCTGTAATGAAAGAGCGCTTGGAGCAATGGTACAGGCATAACGCCGGAAATGGCGAAAGGCCGATGATTCATGTAGAGATATGGACTTTTGAGCCGGATATCATCCCGAAACTGAGGTGTCAGACTGAAACAGGGCGCGATATCGAATTGAACCTGTACCGCAACTTTATCAATTATGAAACGATCGACGATGACCGCATTGCTCCGCCTTATTTTCCAATCAGATGGGATACCTGGTTCAAATTGTTCGGCGTGACCATAGAGAAGGAGCATGCGAAAAATTCCAGGGGAGAAGAAATTGGGCACCGTTTCAGGCATATAATAAGCGACCTTGAAGAAGATTTTCCCAAACTCGGGCATTCGGAATATGGAGTTGACAAAGAGAAAACGCTGGCCTGGAAGGAGTTCCTGGAGAACATTTTCGGCGATATATTGCCCGTAAAAATTACGAACAGTTGCCTGGAAGCAGTCCCTACCCAGGACGTTGTTCACATGATGGGCATGGAAAATATGCTCTTTTCCATGTATGACTGCCCTGATACGTTTCATGCATTGATGAAAAGAATTTCGGACGATTACATTGAGTATTTCAAGTGGATGGAGAGCGAAGGGCTGCTGCTTCCCACCGTGTCCTGTGAAAGCTGCGGGCAGGGGACATTCTGTTTTACCCATGAGCTTCCCCAGGAATGCAGGCCGGGGGAGAAATTGAAAACCACCGATCTTTGGGGATATATGGACTCACAGGAAACAGTGGGGATATCGCCTGACATGTACGCTGAATTTATATTTCCATACTATAAAAAATATCTGATTTATTCGGACTCTTTTCCTACGGCTGCTGCGAACCTGTAAACCTGGTTTGGGACAAATGCCTCAGTAAATGTGACAACCTGCGCAAGGTTTCAATTTCGCCGTGGTGCAACGAAGAGTTTATGGGTGAAAGGCTTAAGGGGAGCAAAATCATATACCACCGCAAGCCGTCTCCCAATTTTATAGGTGTCGGGAGCGAACTGGACGAGGATGCGTGGCGCCAGCATATTATAAAGACACTTAAGGCTGCGCAAGGGTGCCGCCTGGAGATTACACAGAGAGATGTATACTCGCTGGGAGGTAATATTAATAAGCCTCGCAGGGCGGCACAGATAATTAGGGAGCTTATTGATGAATACTGGAAATAATTTTACAGTTGTTTGAGCCATATGATTGCTGACGATGTTTCCGCCGGTTGTCACTTCGGGTATTTGTCGCCTGGTAAAGCGAAAAAGTGCAAATAATCGGAAAATATTTTTATACAATAGCCAGGTGAGCATATTATAATGTTAATAAATTAACAAACCAATATAGTTTTTTAGAGGTGATGAACTATGCAGCAAAATATGCGCAAATGGTTGTTTTCCTTGTCTACCTCGGTTGAAAGGAAGGCTATGCCTATCATGACATACCCGGGGCTTAAGCTGGCGGATACAAATGTAATGGAAATAATTAAATATGGCGAGGCGCAATTCAAGTGCATCGAAGCACTGGCGAATAAATTTCCTTCAGCGGCGGTCATGACCATAATGGATTTATCCGTTGAAGCCGAAGCATTCGGATGTCCGATAAGGTTTTCCGAAATGGAAGTTCCTACGGTTTCAGGAAGGATCGTCAGCGACAGGGAGTCCGTCATGGCTCTTGGCGTGCCTAAAGTCGGGGAAGGAAGGACAGGCGCATATATTACTGCGGCAAGGATGGCTGTGAAATACATCAAGGACAGGCCTGCTTTTGCCGGGGAAATCGGACCCTTTTCACTGGCCGGGAGGCTTTTTGACATGACAGAGATTATGGCTGCCATACTGTTGGAACCGGAAACGATTCACATGCTGCTTGATAAAGTGACAAGCTTTCTGGTTGAATATGCTAAAGCGTTCAAGGAAACGGGAGCAAACGGAATCATAATTGCGGAGCCCGCGGCAGGGCTGTTGTCGCCGGAACAGTGCGAAGAATTTTCATCAATGTACGTGCAGAGAATTGTTGAAGAAGTCCAGGATGATTATTTCATGGTCATCCTTCACAACTGCGGCAATACGAAAAAGCTGGTCGGTTCGATGATCAACACCGGGGCGATGGCTTTCCATTTCGGAAACGCTGTTGACATGAGGGACATCATGCCCCGGATCCCCTGGGGAAGGATTGCCTTTGGAAATATTGACCCGATTTCGATATTCAGAAACGGAACGGTGGAAGATGTCAGGGCGAAAACATGGGAATTGCTTGAGCAAACCTTCAGCTACAAGAATTTCGTGATTTCTTCCGGGTGCGATATTCCCCCGGGAACTCCCATAGAAAACATCGAGGAATTCTTTGCGAAGGTTGAGGAATTCAACATGGCGATGCTGAATCTGCTAAGGAAGTAGTATTTATTGCATTTTTTTGTCGAAATGTAGTATAATTGGTAAGTACTCATACAATGGTTATATTTCATTTTTATGGACGTATAAATACGGGGAGGAACACGGCCGGTTTCTTATCTTGCAAGCTGCCGGTGTTGCGAGGCTATGGGCAATTGTTTTATTATATTTATTATTTTATTATATATGTAGATTTAGAAATATAAATAAAAACGAAAGAAGGTATTTCATGAAGGGGGCCTTTTACACCGGAAAGTACAGGAACGTGTTTGCAGAACTGGGGTATTCGGAAACCGAAGTGCAGGAAAGAATCAAATCCGCGTTTGAAACAATATTTTTCGGAAGCGAGGACGAACGCATCTACCGCGAAGCCGGCCAGGACATGGGCTATCTTGTCGATACCGGGAATATTGATGTCCGCACGGAGGGACAGAGCTACGGCATGATGATTGCCGTACAGATGGACCGCAAGGATATTTTTGACCGCATCTGGAAATGGACCAAGACTTACATGTACCTTGATAAAGGCGATTATAAGGGCTATTACGGCTGGTCGGCGCAGCTTGACGGCAAGCTTAATTCGCATGGTCCGGCGCCTGACGGCGAGGAATATTTTGCCATGGCTCTGTTGTTTGCGGGAAGGCGGTGGGGCGACGGCGAAGGGATATTCAACTATACCCTTGAAGCCCGTAAC
The DNA here is from genome assembly GCA_050261495.1 of Bacillota bacterium. GTDB lineage: Bacteria > Bacillota > Clostridia > Acetivibrionales > DTU013 > JBMNKL01. The sequence goes on from JBLNDI010000091.1 coordinate 11,364, forward strand.
ATACTTCACGAGATGGTGCATAAGGAAAAGGACCCGATGTTTGACCCGGAAACAAAACTGATACGCTTTATCCCGAATTGCCGTTTTACCGATCCTTCATACCATTTGCCACATTTTTACGAACTGTTTTCGCGTTGGGGCAACCCGGAAGATGCCGGTTTTTTCAAGGAAGCTGCGGCATTAAGCCGTGAGTATCTTAAGAAGGCATGCCATCCTGTAACAGGGCTTTCGCCTGAATATGCGGCATTTGACGGCGCGCCCAATAACCTTAGAAATCACGGCAATTTTTACAGCGACGCTTATCGCACGGCAGCCAACATAGCGCTTGATTATGAATGGTTCGGCGCGGATGAATGGGCATGCACGCAAGCCAATAATATACAGAAATTCTTTGGAGAGACGGTAAAGGGAAAAGAAAACCTGGTATACAGGGTCGACGGCACCCCGGTTACCAGCCCGGCCGAACTGGTAAAAGAGGTGGACGGAACGCCGCCGGGCGTCCTGCATCCCGTAGGATTGCTGGCTACCCTTGCCCAGGCGTCGCTTACGGCTACCGGCACGTACCGCGAGTACTTTGTGAAAAAGTTCTGGGAACAGCCGCTTAGGACAGGGAAGCGCAGGTATTATGACAACTTGCTTTACTTTTTCGCGCTGCTGGCGCTTAGCGGCAATTACAGGATTTGGTAGCAGAACTTTTATTTATTGTATCGGTATATTATTTTATATGAGCTGCATAAGGATAACTATTGCAACGTCTTGCAGTATTTGTCCGATGGATTTTTTTATTTTGGGTAAATATATTTTAATGACCGGCTGAAGCCTGGCAGGTATTTATTTGAGGTGAGTGATGACAGGATTTCTGATAAAGCTTTTTATCAAGGATAGTACAAATACGCAAAACACGCGTGTTCGCGAAGCCTATGGCAAATTCTCCGGGGTTGTGGGCATTGCAACCAACTTTTTTCTTTTTGTTGTCAAGATAATCGCAGGGACGCTGTTCCGGAGCATTTCCATCACGGCCGACGCCGTCAACAACCTTTCGGACATGGGATCTTCGATTGTTACGCTGATTAGCTTCAAAATATCGGGGAAACCTGCTGATGCCGAGCATCCTTACGGCCATGCCAGGATGGAGTATATTTCCGGCCAAATGGTTTCTTTTATTGTTCTTGTGCTGGGGATCCAGCTCATGCAGCAATCGGTTGTCAAAATAATACAGCCGCAGGCGGTAATGTACTCCTGGCTGACAATAGCCATACTGGTTGTTTCAGTGCTGGTCAAGATTTGGCAGTGCCTGTTCTACCAGAAAATCGGCAGGATAATCAACTCTTCCGCGATAACGGCTGCTTCCGTTGACAGCCGGAATGATGTCCTGGCGACATCTTCCGTTTTGGCAGCCGCCCTGGTAACTTTACTGTCCGGGATAAACCTGGACGGTTACATGGGCGCCGCGGTTGCAGCCTTTATAATTGTTTCCGGGGTCAGGCTGCTGATGGATACAATAAGTTCATTGCTCGGCACGGCTCCTTCGGAGGAAATGGTGCGCATGATATATAAGAAAATACTGGGTTACGAGGGAGTGGTCGGGCTGCATGACCTGCACGTTCACAATTACGGCGTTTCCAGGTGCTTTGCGTCGGTGCACTGCGAGGTTCCGGCAGAACAGGATATAATGATGAGCCACGATATTGTTGATAATATTGAAAGGGACTTTCTTAAAGATATGGGTATCCACATGGTTATCCATCTTGATCCTGTCGTGGTAGATAACGAGAAGACAAATGCTTTGAAAACGGCGGTCGGAAAGCTTATCAGGGAGATTTCCCCCGAAATCGGGATTCATGATTTTCGCGTGGTGTGGGGAGTAACCCACTCAACTCTGATTTTTGACATAGTGGTTCCATATAAGTTTAAATTGAGCGACAAGGCGCTGACCGATATAATCGAAGAAAAAATCAGCCGGATTGATCCTTCCTATCGCACGGTTATCACCGTGGATCATGCCTACGTTCCGAATATTGCGGATTAAGGGCGGGACAAGGCGCCTGTCCCCCGTCCTATGCGCGCACATGTAAAGCCGGGTGCATATAATATAAGGCGCAGACTGAAGCCTCATATAAGACAGGGGACGGTTCCCTGTCTTAAAAAGCCGGGCAGCATGACAGGCAGGACAAAGAATCGTTTCCTGCCCTACTTGTGTTATGCCCATATACTAAAAAGCCGGACGGCGGGGCAGGCAGGACAGGGAACCGTCCCTTGTCTGAAAGGGAATATTTCAAGCCTGACCCCTATACATAAAAAATAAAAAAATGTTTATTGAAATTTTAATAAAGATGTGTTATTGTCTGCTATGAATGCAATGAAACCAAGCACGGCAAAACCGGATCGTGAGGTCGACGAGGCGGGCGGCAAGCGGTTTTGCAGGCGTTGAGATAATTCTCTTCATATATGGGAGGAAGAATGAAGAAATGAATAATAAAACGGAGCCTTTGGAAAGATGGACAAAGGAAAAGTCCGAGGAATTATACGGCATAAAGAACTGGGGCGCGGGTTATTTTTCGATTTCCGACAAGGGAGAAGTGCTTGTAAATCCGTACAGGGATAATGATTCGGCGGCGATAAGCCTGATGGACATCATATCGGGCGTACTGGAGCGCGGGATGAACATGCCTGTGCTTCTGCGATTTGAAAACCTGCTTGATTCACAGATTTCCTATTTGAACGACACATTTGCAAAAGCGATGAAGGAATTGAATTACAAGGGTGAATACCGTGGCGTTTACCCGATAAAAGTAAACCAGCAGCAACAGGTGGTGGAAGAAGTGACCAGGTTTGGGCAGCGTTACCACCACGGCCTTGAGGTAGGCAGCAAGGCTGAGCTTATCGCGGCGCTTTCCGTGATGAAGGATAAAGAAGCGTGCCTGGTTTGCAACGGATATAAGGACGAAGAATTCATAGACCTGGGGCTGTACGCCGTGAAAATGGGATTTAAATGCTTTTTTGTCATTGAAATTCCCGATGAATTAAATATAATTCTTGAACGCTCGCAAGCTTTGGGCGTGCGTCCAAATATCGGCATCAGAATCAAGCTTTCAACGAAAGGCGGGGGGCATTGGACCGAATCCGGCGGCGACCGCAGTATTTTTGGACTGAACGTTACGCAGCTGATAGAAACGGTCGATATGCTGAGGGAGAAAAACATGCTTGACACGCTGAAGCTCCTCCATTACCATCTTGGTTCGCAGATACCCAATATCCGTGATATCCGTTCCGCCGTCATTGAAGCTGCCCGCGTTTACACCGAACTGGTAAAGGAAGGGGCTCCAATGGGTTACCTGGACTTGGGCGGCGGGCTTGCCGTGGATTACGACGGTTCAAATA
>JBLNDI010000092.1:0-13437 GCA_050261495.1 Bacillota bacterium
AAGCAAAGGCTATGTGCAGAAACATGCAAATGATTTTTCAGGATCCGTATTCTTCGCTGAACCCGCGCAAAGATATCCGGGGGATATTGAGCGAGCCGTACCTGGTTCAAAAATTATGCAAGGGAGCCGAGTTGGAGAAAAGGATTAGAGAGGTTTGCAGCAACACCGGCATCAGCGAGGAAGACCTGCAGAAATTCCCGCATGAGCTTGACGGCGGCAAAAGGCAGATGGTCGGCATAGCCCGCGCGCTTTCGCTTAATCCGAAATTTATTGTCTGCGATGAACCCGTATCCGCATTGGATGTTTCCGTTCAGGCCAGGATTATTAATCTTCTCATGGAATTGCAGAAGAAGTTCGGGTTCGCGTACTTGTTCGTATCTCACGATTTGAGTGTCGTGCGCCATATTTCAAACAGGATTGCGGTTATGTACCTGGGGAAGATCGTGGAAATGTGCGACTGCGACGAATTGTTCGAAAACCCGAAGCATCCTTATACGATAGCGTTGTTGTCGGCAATACCGACTACGGATATTGACACGAAAATGAACCGGATCATCCTGAAAGGCGATGTTCCCAGTCCAATAAATCCCAAGCCCGGCTGCAGGTTTGCGGGACGCTGCTACAAGGCCCAGGATATATGCTTCAAGGAGAACCCGGCGTTCGAAGAAAAAGAATCCAACCATTATGTCGCTTGTCATTTCGTTGAGAAATGTGCGCAAAAAGAATAAAACAAGGCAACAATGAAGCAATTGTCAGATAAGCGGTAAGTATTTCAGTATCAGCACTAATAAAAGATGGAGGATATTATAATGAAAGCTGCAGTTTTAGAAGACGTGAGAAAGTTAAAAATGTGTGAAAAGGAGGAGCCTTCGGCAGGTATAGGGGAAGCCGTCATAAAAATCAAATATGCGGGTATCTGCGGGAGCGATATAACGATCTACAAGGGAGAGCATCCCACAGCTACCATGCCCGTGGTCTTGGGACATGAAATATACGGTACGGTTTGCGAAATAAATGATACATATTCCGGCTTCAAGGCAGGGGAACGCGTTGTCGTAAATCCCCTTATCAGTTGCGGGTCCTGTGACGCATGCATCAGGGGCCACTTTCATGTCTGCCGGAACCTGAAGCTCCTTGGAATACATGAGGACGGCGGATTTGAAGAATACGTCAGGGTCAAGGCGGATAAGCTTGTTAAAGTGCCGGAAACATTAAATGATTTAGAAGCCGCGTTAGTTGAGCCTTTTGCCGTCGGTTATCATGTTAATTACCGCAGCGGGGTCAGGATAGGCGATACCGTACTGGTAATCGGAGCCGGAACAATTGGCCTGGTAGTTGGCTTAATTGCCCGCAAGGCCGGCGCCCGGGTAATAATAACCGAAATTAACAAGCAAAGATTGGAGCTTGCCGGGAAATTCGGATTAGAAACCATCGATTCCGAAAAAACAGATGCTTTGAAAGAATTGCTGGACCGTACAAATGGTTCAGGCGCGGATGTTGTTTATGAAGCATCCGGTTCCAGGGCTGGGATTTTGCTTATGACAAACGCCTGCAAGATCCGGGGCACAATGGTGCCGTTGAGCCTTTCCGCAAAAGCCGTGGAATTTGAGCTTGGAAAAGTATCTTTCAAAGAAATGTCGGTAGTGGGAAGCAGGGTATATGAACACTATCATTTTTTGCGCGCCGTGGATACAATCGAAAAAATAGCGAAGGAATATGACATCACGCAGCTCTGTACGCAAATCTGCCCGTCGGATGAAGTGGTTTCGGGCGTTGAGGATATGCTTAACGGAAGGAATATAGGGAAGATACTTGTACAATTTAATTAATGCAAGGAGAGAATGTAAATGTACAAAGTTTTATTAACGGGATTTGGTCAGGATCTTTGCTACCAGGAAGAAGAAAAAGCATTATTTGCAGGGCTGGCTGAAGTTGTTGTTCTCAACAATATTTCACGTAAGGAACTGTTAGCTGCCGTATCGGATGTTGATGCGATCCTGACCGATACCGAGCGTATCGATGAAGAAGTATTCAGCGCGGCGCCAAAATTAAAAATCGTATCGGAATACGGCGTCGGCATAGACAATATCGACACAAAAAGCGCGAGTGCGCACGGCGTTTTTGTATGCAATGTGCCGCATGTATATACTGAGAACGTTGCGGAACATGCCGCCGCCCTGATACTCTCCTGCAGCCGCTGCATACTTCCGGCTTCGGAAAGTGTCAAGAAAGATGGCGCCTGGGATAGCGCGCTCCTAGAGCCTAAGATGATCAGGGGAAAAACATTGGGCCTGATTGGATTCGGCAGGATTGGAATGGCGCTATTGCGCCAGATGTCGGGATTCGGAGTAAAAACCGTTGTATATGATCCTTACATCCCCGATAAGGCATTTGAAGGAATGGACATATGCCGCGCGGAATTGGACAAGCTGCTGGAAATATCCGATATCGTCAGCATTCATGTCCCTAAGACGCCTGAAACGATTAACCTGATCAGTTATGATCAATTCAGGCGCATGAAAAAAGGCGTTATTCTGATTAATGTATCGCGGGGCGGGATAATTGACGAGGATGCATTGCTGTGGGCGCTGGACGAAAGGATCGTATTTTCGGCAGGACTGGATGTTATGCGGGATGAGCCCAATATCGGGCAAAGCGCGATCAGAAGGCATCCGCGGGTGATAATAACTCCCCATATCGGGTGGAAATCCGAGAGCGCTGCAAGGGATATTGAAATAGAATGCGCCAAAAATGTCGTCAGCTTCCTGCGCGACGGCGTGCCTATAAATGTTTGCAACAAGGATTTGTTGAATAAATATAAAGGAATTGGCGAAAAAAATGCAATACTCATAAATGCTCCAAGGGTTGACAATATATTACTATAAGTAAATAAAACTGGTTTTGAAAAAACGTTAATTTCTTGATATGATTAATTAAGGTAGGTCCTGGTTTATTCAAGATACTTGTTTCATTCTTGGGGCGAGGAGAAATTCTATGTTACAGAAACAGGCGATTAAAGAAAAATCAAACGTGCAATCTTTGGAACGTGCCCTGGCAATATTGGATAAGCTTTCTGAGAAGCCGAACGGGTGCAGCATAAAATATTTGTCGGAAGCAACTAAACTTAACAAAAGCACTGTTCACCGGCTGCTGCATACTTTGATCAAGTGCGGATATGCCAGGCAGGATGCAAAAAGCGACTTATATTACCTCGGCATGCGTATCCTGGAGCTAAGCAGCAATATGATACACAACACGGATATTGTACACATAGCCAAGCCATTTATACGTAATCTTTGCCATGAAACGGGACAAGTAATACAATTGACCATCCGCAGCGATAATTATGCCGTATTTATTGACAAGGTTGAAAACCCGCGCCAGGTAGTAAGGATGTATTCGCAGATCGGCAAATCCATTCCAGTATACTGTTCTTCGAGCGGAAAAGCCTTGTTGGCATGGGAACCGGATGAAGAGATACTAAATGTCATCAATAGTATTGAGTTTGTTCAATACACGGATACTACCATATGCAATAAAGAATCGCTGCTGAATCAATTGCAGGATATCAGGAAAAAAGGTTATGCAACCGATTGGTTTGAACACGAAGAAGACATTTGCTGCATTGCCGCGCCTATTTTTAATTCAAACAATCAGACCGTGGCGGCAATATGTCTTGCGGGCACAATGCTGCAAATCAACTCGTCTGTTTTGGCCAATTATGCCTGCAAGGTAAACGAAACGGCGCGCCTGATTTCCAGGGAGCTTGGATGCCTGAATTATCCTGCCGTTTTTGATCAAAAAATGGCGGAAAAAGACGCCGAGGCATTTAACAACATTGTTAAAAGAAAATATTCAATAAAAAAATGAATATTTGCACAGGTCTTGATAACTGTTGAGTATTGTGCTAAAATATCTTTTGCTTTGTTGCGTGGCAAAGTGATGCGATAATTCAGTAGCGCAGCGAAAGAAGGTGAGTTTGCGATGAAGGAAAATATACATCCGAAGTACGGGGAAGCGGTTGTGAAGTGTGCTTGCGGAGAGACCTTTACCACAGGTTCCACGAAAAAGAACCTGCGTGTTGAAATATGCTCAAAGTGCCATCCGTTCTTTACAGGAAAACAGAAATTTGTCGATACCGGTGGACGTGTGGACAAATTCAAGAAGAAATATGGTATTGCAGACGCCTCGAATGAATAATTCAAGTCTTGATGCAAAAGCGGTTTGAAATAGCTTGTTAAAGGTGTTAAACTAAAGGCTGAAGATTAATTCGGCCTTTAATTCTTCTTGGATCCGGAAAGATTAGATATACCTTGGGGAGAATATTTATGAAAAAAACAACAATTGGAGGGCAGGCGCTGCTTGAAGGCCTGTTAATGATGGGGCCTAAAAATATTGCCATAGCGGTAAGAAAACCGGATGGCGAAATTGTGCTGGATAAAAAGCCGCTGCCCAAAAAAACACCGATAACAAGGATACCGTTCGTACGAGGAAGTATAAACTTATTCAGGCAGATGGTTATCGGCGTCAAAGCATTGATGTATTCCGCCGATTTTATAGAGCTGGAGGAAGATGAGGCCCAAAAGCCTTCAAAACTAGATGCTTTTATAGAGAAGATTTTCAAGGACAAGGGCAAGGATGCCGTAATATATGCTTCGGTAATAATTGCTCTGGCGATGGGTATCGGTCTTTTTTTCATTCTCCCGAACCTGCTTGCCGGTTTGCTGAATTTAAACAAAACAGGCAGCGGCGTCGTCCTGTATAATTTATTTGAGGGCTCTATACGCATTGTGATACTTTTCCTGTATATATACCTTGCGACATTGCTGAACGATATAAAAAGAGTCTGGCAGTATCACGGAGCCGAGCATAAAGCCATACATTGCTACGAGAATGAAGACGAACTGACGGTGGAAAACGTAAGAAAGTACTCGACGAAGCATCCCCGGTGCGGAACGTCCTTCCTTTTCCTGGTGATGGTCATCAGCATTATCCTGTTTTCGTTCCTCGGCTGGTATCACCCGGTTGTCAATGCATTGCTGAGGCTGCTGATGATACCGGTGGTTGCGGGAGTGGCATATGAAATCCTGAAGTTTGCCGGAAGGCATACCGATTGGTTTATCGTGAAGATTTTCAATGCACCGGGATTGCTGTTCCAATACTTAACGACAAGGGAGCCTGACGACTCGCAAATCGAAGTGGCTATTGAGGCGTTAAAAAACGTTCTGGTGGACGACGGTTCCGACAAGTGGTAGGCAAACCGAGCAGTTTGCAGGCCGGAAGCCGGAGACGGCGCAAGAGCGGGATTTTACGGTGGTATTGAATAATGACTTATAACGAAGCATACCGGAAAGGAATACAGGTTTTAAAAGATGCGAACATAAGCTCCCCGGCGACTGATGCCGGGGTTCTGCTTTGTCACGTAATGCGGTGTGACAAGACATATCTTTTTGCCCACGGTGACAGGGTTGCCGGCGAGGATCTTCTGAAAACCTATTTTTCATTGCTGGAACGCCGTTCTGCCGGTTGTCCGCTGCAATACCTGACAGGGATGCAGGAATTCATGTCGCTGATGTTTGAGGTTGGCCCCGAAGTGCTGATTCCCAGGCAGGAAACCGAATTGCTGGTTGAGACCGTTATCAGGTTCTGCAAAGGACCGGCTGAATCATCACGGGACGGAGCTCTTCCTGAAGAAAGCAGTGGTTCAGGAAGCTGCCCGGAAAATGCGGAGCGGCATGTCTCAATACTTGATATCGGAACAGGCTCGGGTTGCATCGCGGTAAGCCTTGCCCGATACATCCCCGGATGCCGGGTAACGGCTGTCGATATAATGCCGGCCGCCCTTGAGGTTGCGCGAAAAAACGCGCTGGCAAACGGCGTGGCGGACAGGGTGCGTTTTATTAAAAGCAACCTGTTCGAAAACATTCCGGAAGAGAAGTTTGATGTTATTGTCTCGAATCCCCCGTATGTAAAGACCGGGGATATAAACAAGCTTCAAAGGGAAATCGGCGAATATGAACCTATTTCCGCCCTGGACGGCGGTCCGGACGGTTTGTTCTTTTACAGGGAGATTATCAAATCGTCGCAGGCATATTTGAGAGCCGGAGGCATGCTTGCCTTTGAAACGGGACACGGACAAGCGCCGGACGTGGTGCGCCTGCTGTCCGGAGGTGTTTTTAAAAATATAGAGGTATATAAAGACCTTTCGGGCATTGAACGGGTCGTAACGTTTATTTTATTTCCAGCAGCGCCATAGTTACGTCATCTTTTAAAACGCCCCCGGTTTCGAGTCCGGCAAAATCGAATGCGGATTCTTTTATTTTCTGCAGAAGCTCCCTGGGTTTTAAATCATTATTATGCAGTATGTCAAGCAGCCTTTCTTCACCGTACTGCTCATTTGCCGCGTTTCTCATTTCAAGGATGCCGTCCGAATACAGGAACAGCTTGTCACCGGGCCGAAGCTCCCTCGATGCGTCCTTGTATCCCGGAACTTTTGCCCAGTTGCTGATTGGTATGCCCGGAAGGCGCAGCATGTCTATCCCGTTTTTATTGTACACAATGGGAATTACGTTCAGTCCGGCATTTGAATATACCATAATTTTTTTATCCAGGTCGATAATAGTGTAGAAAACGGAAATATATAAATTTTCATCCAGGTCCAGCTTGCTGCGATTGAACTCGGCGTGCAGTTCTTCGAGCGCCCTGGCAGGCGACAGGAGTTTCCTGTCCAGCGTGGAGCGCAAAAAGACCGTCAGCAATGCAGCCTGGACGCCATGGCCTGACACATCCGCAATATATAAGCCCAGGTGCGAACCGTCTATGTCAAAGATATCCAGGAAGTCTCCTCCCAGGGATTCACAGGGCATAAACATCATTGAAAAATCGAAGCGCGGATCGGACGGGGTACCGGGCAGAAGGCTGATTTGCAATTTCCTTGCGATTTCCAGGTCCTTTTTCATTTCCATGTTCTGTTCCTTCGTTTTCTCGTACAGCTGCTTGACCTGAGTCGTATCGCGCAGCACTTCCACCGCTGCGATTATTTTTCCTTCCTTGTTCCTGATGGGCGAAGACATTACGGAAAAAATCCTGCCGTTGATGTGTTCTTCCTTCTCATGGGAATGACCGTCAAAAACCATTTTTCGCAGGGTGCAATTAGAGCAGGGTTCGTCGCGGCCTAAAATTTCGTAGCACTTTTTACCCAGGCCGGGATTGTTGAGGCTCTCGGACATTGCTTTATTCATGTATATAATATTGTTGTCAAGGTCGATTACCCTGACCCAGTCAAACATACCGTCAACTATTTCTTCTATAAAGTGCTCGCTTTTCTTGAACGATTCCGTAAACGTCACCCCCCTGATATAATATCAAATTATTCGACACAAGTAAATTGATAAGCCGACACTCCCGGATTGCTGCGGCTAAAATAGAAAAATTAGTAATAATTGAATGGCGGCTGGAAATAATATATTAAAAAGATTCTCAGGAGTTGCCATGATTAAGGAAGCCGTAGCAAGACAGAAATATATCGATATAAATAGCGCCACCGCTTTCCGTGATTTTACCGACGCGCTTTACGGGCATATCATCAAGGCCGTGCAAGCAGGCTTTAAATCGATTGTTTTTGTCTGCATCGGGACCGACCGGTCGACCGGCGACAGCCTGGGTCCGTTGATAGGGTATAAAATATCAGGCCTGAAACAAAAACATGTCTATGTATATGGCAACCTCGAGAACCCTGTCCATGCGAAAAACCTCGACCAGGTTATGAAACGCATTGCTTCCGAGTGCGAGAATCCGTTTATCGTTGCAATAGACGCATGCCTTGGCAGCATGGATCACGTAGGTTATGTCGGAATCGGAGAAGGCCCTGTCAAGCCGGGATCGGGAGTAAATAAGGAACTTACGCCGGTTGGCGACATGTTTGTTACCGGTATAGTCAATATCGGGGGCTTTATGGATTTCCTGGTCCTGCAAAACACAAGGCTCTACACGGTAATGAAAATAGCCGACCTGATCGCGGCCGGAATAAGGTATGTTGTCTGGAAACTGGAATCCTCCCGGATATATCAGACATTTTGATTGCATGCTATTATAATATTGTAAAGAGCAATTTAAACTCGCTATTCGGGAGGTTTTTATATGCACAGGATAGGAAGAGTTCTTGGAGGAATACTGGTTATACTTGGAGCGATGCTTCTGTTGATGAATACAGGTTTGGTAAAACCGTTTTCGGATATTCTTAGCATAGGCAAACTCTGGCCCTTATATTTTCTAATATTGCCCGGCTTGTTCTTTCATGCGGGGTATTTCTCCGGGAACGGAAGGCACCCGGGACTTCTTGTGCCGGGCGGAATATTTCTTGTATTGGGTATAGCGTTCCAAATCAATATGTTTTTCGGCGGTTGGGATATAATATGGCCCTTATATATTTTTTCCGTGGCTTTCGGGCTTTTTGAGCTTTATTTGTTCGGTCACAGGGAAAAGGGATTGCTGATTCCCATAGGGATACTGACAGGACTGTCGGTTATTTTTTTCATATCATTTTCGCTGAGGAGGCTGCTGGATTTTAACACGCAACCGTTGGCATTTCCGTTGTTATTGATCGGGATTGGGCTTATAATATTGCTTGGAGGCAAGCGTGGCAAACAAGTATGAATTTATGGAGGCAATATGGCGGATAGGTATTGTCTGGGCGATATTGTTGAATTCAGAAAAGAACATCCTTGCGGGTACAAGCAATGGGAAGTTATGCGCACCGGCGCAGATTTCAGGGTGAAATGCCTTGGATGCGGACACCAGGTCATGATGCCAAGGCCGAAGTTTGAAAAGAGCGTAAAAAAGATAATCAAGTCAGGTCACTCAACCGGCGCCGGCGGCGAGATGTAATGGAAATAAACGGTATTCCTCATTTTTCCGTATGCTTTGGAGCAATCATGAAATAATAAATATGATTGCTCTAAAATTTTGCCGAAAAACGAGGATACAATATGTTCAGAGAAAAAAACCGCGGTATATCCGCTAAAATAATAGCGGCTTCGCTGATAAGTTCGATTATAACCGGGTTCCTGGTATACTTTGCCGCCACGACAGGTATTATGCCCGGCGTGCCGGATAGCGGCAACAGGGACGGCGGCAGTGAAGTGCGCATGCAAATGACCGGAGACAAGGATTCATTGACGGGTGAACCGGTCCAATACGCAGGTGAAGGTGCAGGCCCGGAGGATGCCGGCAGGACGGTCCGGGCTGCCGACCCGGCTGCCGAAATACCGGTGACACAACTGGTGGCAAAAAAAGCGACGGCGGGCGTTGTTGGGATCACTGTTGAGAGCATCCGCGAGCAAAGCCTCTTTGACAGGAACAGGAGCAGGGAAGTAGGCGTGGGTTCCGGTGTCATTGTCAGTTCAGACGGTTATATACTGACAAACAACCATGTCGCGGGAGGAAAAAACAACCGGCTGACGGTATCTATCGCGGACGGAAGGAATGTGACCGGGGAAGTGGTCTGGTCTGATCCGGTCCTTGACCTTGCTGTTGTCAAAGTGAACCTGACAGGTTTGACGCCTCTTGTACTGGGTGACGCGTCCATGCTGGAAGTTGGCGAGCCTGCCATTGCGATAGGCAACCCGTTCGGCCTGGAGTTCCAGAGATCGGTGACATCCGGCATAATAAGCGCGCTGAACAGGACAATCAGGATTGAAACGGAGACAGGCATCAATTACATGGAGGACCTTATTCAAACCGACGCAAGCATCAACCCGGGCAATAGCGGCGGACCCCTTCTGAATTCCAGGGGGGAAGTAATCGGTATTAATACGGTAAAGGTATCAAGCGCCGAGGGTATTGGTTTTGCTATTCCCATCAATATTTCAAAACCCATCGTGGAAAAACTGGTAAGCACAGGTGAGTTCAAAGAGCCGTATCTTGGTCTTTTTGCATACGATAAATCCGTCATTCCGTATATAGACGAAGCATCGAATGTGCCAGGCGGCATATACGTAGCGCATGTTGACGCCAACGGTCCCGCGTACAGGGGAGGGATACGCAAAGGCTGCATTATCCGCAAGGTGGACGGTAAAGAAGTCAATACTATGATGCAGCTGAGAACCTATATTTATTCAAAATCCCCCGGGGATACCGTACAAATTACGCACCTGATGCACGGGAGCAACGAATGGACCACCACTCCTATCGTACTGGGCGAGAAGGTGAAGGACGGGCTTTTGACGAGGTAACTATTCTCTGACATATATCTATGTATATCAATGCCTGTATCAAGGCAACAATTAGTCTATAAGGCACAACAAGCACTTTTGCGATGCGGGCCTTGCAAATTGACCGATATGGGTAATAGCAGGAGGCGTAAGATGATTGATAAAATTAAAAACAGTTCTGACTTTGAAAGAACCATGAGATTTTATTTAAAGCAGGCAAACGAAAAACTCAACTGTGAACTGCCGGGGACCAGGGAAGCCATTAAGCTGATTGCAGCCGAAAAAATCAAGTATTTCATAGAAATGATGGATAAGGGATTGGACAAGGAAGAAAGGGAGTTCCTTAAAGCTTTGATCATCACCAGTATGCACTAGTCGTTTTGCTATGGTTATGGAATCGGAAAGATCGAGGGAAATTCGAACGAAAAAGTTTACCTTTGATGCAATTTTATTATAGCCGGCCAATAAAGAAACCCCCGGCGGATGAATACCCGTCCGGGGGTTTCTTAAAGCTTGCGTCATTTTGAAAAATAGCTGTTTCCGTCATTTAGAAGATCGGGACTACGGCGCCGCTGTACTTGCTTTCGATGAATTTCTTCACTTCTTCGCTTTGCAGAGCCTTTACAAGCTCGAGTATCGCCGGGTTGTTCTCATTTCCTTCTTTTACGCAGATAATGTTTGCATATGTCTGGGCGGCAGCAGAGTCTTTTTCTTCTTTTGCCAGCGCGTCAGCCCCGGCGTTGAGCCCGGCCTGGATTGCATAGTTTCCGTTGATTACGGCCATGTCCACATCCTGCAGTGACAACGTAAGCTGGGCGGCTTCAAGCTCCTTTATAACCAGGTTTTTCGGGTTTTCAGCAATATCCAGGACGGTCGCGGAAAGCCCGGCGCCCTCCTTTAGCTTTATAAGGCCTTGAGCCTCCAGGAGCATCAGGGCGCGCGCTTCGTTGGTTACGTCGTTTGGAACCGAAATCACCGCGCCGTCAGGCAACTGGTCGATGGATTTGGTCTTGCCAGGGTAGATGCCGAGCGGCTCGTAATGTATGGAAGCCACCGATACAAGATGAGTCCCGTGTTCCTCGTTGAATTGATCCAGGTACGGCTTGTGCTGGAAGTAGTTGGCGTCAAGGTTGCCGTTCTCCACGTTAAGATTGGGCTGTACATAGTCCGTGAATTCAACAATTTTAAGCTCAATTCCTTTTTTGGCAAGAATTTCTTTCGCCACCGCGAGAATCTCTGCATGGGGCGTAACGCTGGCCCCCACGACAAGGGTCGAATCCCCCGCTTTTGTTTTTCCGCCGGAGCATCCCGCCAAGCTTCCGAGCAACAAAGCAAGTATTAAAACCGCCAATACTATTTTTCTCATAAATTAATCTCTCCTTTATATTTAATTTAAATTATAATTTCTTATTTCATAAGCCAAAGCTGCTTATCAAGCAGTATTTGCACACTACCTTATGCGCTTGTCGCTTTTCCTGGAAACCAGGTTCCCGATTTCCTGGAACACCGCGACGATCAATATCAGGATGACTACCATGACCAGCATTATGTCGGTCTGTTTCCGGTAATACCCGTAATTTATTGCGATGGTGCCAAGCCCGCCGCCGCCCACGAAACCGGACATGGCCGAATAACCGAGAATTGTCGTGGCCGATATGGCCGCGCCCATGATAAGAGAGGGCCTTGCTTCCGGCAATATTACCTTCCATACGATTTCCAGCGTCGACGCACCCATTGACAGGGACGCTTCTATCACGCCCCGATCAACCTCCTTTGCCGAATTTTCCACCATTCTTGCCACAAATGGGGCAGCCCCTATTACCAGCGGGACTACGGTGGCGGTGGAGCCGATGGTCGTTCCCACGATGGCGCGGGTGATCGGCATTACGGTAACCAGCAGTATTAGAAACGGCACCGAGCGGAGGATATTTACTATGCCGCCGACAACCCGGTTGACCGTGGCGCTTGGTTTTATGCCGTCCTTATCGGTTACAACCAACAGCAACCCGACGGGCAGCCCCAGCAGGTAAGCCATAAAAGTTGAGACGACGGTCATATAAAGAGTTTCGGCTAATCCCAGCCCTATCAGGGTGACCATCTCATTGCTGAATATCATACTTTTCCTCCTCATATGCAATATTCTCTATATAAAGGTATGACATTATTTTCCGGACTAGTTCGGCGTCGTCGGGAAGCTGCAGGATCATATGCCCGAATATCTTGCCGTCAATATTTTTGGTGTCGGCAAAGACTATGTTCACCGGCGTACCGCAGCTTAAAACCATATTCGCTATAATCGGGCGGTCCGCGGAATTGCCTTCAAATACAATGCGCAGGAACTTGCCGCCGCCTTTAAATCTTTCTATATGTTCGCCCTGCGGAAAGATAAGTTTTTTGGCAGCCTGCGTTTTAGGACGGCGGAACACCTCATCCACCGCCCCGATTTCTTCAATGTGGCTTTTGTCAATAATGGCGACGCGGTTACATGTCTGCTCGATAACCTTCATCTCGTGGGTGATTATTATTATTGTTACGCCCAGCGTTTGGTTCAGTTCTTTCAGCAGCGCTAGGATCGATTGGGTTGTGGTGGGGTCCAGCGCGCTGGTCGCCTCGTCGCAAAGCAGCACTTTTGGCCTGGTGGCGAGAGCCCGGGCAATGGCGACACGCTGCTTCTGCCCTCCGGACAACTGCGCAGGGTATGCCTTTTCCTTATCGGCCAGCCCCACCGTCCCGAGCAGTTCCCTTGCTCTTGACCTTGCTTCCTTACGCGGCACTCCCGCCAGCTCCAGCGGAAAGCAAACGTTATCAATGGCCGTCCTCTGCATCAGGAGATTGAACCCCTGGAATATCATGCCGATGGACCGGCGCACCTGCCTGAGTTCGCGGTCGGAAAGGCTGGTAATGTCCCTGCCGTCAAAGATGACTCTCCCGGCGGTTGGCTTTTCAAGCAGGTTGATGCACCTTACCAGCGTGCTCTTTCCTGCGCCCGACAAGCCTATTATGCCGAATATCTCTCCTTCCTCGACGGACAGGTTGATGTTGTCGAGGGCGACTACGGCATCTTCTCCTTCACCAAAGGTCTTGTTGAGGTTTTCAATTTGTATGATTGGTTTGCCGCTCATGTTGAGCTCCTTTACCCGAGTGATTTTTATAATATGGCCAAAACCGGCATTAAAAAATCCTTGATGAATCACATCAAGGACGAGAGCATTCGCTTCGTGGTACC
>JBLNDI010000093.1:0-14571 GCA_050261495.1 Bacillota bacterium
CATCCATTTCACCACCAGGCAGGGCAGGGTTATTATGACGGGCATTTTCACGGGCAAGCCCTGCATAGACCTGAACACAATGTTCATGAAGGAAGTGAGCCTGATTTCTTCCAACAGCTACGGCATGTCCGGCTACCGCGACGAATTTGCCATTGCCGTGGGTATGCTGAAGCATAAGCAGGTAAATCACGATATCCTTATTTCCCACAGGTTTAAGCCTGAACAGTACGTGGAAGCAATTGAGGCAGCCCGCGGCAAAGATAAGAGCAAGGCGGTAAAAGTGCTGCTGGTGCGCGACTGATAACTGAACTTAACGGAGGAACAAAAGATGCCTCTGTTATAAATAAAACTAAAAAAAGAGAGGGATAGGTTATGAAACGAGTATTAAGTCTATTCATGGCAATTATCTTGGTAATTGGCTTGGCAGCTTGCGGCAAGACACCTCAGTCCAAGTCACCCGATGGAGATGGCAAGTATGTGGTAGGCATCACTACGTTCAGCACCGCTACCGTTTTCTCACGCAACGCGCGCGAAGTGTTGAAGAAAAAAATCACCGAGAGGGGCGGCACATTCATTGATAACGTTGCCACGGATACCCTCAGCCGCGCAGATGCTATCGATAACTTCATTTCCCAGGGCGTGGATGCAATCATCCTGCTCTCCGGCGATGTAAGCGAATGCGAGGAAAACCTGAAGGCCGCCAAGGATGCCGGCATAGTTATCGGCAGCTGTGATGCCGGTTATGTGGATGCCGTTGACATTTACGTCTCATCCGACAACTATGCTATCGGCGAGCAGGTGGTAGGCGCGCTGGTTGAAAAGATCGGGAAAAAGGGAAAACTTCTTCAGATCTATAACGACGTAGGTTCGATGGACCGCAGGCGCAAGGGCGGAGCTGCAGACGTTATTGCCCAGAATCCGGACGTATCCATTGCATTCAACATGGTTTATGCATGGCCTGATTACTATGATGACATAAAGTCCAAGATGGAAGCATTGATTCTTTCCAACGGCAGCGAGATTAACGGCATATTCGCCACCTTCGACGGTGTAGGCCTTGCCGCTTTGCAGGCCGTGCGCGAAGCCGGACTTGAAGCTCAAATGCCCATTGTTGGTGTTGACGGAGACCCCGAGGCTCTCAATGAGATTGCAAATCCCAACAGCGCATATTACGCTACCGTTATCCAGAGCTGGGATGACTGCGCAAACGTAGTCGTAAACGAAGTATTCGACAAGCTTAACGGCGGAGAAATCTCCACCCCGCAGATTACCGTTCCCGGTATCCTGGTGACAAAAGAAAATGTAGAAGAAATCAAAAAACAATATCCTGATCTTTTTGAGATTAAAGCCGATTGATCAATTATTCAAATGGGCCGTGCTCTCCCGGAAGCTTTTCGGGAGAGTACGCTGTCCGGAGAAAATACCAGGAGGAGCGTACAATGGACCGAACTGTTCTGGAGAGGTACAGGAAGCTGTACAAAAGTGATTTGTTCGATGTGGTGCTTCCGTTTTGGCTGAAGAACGGATTGGACAGGAAGCATGGAGGAATCAATACATGCCTGGACCGGGCAGGAAAGGTTTATTCCGCCGAAAAGAGCGTATGGATGCAAGGGCGGGGCGGATGGATGTTTTCCCATGTCTGCAATGTGTTCGGCATGGATGAGCAACTCAGAGAAATGGCGCGCAGCGCCATTGAATTTGCAAAGAAATATTGCATCGACCCTGCCGACGGACGGCTTTATTTTATTGTCGGCGCCGATGGAACGCCCATACGGAAAAGAAGATACGTCTTCAGCGAGTACTTTTATATAATGGCCAATGCGGAATATTACGGCTTGACCCGCGAGGAAAGGTATCTCGAGGAGGCCAGGAAATACCACAAGCTTGTATGCGACATATGGAAGGATCCGGCAAATGACCCGTTCAAGATAACGCCTAAATTCCTGCCTACCGCTCCTGCGATGCGCGGGATGTGCAACGACCTTGTGCTGACGCTTGTGACGAGGACGCTGCGCGTTAACGATCCCGAAAACCGGGAGGATTATATGCGTTTGGAACGCCATTTGCTCGACGGAATCATACGTTATTACTTTAACGAGGAACTGGGAACCCTGCTTGAAAATGTAGGGCCGAATGGAGAATACATCTCCGGGCTTTCCAGCGGCCGCGTCATAAATCCCGGCCACTGCCTTGAGTGCGCCTGGACCCTGATGCAAGAAGCCGAGGATATGCAGGATATGTCGCTGCTGGAACCTATTGAGAAGATTTACCGTGGTGCATTCAAATACGGTTGGGATGAAAAATACGGCGGGCTGCTTTATTTTGTGGACGCAGCGGGATACCCGCCCCAGGCCTATGAACACGACATGAAGCTATGGTGGGTTCATACCGAGGCCATTATAGCTGCGATCAAGCTGTACAGGTTGACCGGCAGGGAAAAATACCGGGATGACTTTGTAAAACTAAGCGACTATGCCTTCACCCATTTCCGTGATCCCGAATACGGCGAATGGTATGGTTATCTTCGCAGGGACGGCGAGCCTACCGAACCCGTCTGCAAGGGCAACGTATTTAAAGGTCCCTTCCATGTACCGCGCATGTATTGCGAGGTTGTCAGTGAACTCGACAGGATGAAAAGCAGCATAAGTCCTTGAGGCAAAAGAAGTTTTTGGAACGGACATATTAAGAATAAACGAAAATTTTGCAACACATATATGAAGGAGACGAGATAATGAACGGTTTTTTGGAGGAAGTATTAACGCAGGGGGAATTGCTTAAGAAAACCATCGATTTTTACCGCGGAGAGGGTATGCAACTGATCGACGCTATCGGCGAGGCATTTGAAAAGAATCGGATGGACCGCATTATCCTTACCGGCATGGGAAGCTCCCTGTATGCAACGGATTGTATACGCAGCTACCTGACGGAGCATGACATTCCGGCTCTTTCCTTCAGCTCTCACGAGCTTTCCAGGTACCAATTCAAACATATAACGGGGAAAACACTGGTTATAGCCATATCCCAGTCCGGAAATTCGGCTGAGGTGATAGAACTGGTGGAAAAAGCGAAAAAGGTAACCAAGGTGGTTGGCATATACAACAATGACGGCTGCAGGCTGCAGGAAATGGCCGATTACCTGCTGCCCATCCGCGCAGGCAAAGAGGTTTCCATCACCAGCAAAACTTACGAGATAACCATGCTCATATTGAACATACTTGCAAGAAGGCTTACGGGCGAATTGAACGATGAATTCTGGAAGCAGGCCGGGGCCGCAGCGGATTGGTGCTGCCAGTGGCTCTCCGAGTGGGAAGAGCGATCAAAACCCATGTATGATTTTGCACAGGGTATCGAACTTTTCGACATGCTGGCCAATAATGTCTCCCTGGCGACTGCCAGGCAACTGTCCCTGGCGTACAGGGAAGGCCTGCGCAATTGCACGGCGGTATGGGAATGCGCCGATTATGCTCACGGCCAGTATCATAGCAGCAAGATGGCAGGCCGGTACCTGGCCCAGATGTTCTTTCCCGTATTCGAAGACAACACCAAGGAAATGAAGATGTTCAGGTTTATACTGGACCACGGCGGAAAGGTCATGCTTTATACCACGTCCGATATACCCGGGCAGGAGCGCGTGTACGTTGTGAAAATGCCCAGGCTGCCTGAAACGCTCATACCCCTTGCGGAAAGCGTTGCCGCCGAGACAATGCTCGGCATGCTGTTTGGGGAAGACTGGGTGAAGGATCACTGATGACCCCGGCCGGCTGACGAAAAAATTCTGACACTAGGAGGTATTGCCTTGATTATTGATGTCTCTAATGTGATAGGACGGCACAAGTTCAAACCGGAAATAACGGCCGAGTCGCTTTTAAAGCAGATGGACGCTGCCGGGGTTGACAAGGCCGTCATAAGCTGTTACGCGGAGAGTCTTGATAATGAATCGGTTTATAACGCTATATGCAAATATCCCGACAGGTTTATCGGCCTGTACACTGTCAATCCCTGGGCGGACGGCTCCGCCGCCGAATTGGAGGACGCGTTGAAAAACAAGGGATTCAAAGGTCTTTACATGCACCCTGTCAGGCATGGATACATGCTTTGCGAGCATGAGGTCTTTTATCCTTTGCTCGAGGTCTGCCGCAAATATAAGGCCGTGGTATGGTGCTACGGCGCGGCTGAGGTATTCAGCAGCCCTGTTTTCTTCAATGCGATTGCGGAGGATTTTCCCGATTTGAACATAATCATGGGAAGAATGGGCTTGCAGTATGACAATGCCAGCGCTGTTGCAATTGCCAGGAAGCATGACAACATATATCTCGAGACGTCCTGCGGCATGGATTTCAACGCCCACCGCGCAATGAAGGTTGCCGGGGTGGACAAGGTGCTCCTGGGCACAGGTACGCCTGAATGCGGATACTTTGAGTTCGAGCTGCTGAAAGTGCGCAATGCGGCGAAGAATTTTCCTGACGGCGTGGACAAGGTCCTATATAAGAATGCTGCCCGGATTTTCCGCTTGGAGGAGGAATAGACCATGATTGTTGATATGTTGACCCATATAGGGAAACGCAAGGGTGAGAATTACAAGGTAGAGTCGCTGCTGGAGCTGATGGACGAGGCGAAGATAGACAAGTGCATGATTTGCTCCCAGCTTGAAACCATTGACAATGATTATATTTATGAGTGCACTGTAAAATACCCCGACCGCACGCTGGGTTTTGCCGTAATAAATCCCTGGGATATAGACGGGGAAGAGGAGCTTGAACGCTGCTTCAGGGATTACAATTTCTACGGCCTGAAGCTGAACGCAATCCGCTTCGGGTACAGCGCCGACAGGCACAGCGTCCTGGATCCCTACTTCGATCTTTGCAGAAAATATCATAAATGCGTGGTTGTTCACGGGCAGTCGGACATGTTTTCAATACCCGACAAGTGGGCGGAAATGGCCGTATCATTTCCGGATGTCCCGGTCGTACTGTTCCACATCGGCGTTCCGATGATGGTGGAACGTGCCTGCCGGCTTGCAAAGGAAATACCCAATTTCTACTTGAGCACGTGCGGCGCATATGTGCCGGCAATGAAAACTGCCTACGAAATTGCGGGCCCGGAGAAAATACTCTTTTCTACGGACGCGCCTTTCGGCAGCCCGATGCAGGAGCTTGCGAAGGTGGAGTATATTTGCAAGAATCCCGCGCACCTGGATATGATATTGGGTGAAAATGCAAAACGTATACTTAACCTGTAATGGAGGCAAATATGCAATCAAGCATCATGTGGCAATATATAGGGCAGGAGCCGGAAGTGCTTTCAAAGCTGCTCCAATCATCTCAAACCGATGAATTTGCCGCTGAAAAAGGCACGGGACTGAAGGCCGTGTATTTTGTGGCGCACGGCAGTTCCTACAACGCAGCCGTCTGTACTTTGGGCTTCTTTTCAAAATACGCAAATGTACGTGCTTACGCATATACCCCGGGGAATTTTTGTTCCGGCTGCTCCGCCGTTGCGCAGGAGGAGCCCGCGTCGACGCTGGTGGCGGTGATAAGCCAGACAGGAACAAGCTCCGGTGCGATAAAGGCGCTGGAATACGCAGCCTCGCTCGGTTTCAGCACTCTTTCAATAACAGCGGCGGGCGGCTCGCCTGTCGCCGTGAAGGCCGATGATTCGCTGGACCTCATGTGCGGCGAGGAGGACAGCAACGCAAAAACAAAGGGCTACAGCGCAACCCTGACGTTGCTTTTATTGCTTGCACTGTCAATAGGCTTCCGAAACGGGGCCGTTGATACTGCGGAAAAGCAGGCTGTGATAAGCGAAATTTCAGGCATGATTCACGTCATCCCCGAGGTTTCGGATAAGGTTCTCGATTTTTGCAAAAAGACGGGGTTCGGAGAAAACATGCCCAACCTTTACGTTCTTGGAAGCGGCATAAATTACGGTACGGCCCTGGAAGGCCAGCTCAAGCTGATGGAGACGATGTGCATCCCCGCCATGTTCAATGATATAGGGGAGTTTTCCCACGGAATGCACAGGTCCATAGATGCAGGAAGCAACGTGCTGCTCATAAAGGGCTGTGACGAAATGAAGGACCAGGTAGAACAGGCTTATCAGTATTTAAAAGGCATAACCCGGTACGTGTGGATCATTGATGCCGCCGGGGAAGAAACCGGGGAACCGGACCGTTTGCTGATACCCTCTTTTCATCGCACCCAGTCCGTGCTGCTTACAACGCTGGCTGTGCAGGTAATGTCGGTTTACGCGCCGGAACTTAACGGCAAAGATCCAAACAGGAATGCCAATGACGATTTTACCGTAGTTGCGGGAACCAGGACATAATACTTTGACATACAGCAAAAGATAAATAATATTGAGCATATCCCCTGCCGGGATACTGGCAGGATAATCATAGAACTGTAACAAGGGGGTTCGTGATTTGTATCGCGTTGGAGTTGACCTCGGCGGCACAAATATTGCCGTAGGCCTGGTAAATGACAAATATGAGATAGTGGCTTTCACCAGCGTACCCACCAGGGCCAAGCGGCCAGCGGAGCAGGTGGTGGAGGATATAGCCGGCGCCATCAACAGTGTGCTTGAAAAGGGCGCTGTTACCGTTAAGGATTGCTCGATGATAGGGATTGGAGCGCCTGGGACCTGCGATGTGGAGCGGGGCATATTAATCCGCAGCTACAGCCTGGCCTGGGAACGGGTGCCTATTGTCTCCATGCTGCACGAGCGTTTTGGAACTACGGTACGCGTGGATAACGATGCAAACTGCGCGGCTCTTGCCGAGGTGAAAGCCGGCGCTGCGAAGGGCTGCAAAAATGTTGTGCTGGTCACGCTGGGAACAGGCGTAGGTACAGGCATAGTCATCAACGGAAGCATATATTCGGGGCTTAAGGGCAACGGGACGGAAATGGGCCATATGCTGATAGACTATGACGGGGAGCTTTGCACCTGCGGCCGGAGGGGCTGCTGGGACGCTTATGCCTCCGCGACAGCCTTGATTGTCCAGGCAAAGAGGGCTGCGGCTGCCAGGCCGGAGTCCTTGCTGAACCGTCTGCCGGAGATAACGGGGAAGAGCGTATTTGAAGCCGCGGACAAGGGCGATGTAACAGCAAAGGTAGTGGTAAAGCAATATTGTGAATACCTGTGCCTTGGCGTTACAAACATCGTCAATGCGCTTGCGCCCGAAATGATACTTATCGGCGGTGGAATAAGCCGCGAAGGCGACCGTATACTGAATCCCATTAGGGAGCATATCAGGGAATACAGCTTTGATACGCGCGAGGAAGCATTGCCCGTGGTCAAGGTGGCAAGCATGGGCAACGATGCAGGAATAGTCGGCGCCGCAGCATTGTGATTTTCTATTTGCCGCTCCTATTTTTATACCCCATTCTTATACCCCGTCATTAATACCCCGTAATTCCGATCCGCATCCTGGCTGGTTGCCCGAGAACAATGCCCGGGACTTGTTGCAGGAAAGATTTAACTTCTATATAATATAAAATGGATCTAAATCGGACGGGCAGTTGTATTATCAAAGAGCAACCAAAATATAAAATACTGGATGGGGTGAGATTTTATGAATAACATGACGGGTTTACAAGCCGGAAGTTTCAAAAACAGGCTGATAGGGGACATGCCTAAAGTCGGCATAAGGCCGATTATTGACGGCAGGCGCAGGGGAATAAGGGAATCCCTCGAAGAGCAAACGATGAACATGGCGAAAGCCGCCGCCAGGCTTATTGCAGAGAACCTGAGACATTCAAACGGGTTGCCGGTAGAATGTGTCATTGCGGATACATGCATCGGTGGAGTTGCAGAAGCTGCCCAGTGTGCTGAGAAATTCGCCAGGGAAGGCGTAGGGGTATCTTTATCGGTAACTCCCTGCTGGTGCTATGGATCGGAAACCATGGACATGGATCCCCTGGTTCCCAAAGCGGTATGGGGTTTTAACGGGACGGAAAGGCCGGGCGCGGTATACCTGGCAGCCGTGCTGGCGGCGCACAACCAAACAGGGTTGCCGGCTTTCGGCATATACGGCAGGGATGTCCAGGATGCCGGGGACGGTAATATACCTGGCGATGTTAGGGAAAAAATACTCAGGTTTGTAAAAGCAGGATTGGCTGTAGCCACGATGAGAGGCAAGTCATACCTTTCGATGGGTTCGGTATCGATGGGAATCGCGGGCTCTATCGTGGACGACGGGTTTTTCCGGGATTATCTCGGCATGAGAAATGAATACGTGGATATGACCGAGTTCACCAGGAGAATTGATGAAGAGATATATGACAAGGACGAATTTAAGAGAGCTTTTAAATGGGTGAAGGAGAATTGCATAGAAGGCCCGGATAACAATCCTGAAAATCTCAGGTTGTCCAGGGATAAAAAAGATAAGAACTGGGAAATGGTAGTTAAAATGGCCATGATCGCCAGGGACCTGATGATAGGCAATACGAAGCTTGCACAATTGGGCTTTGGGGAAGAAGCTTTAGGGCACAATGCCATTGCGGCAGGTTTCCAGGGACAGAGGCAGTGGACGGACCACTTCCCGAATGCGGATTTCATGGAAGCGATACTGAACTCGTCTTTTGACTGGAACGGCATAAGGGAACCGTTTATACTTGCAACCCAAAACGACAGCTTAAACGGAGTTGCCATGCTGTTCGGGCATCTCCTGTCAAACACGGCGCAGCTTTTTGCTGATGTAAGGACATACTGGAGCCCGGAAGCGGTTAAGCGTGTCACAGGCAAGGAGTTGACCGGGTTGGCCCAAAACGGCATCATACATTTGATCAACTCGGGCTCGGCCGCCCTGGATGCCACCGGGCAGCAATCCCGTGACGGACAGCCTGCAATGAAGCCGTTCTGGGAAATAACCGATGATGAGGCCGCAAAGTGCCTGAATGCTACATCATGGAGGCCTGCCCGGCTTGAATACTTCAGGGGAGGCGGGTTTTCATCAAACTTCCTGTCCAGGGGCGGGATGCCTTTAACCATGTCGAGGATCAATATTGTTAAAGGGCTGGGTCCTGTCCTGCAAATTGCCGAAGGTTATTCCGTCGACATACCGGAAGATGTGCATGGGATTCTTGATGCAAGGACTGACCCGACATGGCCGACAACATGGTTTGTGCCGGTTTTAACGGGTAAGGGCGCATTTAAGGATGTTTATTCGGTAATGCTCAACTGGGGGGCGAACCATGGAGCGTTGAGCTTTGGCCATGTGGGCGCCGACCTGATTACATTGGCTTCCATACTGAGAATACCCGTCTGCATGCATAATGTCCCCGAGGAGAAAATATTCAGACCGTCGGCATGGAGCGCTTTTGGCACAAACGATGCGGAAGGGGCCGATTACAGGGCCTGCGCAAACTTCGGGCCGCTGTACGGGAGGAAATAGAGAAAAAGTAGAAGATAATCATGGGGACGGGGGTTGTCAGGATCATATACCCTGAATATTTTCTGCCTTGGCAATTGTATAATCCCGTGGATGATTTTTGCGCCTTTTTCGGACATTTTCCGGTATTCGGCTATTTTTTGGACTCCTCAATATTTTCAACAAGAACTATTATCTCAACATGCCTCATTGCTATTTGGACCTCGCAGTATAAAATTTGCGTCAAACCGGTAATATACATGATACAACATACGGCTCGATAGATGCAAGGAATTTTATATCTTGACATCTTTTGGCTTTACAAATAAAATAATATTAATTATCGCGACCGGGGATTCCCGTATGTTAACTAAAGGCAATCATGGAAAAGGTTGATTTCAAAATTGAAAAAGCGGTCATTGATGACGCAGAAGAAATATTGAAGCTTCAAAAGCTGGCATACCTAAGCGAGGCCGAGATATACAACGATTACGGCATTCCGCCGCTTAGGCAGACCATTGAAGAAATAACTGGCGAATTTGCCGTCAATGTTTTTTTAAAAGCTGTATCAGACGGGAAAATCATAGGGTCGGTAAGGGGTTTCGAGAAAGACGGGACTTGCTTCATAGGAAGGCTCTTCGTTCATCCCGATTACCGGAACAAAGGCATAGGAGCCTGCCTTATGAAAAGCATCGAAGAGGCGTTTGGCCATTGCAGCAGGTTTGAGTTGTTCACCGGGCATAAAAGCGAGAAAAACCTGTACCTGTACAGGAAAATAGGCTACACCGATTTCAAGAGGGAAAACGTCTCAGAAAACCTGCAGTTCGTATATCTCGAAAAGGCACGTGGGTAATTGAGGGTAATTGAAGGTAGTAGAGGTTTAATCAAGTAGATGGCAGACTGTGTGAACCGGGTATTATTCACGGCAAAAGATCGTAACTAAACGAACATCATTCAGAATATTGTCAAAAATCATGGCATTAGCGCCATGTAGGGTAAAGTCTTCTTTAGTGAAATGGCTGAGTTCAATTTTCAGGGCGCTGTAGACTTTTTGCGGAAGATGTTCGCGTACTACATCATAAACAATATTCAAAAGACGCTGCCCGGTGCGGGATAATACATCTCCAATAAAAATAATCTCGGGATTATATATATTAACAAGATTGACAATTCCGAACCCCAAGGCCCATGAAATGCGTTCAAAAGCTTTCTGAGCGAGTGGGTCGCCGTTATTAATCGCATCTATGATGTTTTCGACGGAAAGAACTCCAGGGTCTAGTGAAGTTGGCATACCTTTGTCCATAAGCCTCTTAACTTCTTTTATTAATGCATAAGCGCTGGCATAGAGTTCCCAGCAGCCCTTGCTTCCACACTCACAAAGGGAACCGGAAAAATTTATGCTCATATGACCGACCTCGCCTGCTATGCCGAGAGCGCCGGACAAAATTTGCCCGTTTTCAATAATACCCGCACCAATGCCATAACCGGCGCAAAGAAAGAGCAATGAAGAATACTTTGCACTGCAGTCGCCGTACCACCATTCTGCAAGCGCCGCACAGTTTGCATCATGTTCGAAAAATACCGGGATTGAAAAATGCTTGCTGATTTCGTCGCGCAAATCAAACTTGTTCCATTCAGGAGCATGAGATAGGACTACAAATTCACCGCTTCGCTGTATGTAAGGTCCCGGAACGGCAAATCCTATACCAATCAGCTTTCCAATTTTACTTTTTTCAATAGTATCAATCAAACCTGTTATATGTTCGACAATAATATTTACAACTTCACGAGGTGGCATACTTTCCGTTCGAATTTTTTGAATCCCATCGAGACAATTAGCTCCCATATCGAAAATCCCAAAGCTGACGGAGCCGCGGTCTATACGCGAGCAAATAGTTAGGTAGTGCCGGGTATTGAGTTCAAGTGCTATTGAACGGCGTCCTTTTTTTCCGGAAATATTGCCAACTTCCTTCACCAATCCCCATTTTATAAAATCATCTATTATGTTGCTGATTGTAGCTCTTTTAAGCCCGGAAGCATGTGCAAGGGCAATCCGTGTTCTGTACTTTCCCCGAAGAAGAAGCTTTATTATTAAAGCGCGGTTCATATTCTGTATTGTTTCAAGATTCTTTCCATTCATGTGATTGGTCAAAGGTTCCGACCTCCAAACGGTTATTTCTACAAAATTGATAATTTAGTATATTTGTCAATCGGAATAACATATAAGTTGGTAAAATTAATAAAATATTCAGGTGCAATGTAAAAAAGGAATCAAAACACCCTGATTCTAGCTTTTTATAAAAATATTATAATCACCTTACATAAACATGTCAAGTTGAGCCTTGGATGTTGATGGTAGATTTTGCACTAGTGACAGCTACATCGCTAAAATATATAATTTTACGATTTTGAATGAAATTGCCACTCTAAATAGCAGCAATTATTTGTCAATCCTATTGACAGATATAAAATATTTAACTATAATAAAACATAAAAGGAAGTCGATCTGAAATGCATTATATAAAATATGATGTTGCGGTAATCGGCGCGGGGCCGGGAGGATTGCCCGCGGCGCTTGCTGCTGCCAGGCTGGGGTCAAAAGTCATATTAATAGAAAAGAACGGTTACGTCGGTGGAAATGCCGCGCTAGGCCTTCCTTGGCTTGCGTTTCTTGATATTAACGGACGGCAGGTAACCGGCGGTATCGCGCAGGAATTTGTAGACAGGCTGATGGAGCGGGGAGCCTGTTTTGGTCATCGCAGGTGTCCAATGCATAATTCGGTAACAAATATTCAACCGGATACCTTTAAAGTTTTGGCACTTGAATTGTGCAAAGAATGTGGCGTAGATTTATTGCTGCACAGCGAAGCTTTTGACGCAGAAGTGGAGAACGGGACCTTGAGGCGTGTCATGCTGTATGGAAAAGGCAACAGAATAACGCTGGAAGCAAAAGTGTTTGTAGATGCTACCGGAGACGGCGATGTTGCATATCTCGCGGGCGCCACTTATGAAAAAGGACAAGAAGGGAGCGGAATTCTCCAGCCTCCTACCGTAATGTTCACACTAGGAAATGTCAATGATGAAAAGTTCTTTAAATATATAGAAGAAAATCCCGACCAAATGACATATGGAGAATACATAGAATGCGGAACAGGATATAATGCCGATTATTTTCGTGAAAGCCCCAATTACGTTTTCGTCGGTTTGCGCAAATTATTCAGTGAATTGAGGAAAAAAGGCGAGTGTCCCGTGGACCGTGATACGCTTATTTTTATCAACAGCCCGAATCCCGGAGAGGTTTATGTTAATACGACACGCTTGCTTAATACTGACGCAACCGACATTTTTGAACTAACAAGGGCCGAGGTGGAAGGTTGCCTTCAGATTCCCAAACTTGTTGAAATGCTTAAAAAATACGTGCCGGGATTTGAAAACTGTTTTATTTCATCTATCGCACCAAATCTCGGAGTTCGCGAAACAAGGCGCTTCTCAGGCATAAAGCGGCTTACGGTTGACAAGATTCTGGCCGGGGATGTTCCTGATGATACAATTGCACTTGGATCATATAAAATAGATATCCACAGCGGGAAGGACGATTCGACGGTCTTCACTGCGCTTAAAAAACCTTATGGCATACCATACGGTTGCCTCGTGAGCCGTGATGTAAAGTCGCTTATGCTGAGCGGACGCTGTATTTCAGTTGATCGTGAAGTATTGGGTTCTACCAGGGTAATGCCGACATGTATGGCTGTCGGCCAGGCGGCGGGTGTTGGTGCAGCGCTGGCTGTTCAAAAAGGAATTCAGCCTGCGGATCTGGACCCCAGGGAAGTAGTGAAGATCCTGGCCCAAAATGGCGCCATTCTTAAATAATAGACCTGAAATAATCCCAAGAAAGGGTGAATAGCTTGGCAGAGGTAATCTATAAAACTAAAGTAGAGGATACTTACTCTTGTGATGTCCTGGTTGTGGGAGGTGGACCGGCCGGGATAGCGTCGGCGATTGCTTCGGCACGTGCAGGCGCTGATACAATACTGATTGAAAAATACGGTTTTGTCGGCGGGTCAGCTACCGCATCCATAGTCGGTCCGTTTATGACATGCTATGACGGAAGCAATAAGCAGCAGATAATCAAAGGTATTTTTGACGAGCTTATAACAAGAATGGAAAAAGCCGGCGGCGCGATTCATGCTTCCAAAATAGGAGTAGCTACGCCATATGCCGCTTTTATACGCGAAGGACATCATCATGTTACACCTTTTGACCCTGAATGTTTGAAGCTTGTTGCAGAACAAATGCTTGTCGAAAGCGGCGTTAAGCTTCTCTATTATACGCAGTTTATAGATTGCGTGCTTGAAGGCAAAAGAATAAAGCATGTAATTGCCGCAAAAAAAGAAGGACTTTGTTCAATACAGGCCAAATGCATCGTTGATTGCACGGGCGATGCGGATATAGCCGCAAAAGCGGGAGTGCCTGTTCAACTGGGAGCTAAAAATGGAGTAATGCAGCCTGCCACAATGGTATTTCGTGTTTGCAACGTGAACTCGGACAAATTTGAAGCATATGTCGAATCGAACATGGATAAATTAGGAAAGCCTTTCAGCGGCTTGTGCAGCTGGGTGATCGAAAAAGCGCGTGAAAACGGGGACTGGAATATTAAGCGTGATGAAGTTGGCGCCTACAAAGGTATACATAATGGAGAATGGCGCTTAAACACTACAAGGATAACCTCTGTTGACGGTACAAAAAGCGAAGAGCTTACGAGAGCTTCAATTGAAGGGAGAAAACAGGTCCAGGAAGTGCTTGCATTTCTGCGTAAATACGTTCCCGGTTTTGAAAATGCATGGATAATGGACAGCGGAGGTGCGGTTGGTATTCGTGAGACCAGGCATATTATCGGGGAGTATGTTATAACAAGGGACGACGTAGTTAATTGCAAACATTTTGAAGACGCTATTTTGCTCTGCAGCAATTCAATAGATATTCATTCAAATAGTTCGAAAGGAGAATATGTTACTGTAGAAAACTGGTACGAGATTCCTTTCAGGAGTCTTGTGCCAAAAGGATGTGACAACCTGCTTGTTGCAGGGCGCAGTATATCTGCCGATTCCGAAGCGGTTGCCGCTTTCCGGGTGATGCCGTGCTGCTTTGGCATCGGCCAGGCTGCTGGTTCTGCAGCTGCTATCTGTGTAAAAAACAATATCCGA
>JBLNDI010000094.1:0-23413 GCA_050261495.1 Bacillota bacterium
TGACATGCCATTTGCTTTTCACTATATTGTTACCAAGGGCTTGTAAGCCAGAATCTGGCCTACAAGCCCCATTGAAAATTATCATAGAAAGTTAATTTACAGAAAAAGTTTCACACAGCCAAATTTTAATTTATTATCGTTAATAATCCAGATTTCATTATCAATAGCACTCTATTGCGGAGTTACATGGGTGAGGTATTTATTCGCCATAGGAGCTGCACTTGGGGCATTACTGGTATTATATGCTATTTCGATAAATGGCTTAAACATACCTGTTTTCGGTGTTGTAATCATTGTTGCAAACTTTGTATATAGCGTTATTTGCAGCATTGTTCTATTTACAAGTAAGAGCGTTAGTGAGTTTTTATATAGTCAAAAAAATGGATAAGAAGATGCTCATTGTAACACTGTTCTATACATCATATCATTTGGCTACAGTATTAGCCTTTTTTAAGATTTCCTTTATAGGGTTGCTTATAGTACTGTTTATTTTCGCAGCCGGATTCATTTGGGGGTGGATGTGGTATCATTTTAAAAATATCTGGGTGTCGGCGATTGGACATACTTTAGCAACCATTGGGTATATGACAATATATTTATTGTTATAATACCAGCTTTGCTCCGCCGTGCGGCCGCGGGCAAAGCCCGACGCTCTCCCGTGCAATCGGGCTTGCCCTAAGTATCTTGCCCTTTTTCATCAAAATTTTCCGGAACGTGCCTGCCGGTTTTTTTTCTTTGCCGGACGCATTCGGAAAGAAGGTATTCTATCTGCCCGTTAATAGACCGGAAATCATCCTCAGCCCAAGCGGCAATCTGCTCATATAGTTTTGAAGGTATTCGAAGAAGCACTTGCTTTTTATTATCGCTCTTATTATCGCTCATTTTCAGTATAAACTGCCGCTATTTACAACGGGCTGGGCATCTTTATTCCCGCAAAGTACAACAAGAAGATTGGATACCATAGCGGCCTTGCGTTCCTCGTCAAGTGTTACCACATTATTTTCATTAAGCCTCTCCAATGCCATTTCTACCATACCGACAGCGCCGTCAACGATCATCTTCCTGGCATCAATAATCGCGCTGGCTTGCTGCCTCTGCAACATGGCCGCGGCAATTTCCGGGGCGTATGCAAGATATGTGATGCGGGCTTCCAGAATCTCAAGTCCGGCAATTTCCACCTTGTCTTGGATTTCCTTGCGGATACGTTCGGCTACTACAGAGCTGGAACCACGCAGGCTGCCTTCGTCAGGCTCGCCGTCGCCGGTGGTGTCGATTCCCGGAGCCACATCATAGGGATAGATGCGGACGATATTTCTTACTGCGCTGTCACACTGGAGAGAAAGGTATTCTTTGAAATTATCCACGTTAAAAACGGCCTTGGCTGTATCGACGACTCTCCACATAACGGCGATACTTATCTCCACAGGATTGCCCAGGACATCATTAACCTTTTGCCTGCTATTGCTTAATGTCATAATTTTAAGTGAAATTTTTTTGCTTGTTGGCACATCGGCATGAATCGTTCTTCCATCGGAAGAAATAACGAATTTAGAACCGGGACTGCTGTCCACATCGCCACTTTGACCAAGATGGGTCTTGGCGGCAGGATTAACTGCCGATGAGAAGGGATTGACGAAGTAGAAGCCCGGTTCTTTCAGGGTACCGATGTACTTGCCGAACAGAGTCAGAACTAAAGATTCCTGGGGCTTGATAACTCTAAATCCGCAAAAAGGAATGATGCCAAGGATGGTCCAGAGCAACCCTAAAATCAATGGTAGTGCGCCTATAGTATTCCTAGTACTAAGCAGCAATCCTCCTAAAATAATAAGGGAAATAGCCGCAAAATAAAGTAAAATAAAGAGAATTAACATAGGAATGCCGGGTTTTCCGTTATAAATTTTTTCTTCCATTGCTTTCCCCCTCACATATCATAGTGATATTAATATGATATCAAAATAATATCACAATGTGAAATTTTATGCAATAGCCTTTTGCAATTTTTTAACAGCTTGTATATTTTGAAGCGCCAAATTAGACAAATAATACTTTACATTTAGCTAATAATGGCATATAATATAGCTATAACATATTATGCGAGGTGTTATCCATGAAAGTAAGCGCTACCGAGGTAAAAAACAATTTTGGCAAGTACCTTAAAAAATGTGCGGAAGAAGCTATTTTTATTACAAAGAATGACCGTATTGTTGCAAAACTTAGCTACTATGAGGATCCTTCCGAAGGATACCTGATGATTAAGGAAGGCAGCGCCGCTTATACGTATTCAGGCAAAAGGGTGACATATGAAGAATTTCTGAAGATTACCGAGGATAACGAGGAAAGGTACGAGTACATTGACGGGGAAGTATTCCTGCTGGCGTCGCCGGGGATGAAGCACCAAATTATCCTTGCCAATATTAACTGGTTTTTGCTGAATTGGTTTAAAGGGAAGCAATGCCGCGTGTTTTCGGCGCCTTTTGATGTTACGCTTGCGGGTGAAAAACCGGATGAAAAGAATGTTGTCCAGCCTGACCTGCTGGTATCTTGCGACTACAATGAGCAAAGGAATGAAAAAGACAGGTATACAGGCATACCCGCTTTGGTCATTGAGATAATCTCACCCCAAACCAGGAGCCGTGATCATGTAAAGAAGCTAAATGTTTATATGGTTGGCGGCGTCAGTGAGTATTGGGTCGTCGATCCAAAAGGAAAGAGGGTTGTCCTGCACTATTTCGTGGAAAAGGAGCTTGTGGAAATAATCATATATAGCCACCCTGATGTAGTGAAATCAATACATTTCAAGGGACTGGAGATACCCACGGATGAGATTTTCAACGAATAGGCTACCTTCGGGAATGGACCATACGGGATATACGCCTTAGTATCGTTTTGAGCATTATGAAAAATACAACGAATCCTGCCACGTAAAGCCCTATTTTAATATAAGGGAAGGCAGTTTCCGGTATAGGTGCGTGATCAACGTTTCTTGCCGCGATTAAATTTATCTTGCCAATTGATACGCCGTCTTTCAGAAATTCAACATATCCCATTATATCGCCTTCGTTTATAGGAGCTGAAATACTGTCGCTGATATGGGATATTTCTTGTATATCGCTCGTTGAAGTTTCTTTAGGGAGGATGCATTTCAAGCCCTCTGCCGTTATGAGGTCGAGACCGAATACGTCGGCTGCGTTTTCGACCTTCACGTTCCTGTAAACCTTGCCTTTTTCCAGCAAAATAACCTTCTTGAAATTATTAAAACCGTAGTCCAGCAATTCTTCCGAGTACTTCCTGACATTTTCATAGGCATTTTTATTTCTGACCCCCATCACGACGGAAATCAGTTCCATACCGCTGCTGTCCACGGCAGACGCTACAAGGTTGTAGCCTGCGGGACCGGTGAAGCCCGTCTTAATCCCGTTGACTTCGTAAGTGTCTTTTTTAAGGGAAGTCAGCAGCCTATTTGTATTTGCAAGCGCAGGCCATTCGAGATGTTTATTTGTGGGCGGCATTGCCAGGCTCGGCACACGGACAATTTCCCTGAATTTAGGAAGCGTCATGGCATACCTGGCAAGAATTGCCATGTCCGCAGCGGTGGTATAGTGGTCCGGGTCATGGATGCCGCTGGTATTTGTAAAATTCGTGCCGGTGGCGCCCAGTTCCCTGGCTTTACGGTTCATTAAGCCGACGAATTCCTCGCGGGTGGCGCAAATATTTTCCGCGATAATGTTCGCGGCTTCGTTGGCCGAGCAGATCAGCAACGCTTGCAAAAGGTTTTCCAGCCGGATTTTCTCTCCCGGGATTATGCCGATGTTGCTGCCGTCGGGTCCTATGTCGTCGATGGCGGACTGGCTTGCGGTCATAACCTGGTCGAGGTCGCCCATTTCAATGGCCAGGACGGCGGTTATTATTTTAGTCGTGCTGGCGGGATATAGCCTGGCCTGCGAGTTTTTCTCACAGAGCACGCTGCCGGTTTCAGCATCAATCAGGATGTATGCGTCGGCATTTTCAGCTGCGGGTTTCGCAAGCGCCACGCCGTAATTCGATAAAAATATTAACGATGCCAGCGCAAATGCCAGAAACTTTTTCATCCGAACCTCCGGGCATGTATTGCGTGTACAAGGAAGAAATGCAAAAACGATGGCATAAGCCCAATTTAATTATAACAAAAAAGAGACTAATATTTTTAAAATAAATCTTAAAAAAATAGTAGTAAAAAAAGGAAATAGAGCAAAAAAGAAGAATTATACATATATAGGAGGGATTTGCTTGCTGTTGAAGTTTATGGGAAAAGAAACGGAGATCAAAACGGAAGCGGTTATTGTCGCCGCGGCGTGCCTTGTTTTGCTGGGCTGCCTTTCAGGATATGCCTTTTTCAGCAACAAAGGAGATATTATTATCGAAAGCGGAGCCGGGACGGAACCGGCGGAAAGCGGAACGGGAGCAACACCGGGGGCGGAAGCTGTCACAGCGTCGCCCCAAAGCGCAGGAGAACAAAGCGGCGCGACGATACAGGGAACCGGAACCGGGCAAGGCGATACCGCCGGTATTGCTGTGGAAGCAGGCGGTGATGTCGCCGGTTTTGCGGCGGAAGCAGGCGAAAATGCGGCCGGAACCGGAAGCGCTCGAAAACCGGCAGAGCTTATTAAAGTTTACGTCGTGGGCTGCGTAAACAACCCGGGCATTGTTACCATCGAAAAAGGGCAGTTGATTGACGACGCGGTGAAAAAAGCCGGGGGGCCGACCAAGGAAGCGGATTTGGACAATATTAACATGGTGTACGCGCTTAATGAAAATGTCATGCTGCGTATAAAGTCAAAGAGCGAAACGGCGCGTGAGCAGGAACAGGCAAAAGACAGCGGGATAGCGCCCGTGACAGGCAAAAGCGGCGCCGGCAGCGGAGCGGCGGTAATCAAGGGCAGCGGGAGCGGCGCGGTAATAACCGGCGACGATGAAGATAGCGGGGAAAGCGCCGGAACGAGCGGGGGAAAAAGCCTTGTAAATATAAACACCGCAAGCATTGCCGAACTGGACACGCTTCCCGGCATAGGGGAAGCCACCGCAAAGGAGATTATCGCCTACAGGGAAAAGCACGGCGGTTTCAAAAAAATCGAGGATATAATGAAAGTACCCCGTATCAAGCAAAACAGGTTTCAAAGCATAAAAGATTATATTACGGTCGACTAACGGGAACTATCGGGCTGCAAGCATCGTCACATAAATATAATAAAGGAAAAACATAGAAAGAGTTTTATACTTTTCGAGGAGGATTTTTATGAAGAGGTTCATTAGTAAGGAATATATCGCGAAAGGGTTCGCTGTTTTGCTGCTGGCAAGCTTATTCGTGTTTATGTTTTCAGCCTGCTCGTCAACCGGCGTTAACACGCCGCAGGAAAACACGCAACAGGGGGAGGCGGCTGAACAGGAGGAAACCCCGCAGCCGGCTGATGAAAAGCCTGAATCGCCTTCGGAAGAAACAAGCGACGATAAAAGCAGCAGCGCGACAAATGTGAAGACGGCAAAAGTGACGCTGTACTTTCCCACCGAGGACAACAGCGCTTTGAAAATGGAAGAAAGAGAAATACAGGTATTTGACGGCGCCATTTTAAAGGCATGCGTTCTGGCGCTGGCGGACGGTCCCGTTACAGAGGGTTTGAGGAATCCGATACCCGAAGGGACCGAATTGATAGGTATAAACTTAAAAGACGGGGTTGCGATTGTTGATTTTTCCAAGGAGTTTCTAAAGACAAACGGCCTTTCGGAAATCACCGCGAGGCTTTCGGTGGTAAACACGCTTACCAGGATAAACGGCGTTGACAAGGTGCGTATCCATATAGAAGGAAAGGAAATGATAGGTCCGAGCGGGGAGCCGCTGGGAGATATGGAACCGGCTTTGCTGAACGAAGACGGAACGCCCGTGGCGCAGGAAAGAAAAACCGTAACGCTGTATTTTTCGGATAATGAAGCCATGTACCTCGTGGGCGAGGAAAGGGAAATAATTGTATCGGGAACGGATTCGATCGAGGAACTGGTTATAAAGGAACTGCTCAAAGGGCCGGTTTCCGAGCACCTTTGGGATACTATTCCCGACGGAACCAGGTTGATTTCGGCAAGCACCAAAAACGGCATATGCACTGTAGATTTTTCAAGAGAATATGTTGATAACAGCCCAGGCGGGACGACCAGCGAAAGGATGGCTATTTATTCCGTTGTAAATACGCTGACGGAGTTGGAAGGCATCAAAAAGGTCCAATTCCTGATTGAAGGCAAGAAAAGGGAAATCTATACGCATGCTGTTTTTGACGAACCGTTTTCAAGGAATGAAGATATTTTGAGCCCTACATCGAAGGCAGAATAATAACCGTCGCGACAAGGTAGCCGAGCAATACCATCAGTGCAGGCATCACGACCGTCATCATAAAGAAGTTCCGTATTCTTTTATGGCGAAGTCTTCTAAAATAGTTTTTTCTTTTGAGCCTCATAACCTGCACATCCAAAAATGCCGGCAATTCATGCTTGCGCCGCTGCATTAAATAATAGCATATTCTAGCAATTATGTCTATTTCCTGGAAATATAAAAGCCGGTCACCCGGCTTTTATTACGTCTATCATCAACCCGTCGTAATCGCTTGCTATCTTCCTGACCGCAAACAGGTTATTCGTCAGGTATACCGTATCGCCTCCCGCATCTTTCTCGGTAGCGATGATCAGGTTTTTATGCCTGAGTTCCCTGACCAAGAAGGGGATATCCCTTGCATTGCCCCCGATATCGACTATGTAGAATTTATCCATGCAGCAGCGCTCCTTTCCCGCCTCAAAACCGGGCATTTCCAATATTCGACATCCTTTTATGATATTATACCATATCAGCTCATATTCATAAGAATACACAAAAAAAAGTAGAAAATTTCTATACCGATGAATCCGGGCATTATAACATATTTGTAAGAGCAGCTGTAATTATGGGTGGGCATAGCACAAATCTAACATCAGGTTTCGTCATGGGTAGGATGTAATGCCTTGACTTGCCCTCATGCGGGCGCGGATGAATCGGCGTCCGTGCCTTAACATCGCGCGCCTGCGCCATCCGTGGCGCAGGTTGTGGTTCCTGGTGCCGCATTCGGCCATCGTCAATGCATACACCCTGCAGCCACTCCTCCACATGATGTTTAGATTAGTGCTGTGCCCACCCATCACAAATACGTTCTAGAGCAGTATATTACGGCAGGTGATTGTGATAGCTAGCGTATTGATAGTCGGGGGAGGCCTTTCAGGCTGCGCGGCAGCCCTTGAGATCGCAAACGGCGGCCATAACGTCATCATAGTGGAAAAAAGCGCGGAAATTGGCGGAAAAGTGCGCCATTACGGGTGCAAGGCGACTATTGCCTGCAACAATTGCGGCTTGTGCCTTCCCGGGGGTTTATGGGAGTCGGTTGAAAACCACCCTGGCATTAATATTCTCACACGTTCCGAGTTGGTCGACCTGGCGGGCGGCAGGGGAAAATTCACGGCAGTTGTGAAAAAGCATGAAGGCGGGGCCAACGAGATACTGACCGGCATTTCGCACATTATCGTATCAATCGGCTTTGAAAGGGCGTCGGCTTCATCCAGCGCTCACCTTGAATTCTCCGGAAGCCCGAACATCATAAGCGGGTACCGGCTTGAAAAATACATAAGCGGCAGGGGCAGGAACGGCTTGCTGCCGGATGTCCCGTCAAGCGTGGCTTTTATACAGTGCTTCGGCTCCAGGGATGTGCAAGAGGCTGCGTTATACTGCTCCAGGGTATGCTGCGGCTATTCCACGAGAACCGCCAGGGTCCTGAAACATTATTACCCTGGTATCAGCATCTCGTTTTTCTACATGGATTTGCAGTACGTGGAAGCGGACAGGTATTATGAAACGCTGGTCAGCGAAGGATTTGAATTCATCAGGAGCAGACCAGTGAAGATAAAGGCGGGCAAGCCTGCCGTGATTATTTGCGAAGACCCCGGCACGGGTGAATTGGTTGAGAGGGAGTTCGACCTGGTGGTGCTTTCGGAGGGAATACACCCGGCCGCGGACACGGATTGCATTGCGGAGATATGCATGCTTGGCGTTAATCGCGACGGGTTCCTCAAGCATGTGAGGGACGGTTCGGAGACGGGAATATATGTAGCCGGCTGCGCTGCCGGACCAGAGAGGATTGAAGAGGCATATAACGAGTCGCTGGCAGTGGCCGGGCAGGTACTAAACGATATAAAGCGCGATACCGGAAGAGCAACGGCGGAGAACGGAAAGTGAGGCCTGAGGTATGAATATCGCGGTCGTGGGCAAGAGCAATATCAACAATTTAATAAAAGAACAGTTTGAACCGGCCGGGTTTACGATTTATATACTTGATAAGCCGGATGAGATAAAAGCCGTAAAAGGCGGGCCGGGCGCTTTTGTTATAGCCGGAAAGGGCAGGAAAATCGAGGTTTCGCACATTATTGTCACCGAGGAGCCTTCCTGGGGGCCGGGGGAAAAGGGTTTGCCCGGGAACCCGGTCATGCTGGAAGACATCGACAGCCCGGAAAACGCCGACAGGCTTGAAAGCATGCCTGCCAGGGAGCCCGTGGTGTTTATACTGGATTACCCGGCGGAATCCCCGGCGCATATGACCCGGATGGCGCTTGAGAAGGCAATCGGGCTATTGAAAAAGAAAAGAAAGGTAGTATACCTTGCAAGATACATGAGGACGGCAGGACCCGGGTTGGAGGGCATTTTCAGGGAGGTCCGCAATCTTGGCGCGGTTTTCTTCAAATATGACAAAATAAACATATCGTATTCCGAGGATAAGGATGTTTTCAGCATAGAGGCGCAGGACGCGGCAGGCGGCATTAAAATCGTGACCGGGGCTCCGGTGGTTTCCGGCGAGGCATTATACGGTAATTCATTCTTAAATATTATAAAACTGCTAAGGCTGAAAACACATGATTCAAACCGCTTTTTCCTTTTTCCTTCCTTTACGGGCAGGAAAGGCATATATTTTGCAAAAGCCGGAAACAACTCGGGCAGTAAAAACGAAATTTTGCTTTGCCTGAAATCCATACTTCTCGATATCACGCGCGCTACGGGTTCCTTGAACGGTACGGCGGGAATGTTTGGCGACGGGGCTGCTGGAGAAGAAAAAGCGCCTGCGCCGGATGCCTGCAGGACGGCTTCCGGTGCGGTGGAAATTACCCTACCTAATGCACAGTACCCCGGTATGGCTGCAGCCGAAACGGAAGTCCCGGCAGCATGCAATTATTTATCGCCGGGACTTCCGGGTGACGGCAGGTATCCCTTGATAGATCCCGGGAAGTGCGCGTTTTGCTATACGTGCTTCAGGGCATGCACGCATTCCGCCATGACTCCGGACTATGACAACTCGGTTATGAAAAATATAACCGCCAGTTGTTTCGGATGCGGCGTATGCGCTTCTGTGTGCCCTGCAGGCGCGATTTCCATGAGCGGGAAAGCAAGGGTGGAAAACAGTTACGCGAGAGGAACTTTGAAAGTATTCTGCTGTGAGAATTCGGCTGCGATTGCTTATAAAAGAATTGCCGAAGTGAGTCCCGGCGTGGAAATTGCAACCGTGCCGTGCGGGGGCGAATTGTGCGCCGAAGCTATAATATCCGCCTTGAAGGATTTTGAGCGCGTACTGGTGGCGGTTTGCATGGATGACGCCTGCAGGCATTTTGAAGGCAACTTGAGAGCAAAGCGTTATGTTGACAGGGCGAAGGAAATGCTCAGGATCTCAGGCATGGATGAAAACCGCGTGGCATGCATACAGCTTTCCCATGCCATGCCGGCGGCGCTTGACGAGTGCATAAGGGAAATGGCTTTGAAACATTAGGAGGTACCGTTAATGATTGTTGCCGCGCAGAAGCCGCTAAACGAGATACTTGATATGATTGAAGGATATAAAGACATAGCGATTGCCGCATGCGGGACATGCGTCACGGTTTGCATGGCCGGAGGAGAAAAGGAAGCGCATGAACTGGCTTCAATAATCGAGCTTAAAAGCAGGGAGTCAGGCAAACCGGTCAATGTCAGGATAGCGGTCCCAAAGAGGCAGTGCGATAAGGAATTCCTGGACGATGTTGATGAAATCCTGGAAGGAGCCGACGTGATCCTTTCGCTGGGGTGCGGGGCAGGGGTGCAGTTTATGGCCGAAAAGTTTCATGGAAAACCCGTGCTTCCGGGAGTAAACACCAAGTTTATCGGGGTGGCCCGTGATGTGGGCGTATGGACCGAGATGTGCCAGGGTTGCGGGGAGTGCATACTTGAAATGACCGGCGGGGTATGCCCTGTCACCAGGTGTTCAAAGAGCAATCTTAACGGACCCTGCGGCGGCTCGTCGGGCGGGAAATGCGAGATAGACAGGGAGACCGACTGCGGCTGGCAGCTTATATATGACAGGCTTAAGGAACTTGGAAGACTGGAAAGGCTCTATGAAATAATCGGGCCGAAAGACTGGAGGACCAGCAGGGACGGGGGACCGAGAAAACTGGTGAAGGAGGAAGTGAGAACCTGATATGCAGCAAGATAAAAGCAGCCTTCAAAAAATCCTTGAAGCCGGTATTTTTTCGGTTACCGCGGAGATAGGGCCTCCGATGAGCGCAGACGGCGATTTCGTAAGAAACAAGGCGCGCAACCTGAAGGGCATAATTGACGCGGCCAATATTACCGACAACCAGACAGCGATCGTCAGGATGTCCAGTATAGCCGCCTCATGCCTGGCGCTGCAGGAAGGGGTCGAACCGGTGGTCCAGATGACTTGCCGCGACAGGAACAGGATAGCCATACAGAGCGACCTGCTGGGCGCGTATGCCCTCGGCGCAAGGAATGTCCTGTGCCTCTCGGGTGACCACCAATCCTTCGGCAACCACCCGGAATCCAAGAATGTTTATGATATAGACTCGGTGCAGTTAATCCAGGCGCTGAGAAGAATGAAGGAAGAAAGCATATTCATGTGCGGAAGGACGACCAAAAAACCCGCGAGGTTTTTCATCGGAGCGACGGCAAACCCGTTTGCCGACCCCGCGGAACTGCAGTTCATAAGGCTTCATAAAAAAATCGAGGCGGGGGCCGGGTTTATACAGACGCAAGCCATTTACGACGTTGAAATGTTTGATAGATGGATGGAAAAGGTGAGAAACGCGGGATTGCATAAAAAGGCGTACATACTTGCCGGGATACTGGTGAACAAATCGCTGAAATCTGTCGAAATGACCGCCCGGGTGGCAGGCATGAGGATACCGGGGGGTATTGCGGAGCGGGTGAAAAAAGCTGCAAACCAGGAAGAAGAAGGCATAAGTATTGCGCTGGATTTGATAAGCGATATCCGCAAAATCGAGGGTGTGAGCGGAATTCACATCATGGCGGTAGGGTGGGAAAGCGTTGTGCCGTTGATTGTCGAACGCGCCGGCTTGCTGCCCAGGCCTCGCATTCAAGATTCAGGGGGGAGTGAAACGGATGCATGAATATAACCCGCACGATTCCGAATTCATAAATAAGGTTACATCCATGCCCGGCGGGGAAAGGGCAGCCAACTGCTACCTGTGCGGCACATGTACTGCGGGATGCCCTGTCGCCGGTGTTGAAAAGGATTACAATCCGAGGCGCATTATGAGAAAGCTGCTTCTTGGGATGAAGGAAGACGTGCTTGGGTCTTCCGAAATATGGCAGTGCAGCCAGTGCCACGTGTGTGTCGCCCATTGCCCGCAGGATGTAAGGTTTGCCGATATAATCAGGGTGCTGAGGCAGATAGCGGTGGACGAGGGTTATGCGCCCAGGGAACTTGCAGATGAAGTCGAAAGGCTTGACGTTGAAATGAGGAAACAGAGAGTCGAAAAGATCAAGGAGCTTGTCCGGAGGAAGTTATGAAGAAACCGGTTCTTGTTGTAGGGGGAGGTATCGCTGGAATACAGGCTTCGCTGGACCTGGCGGAGATGGATGTTCCGGTGTTCATAATTGAAAATTCGCCAAGCCTGGGGGGAAGAATGGCGCAGCTTGACAAGACATTCCCTACCAACGACTGTTCTGCGTGCATACTCGCGCCGAAGGTTACCTCGTGCTACAATCATCCGCTTATCAAGACGTTTACATTAAGCGAATTGGTTGATTTGAAGGGCGAAGCGCCTGAATTTACCGCTGTAATAAAGAAAAAGGCGCGCTTTATAGATGAAGACCTGTGCAAGGGATGCAACGCCTGTATTTTGAAGTGCCCCATCGAGAAAAAGAGCGAGTTTGACATGGGCATAGGCAACAGGCGCGCGGTATACAAGCCTTATGCACAGGCGGTGCCGAACAAGGTGGTAATTGATAAAAAAGGGACCTCGCCGTGCAAGTTCAACTGCCCGGCGAAAATGGACGCCCACGGCTATGTCGCCCTCACCGGACAGGGCAGATACCTGGAAGCGCTGGAAGTTGTGAGGCGCACCACCCCGTTTGCAGGCGTGCTTGGAAGGGTTTGCGCCCATCCGTGTGAAGCTGGATGCTCAAGGAAATATGTTGATTCGCCTGTCTCGCTTGCCGCGCTGAAAAGGTTTATAGCGGATTATGAAGCGGAGAAGGGTATTGTCCCGAAGATAAAGACGGCCGCACAAAAAAAGGAATACAAAGTAGCTGTCATAGGTTCGGGCCCCGCAGGATTGAACTGCGCTTACAGGCTTGCCATAGAGGGCTATAACGTGACTGTTTTCGAAGCCTTGCCGGAGCCGGGCGGAATGCTCAGGTATGGTATTCCCTCGTATCGCCTTGATAAAAAGGTGCTGGACAGGGAAATCGACATTGTAAAGAGCCTGGGAGTCGAGATTATTTGCAACAGCCCGGTAGGCAAAGATCTGACACTGGATATGTTGAGGGACAGGGGATATAAAGCGTTTTTTTTAGCCACCGGGGCCCATGCGGGGAAAAAGGCCGGAATACCCGGCGAAGATACGCCAGGCGTCATAACCGCCCTTGATTTTCTAAGGGAGCTGAACCTTGGAGGGACACCT
Source organism: Bacillota bacterium (assembly GCA_050261495.1). Classification (GTDB taxonomy): domain Bacteria; phylum Bacillota; class Clostridia; order Acetivibrionales; family DTU013; genus JBMNKL01. The sequence continues at coordinate 13,003 of JBLNDI010000094.1, forward strand.
TCGGCAGGCAAAAGAACCGTTGTCATAGGCAAAACGCACGAAGCGCTGGACGCCGCCAGGTCGGCTGTCCGCCTGGGAAGCGAAGTAACCCTTGTTTTTGCCGGAATTGCCGGTGATGCGGGTATAAGGGAAAATGAGATTGAATACGCAAGGGAAGAAGGAGTCAGGATTGAATTCAACTGCGTGCCTGTCGAGATAATATCGGACGGGGAAAAGGCGGCCGGCCTTAAATGCGCAAGGACGCATGGAAGCGGAAACGGTAACCGAAACGGTTACGGGCGCGGAGCGGCAATTGATTCCGTTCCGGACACAGGCGCGGCATTTATAATAGAAGCGGATACCATAATTACGGCGGTTGGTCGTAATGCTGAAAGCAAAATGCTGCTCGAGGCAGGCATAAACTGTTTTGATAAAAACGGCAGGATCGCTATAAACCCTGAAAGCCTTGATACCGGGATTCCCGGGTTATTCGCCGGGGGCGACGCAGTTTCGGGGGCTTCAAGCGTGATCGGAGCGATAGCCCAGGGCAACATGGCGGCAATTAGCATCATAAACTACCTTGAAGGCGCGGATTTGCCGGTAAGGCCGCCGGTTTTGCCTGTAACGCCTCTCGAAGATATAGATTTTTCATGTGCAAATAATGTCCCGCGGATCGGGATGCCCGTGCTTGAGCCGGGCAAAAGGGCAAGCGCGTTTGAAGAGGCGGAAAAAGGGTTGACGGAAGAACAGGCAAAAAGCGAAGCGCTCAGGTGCATCGATTGCTCCGTATGCTGCGAGTGCCGGATTTGCGAGAAAATGTGCGGCTCAAAGGCGATACGCCATGACCAGCGGGATGAGCTTATAGAACTGCAGGTAAGTTCGGTGATATTTGCGAACGGGTATGATACCGTGACCGAGATACCCGACGGCTATGGCTACGGCAAGTACAAGGACGTGGTGACAAGCCTTGAATACGAGCGCATCCTTTCGGCGTCCGGACCTTACCAGGGGCACATCCGCAGGCCTTCGGACAATAGAACCCCCGAAAAGATAGCATTTATACAGTGCGCCGGTTCAAGGGACGAGAAATGCGCAAGCGGGTACTGCTCTTCCGTATGCTGCATGTACGCCGTGAAGGAGGCCGTCATCACGAGGGAGCATTTGCCTTCCGTCAGGGACATTGACATCTTTTACATGGATATGCGGGCGTTCGGCAAGGATTTCGACAAGTATGTCGATACGGCCCGGAACAAGTACTCGGTGGGATTTGTAAGGAGCCGCGTATCAGGCGTAGAGCTGAACGAAGCCACGTGCAGGCTGGTCGTGAGTTATTGCGACGAAAGCGGCAATCCGGCTTCCGGCGAATATGACATGGTCGTGCTTTCCGTTGGAATGAAGCCCGGTGGGGAAAAGCGGGAATTTTTTGACAGGATAGGAGTAAAGACGGATAAATACGGTTTCCTGTGGACGAGCGAACTTGATGCGCCGAAAACCTCGCGGGAAGGAATACTGGCCTGCGGCGCTTCGTCAGGGCCGAAAGACATTCCCGAAACCGTCGTGGAAGCGAGCGCAGCCGCGTCGGAGGCTTTTAAAGCTGCAAGCGGCGCCGCTCAAGTAGAAAAGTACGGCAACTATTTCAGAAAAGAGGAAGATCCCGTTTTCAGGGATGTGTCCAGGGAACCGGCGAGGGTAGGAGTTTTCCTGTGCCATTGCGGCAAGAATATCGGGGAATACGTGGATGTGAAAAAAGCGGTGGAATACGCGAGGACGCTTCCGGGCGTGGAATACGCGACGGATTTCATGTATGCCTGCTCTGTGGATTCGCAGAAGGCAATGGCCGAAAGAATAAGGAAATTCAACATAAACCGCGTTGTAGTGGCGTCATGCACGCCAAGGACGCATGAGCCCTTGTTCCAGGGGGTATTGGCCAGCGCGGGGCTTAACCCGTACCTGCTTACAATGGCAAATATAAGGGAGCAGTGCTCATGGGTGCATATGAATAACAGGGAGCAGGCCACGGAAAAAGCCAAGGAACTGGTAAGAATGGCAGTGGCCAGGATTATCCACGCGAAGCAGCTCTCAAAGCAAAGCATAGGCGTGACGGGTTCGGTTCTCGTCATTGGCGGGGGCGTGGCCGGGATGGCGGCAGCGCTTGAAATAGCGGGAATGGGCTGCAAGGCCTTTCTTGTCGAGAAAACAGGCAGGCTTGGCGGAAACGCGCTGAAGCTGAATACGACGCTTGCCGGGAGACCGGCGGCAATGCGTATCGGGGAAATGATAAATGAAGTAATGAATAATGATTTGATTGAAGTTTATCTCAATACATGCGTAAAAAGCGTTGACGGGTATATAGGCAATTACACGACGACCCTTGACACGGAGGGCTGTGAATTTGAAATTAGTCACGGCGCCGTCATAATAGCGACCGGGGCCGGCGAAAGCAAACCCACTGAATACCTGTACGGCAAGCATGACATGGTTTTAACCCAGATGGAGCTTGAAGAGGCCCTTAAGGATAACAAGCTTGACCTAGACGGCAAAAAAGACATATTCATGATACAGTGCGTCGGCTCAAGGGAAGGGGACAGGCCTTACTGCAGCAGGGTGTGCTGCAACCAGGCGATAAAGAACGCGATAATTCTGAAGGAAGCCTGCCCGAAGGCCAACGTGACGATTCTCTACAGGGATATACGGTCGTACGGGCTGAACGAGATAAATTACCGGAAAGCCAGGAAAATGGGCGTACGGTTTACAAGGTATGAAACCGGGTTGAAACCGGAAGTTGCAATCAATGACGGTAAATTGACGGTGCGTTATTACGACATGCTGCTTGGCGGATACGTTTCGTCCGGGGCGGACATGGTGGTGCTGAGCAGCGCCATTGAGCCGCGCGCGGAAGAAAACAGGGCGTTGGCCCGTCTGCTCAAGGTGCCGCTCAACCAGGAAGGTTTCTTCCTTGAGGCACACGCAAAACTCAGGCCGGTCGATTTTGCCACGGACGGGGTGTACCTCTGCGGCATGGCGCATATGCCAAAAAACATGAAGGAGAGCATAACACAGGGGAAAGCGGCGGCGGCAAGGGCGGCCACCGTCATTACAAAAGACAGGCTGGAGGCCGGGGGATCGGCCGCGGAGGTTTCGGAAGAATTCTGCACCGGCTGCGGTACATGTGAAAAGGTCTGCGCCTACAAGGCCATAAGCGTGCAGGAGGTAAGGAAGCGGAACGGAGCGGCGATGAAGGCTGTCGTGAACGCGGCGCTTTGCAAGGGATGCGGCACATGCGCGGCGGCCTGCAGGTGCGGCGCCATCGACACAGGCGGATTTTCGGACAGGCAGGTATTGAATGAAATAGAGCATTTGCTGAGGATGTAAGGAGTTTTGATGATGGATTTGCGGACGGAACGGGAAAGTGGAAACAACTTGACAAGCGCAGACTGGGAACCGAAAATCGTGGCTTTTCTGTGCAACTGGTGCAGTTACGCGGGCGCGGACCTCGCCGGCACAAGCAGGATCCAGTACCCGCATAATATAAGGATCATAAGGCTCCCGTGCTCCGGAAGGGTAAACCCGCTGTATATTATAAAAGCGCTTGCCGAAGGAGCGGACGGCGTCATGGTTTCCGGGTGCCATCCCGGCGACTGCCATTACCTGACCGGCAACATGTATGCCAGGAGGCGGTTTGTAATTCTCAAGAAGCTGCTGGCAGCCGCAGGCATTGATCCCGACAGGGTGCACTTTACCTGGGTGTCCGCTTCGGAGGGGACGCGTTTCGGAGCAGTGGTGGAAGATGTCGTGGAGAGAGTCAGGAAGCTTGGCCCGAACAAGATTAAGCAGGACTAAAGGAACAGGCGGATGAAATGCGGCATAACGGTGTTGCCGCCTGCGGCAGACCTACGGCAGGGGCAGCGAGAGAACTGGGGCAACAGGCGAATGGGGGCGGAAAAAGGAAATGGGAAGCAAGGGTATGAATATGAACATAATGACGGATGCATGCAGTGCCTGCTTTAAAAGACAGGAAAATGAAATCATCAATATAGGCAAAACCTTGCTGGACGAGGGAACCGTCGATGCCGTACTGGCATATGCGGACAGTGAAGCCGGCATTGGCGCTGTCCCGCGCTTTTTCAGGAAAGCGGAGGATCTTGCTTCAATGAGGTGGAACGAGGCATGCACCCCAAACCTGGCTAAATACCTTCCCGGCGCAAAGGGGAAAATTGCCGTTGCCGCAAAGCCGTGCGACGCAAGGGCGATAGTTATGTACATGGTGGAAAAGCAGGTTGACAGGAATAATATTTATATAATCGGGATAGAATGCGCAGGGTTGAAAGGAAAAGACGGCATGCCCGCGGCAGGGTGTTCCGAATGCACGGTCAGGACGCCCCCGGTGTATGACGTCCTTGTCAAGAACCCGGATGTTTCGGGAAACCCTGAACAGAATAATGGTCAAATTCCCCGGGAAAAATCCGTGCAATATGAAGAGCAGAGCATTGAACAAAAATTTGAGAGATTCCGGAATGAGCTTCAAAAATGCATAATGTGTTATACATGCAGGCAGGCCTGCTATGGCTGCTATTGCAAGGTTTGCTTTGCGGAAAGGGATTTGCCCGGCTGGATGCCCGCTGATATGGACATGGGCATGAAAATGGAATTTCACCTGGGACGTGCGATGCACCTGGCGGGAAGGTGCGTCGAATGCGGAGCGTGCGAGAGGGTTTGCCCGTCGGGAGTACGGATCCGTTACCTCATAAAGGAGATTACAGCGCTGTGCAGGGAGCTTTATGGCTACAGCGCAGGAATGGACCCTGATGAAACGCCCGCATTGGCGAATTTCAGTGAAAAGGACAGGGAAGTCGGTTTCCTGGGAGGTGAATGCGATGGAACGTGTTGAGCTTTCAAAAAACAGGATAGGAGAGTTCCTGGGCTGCCTGAAATCATCATGCAGGGTCGTAGCCCCCGTAAAGAACGACGGCCTCCTGGAGTTTAAGGAAATTGAATCGCCGGACCAGGTACAGCTGACGGACGAGCTTCCTTACAAATCGCCGAAAGAGTATTTGTTCCCGCAGGTTGAGAAAATATTAAGTTTCAGCCCGGACGGCGAAGCAAGAAATGAAAGCAAGCCGCGGAAAACCGTGATTTTCGGCGTGAAGCCATGCGACCTGGAAGCCTTGAGGGTATTGACCACGGTATTTACGAAGGGAGATTACGTTGACACGATTTATAAAGGACACCTTGATAATACGGTGTTTATAGGAATGGGATGCGCCGGTGAAAAGCCCGGATGCTTTTGCGGCGAAAGGGGCATAGACAGGAACAGTTCCACGCAGTGCGACATATTCCTCGAGGACAGGGGAGACTGTTACCTGGCCGCCGTAATAACGCCGGCCGGCAGGTCCGTCATGGATGGATTCATGCCGGGCGCCGGCGGTCAAGGGACAGGTTTGATCGAAAATATGGCAGGTGCCGCGCAAGCGGTTGATAATAAATTATTGGAGCTTGACATGGATGAAAATGAAATATTTAATATCGCAGTCTGGGACACAGCATCGGAGACCTGCCTCGGCTGCGGCGCCTGCACATATATATGCCCTACATGCCACTGTTTCGGGTTCAGGGACACGACTGCAAAAGGGGAGGCAAACAGGTACCGCTGCTGGGACAGCTGCATGTACCCGAAATTTACGCTGCATGCCTCGGGACACAATCCAAGGCCTACACGGAAGGAAAGGTTCAGGCAGAGGGTCATGCACAAGTATGTCTATATAAGGCGGAATTTTGGGCTCACGGCCTGCACGGGGTGCGGAAGGTGCGTAAGGAGCTGCCCGGCCGGAATCAATATAAGATCCGTGGTAAAGAGCATAAAGCAGGAGGTATTGAAGTGAACAATCCCTATATGCCTCAAAAAGCTGAAATAATTGATATCATCCAGGAGACGGAATCCGACATCGATATAAAGACTTTCAGGCTGAAGCTTCCGGGCGGCCAAAAAATGGATTTCATGCCCGGCCAGTTCGTCGAGCTTTCCGTACCGGGGTACGGAGAGGCGCCCTTCGGCTTTGCTTCGTCGCCCCTTATGGAGGAATACGTGGAACTGAGCATAAAGAAGATAGGGCTGGTTACACAGGCTGTCCATAATCTCAAGCCCAAATCGGCCGTGTGGATCAGGGGTCCGTTTGGAAACACTTTTCCGGTGGAGGAAATGATGGGCAGCAATATCCTGTATGTAGCCGGGGGGCTTGGACTGGCGCCTTTGCGTCCGCTGATCGGCTTTGTATTTGACCAAAGGTACCGTGACAGGTTCGGCAGCATCAAGATGCTTATCGCAGCCAGAAGCACCGGAGATTTTATATACAGGCGGGATTTTGACAGCTGGAAGAATCAACGGGATACGGAGCTGACGCTTACAATCGACCGGCCTGAAGACGGGTGGACGGGAAAGGTCGGTTTTCCGCACGACCTGGTGGAGTCAATGAATATAGACTGCAGCAATACTTATGCCGTCATATGCGGACCGCCGGTCATGATAAAGGCTGTTTCCGCGAAGCTATCGGGCATGGGTCTGCCGGATGAAAAGATACTCACCACGCTCGAGATGAGAATGACCTGCGGGGTCGGCAAGTGCGGCAAGTGCAACATAGGCCGCCGGTATGTGTGCGTTGACGGGCCGGTTTTCAGGATGTCGCAGCTTTCGGAAATGCCCGGCGAATACTGATATTTCACCGTGCAAGATGCTGCATGCGAAATGAACAAGGGGATGGTAATCGTGGAAAATTTGAATTTATCTCCGGGAGAAATTGTCGAAAAACTTGTTGAATCCGGCAGGAAGAAAACCGGTTTGCCGGCATACAAGCTTCTTATCCTGGGAATTCTTGCCGGCGCGTATATCGCATTTGCCGCTGCAGGCTCCAACGCCGCCATCCATACCATAGAATCAGCGGGTATCGCGAAAACGCTGGCGGGAGCCCTCTTTTCCGCGGGGCTGATGATGGTCGTGATAACAGGGGCCGAGCTTTTTACGGGCAATGCCCTTATAATCATCTCGTGCCTGGAAAAACAGGCGAGGTGGATAAAGCTATTAAAGAACTGGCTTTTTGTTTATGCCGGAAATTTTATAGGTGCAATTATTATCGTATTTTTTGTATACTTATCAGGGCAGTATAATTTTTCGGACGGTATGCTGGGAGGCTACACTGTGAAAGTTGCCGCGGGAAAGACAGGGCTCTCGCTTGTTAATGCTTTTTTCATGGGAGTGCTTTGCAACTGGCTGGTGTGCATGGCAGTGGTGATGTCCAACGCGGCGAGGGATACCGCGGGCAAGCTACTTGCCATATTCTTTCCGATATGGCTTTTTATAACGTCGGGGTTTGAACACAGCATTGCAAACATGTATTACATCCCGGCAGGCATTATTGCAAAGGCCGTAAAACCGTGGGCAGACCAAGCCCTATCGCTGGGTGTGACGGAAAGCGGACTGAACGGGCTTACCTGGGGAGCTTTCATAACGAAGAACCTTATCCCTGTAACCCTTGGAAATATTGTGGGAGGGACGCTGTTTGTCGGCGTAATCTATTGGGCGTCTTACCTTTACAAGGGAAGGAAAAGCAGGAGAGGCAACAGGTCCGTTGAAGCAGGTTTTGCAGCGGGGATGGATGTTTCAAACGGGAAGAACATCTAAACCCGGTTATACTATATAAAAAATTCGCAGAGGGATTTGAAAGGGGATTGCATATGACAATGAAAAGTGATATTGAAATCGCGCAAAGCGCCGAATTGAAGCCTATTGAAGATATCGCGGCAAAAATCGGCATCGGCAGGGAGGATATCGAGCTTTACGGGAATTACAAGGCCAAGGTGAATTACAATATCCTGGAGAAGCTCAAGGACCGCGAAAACGGCAAGCTCATACTTGTAACGGCTATTACGCCGACGCCCGCCGGGGAAGGGAAGACTACCACCACCGTCGGGTTGGGGGATGCCCTGAACAGGCTGGGGAAAAAAGTCATGATAGCCCTCAGGGAGCCTTCGCTGGGGCCTGTATTCGGCGTCAAGGGAGGAGCTGCGGGCGGAGGCTATGCCCAGGTGGTGCCGATGGAGGATATAAACCTTCACTTCACGGGCGACATTCATGCCATAGGAGCCGCCAACAATCTCCTTGCAGCCATGCTGGACAATCATATATACCAGGGCAATGAGCTTGGGATAGATACCAGGAAGATAACCTGGAAAAGGTGCATGGACATGAACGACAGGCAGCTCCGGTTTATCGTGGACGGCCTCAACGGCAGGACGAACGGCGTACCAAGGGAGGACGGTTTCGATATTACCGTAGCTTCGGAAGTGATGGCGATACTTTGCCTTTCGAATAACCTCGACCATCTCAAGGAGAAGCTCAGGAACATTGTTGTGGGATATACAAGGGATGACAAGCCTGTCACGGCGGGCGATCTTAAAGCCGAAGGGGCAATGGCGGCATTGCTTAAAGACGCGCTGAAGCCAAACCTTGTACAGACGCTTGAACACACGCCTGCTTTTGTTCATGGGGGTCCGTTCGCGAATATCGCCCATGGGTGCAACAGCATAATGGCTACCAAGATAGCGCTCAAGCTCAGCGATTATGTAGTAACGGAGGCAGGTTTCGGGGCCGACCTTGGCGCTGAGAAATTCCTGGATATCAAGTGCCGCATCGGCAGTCTCAAGCCTTCGGCGGTGGTTATCGTAGCGACGGTAAGGGCGCTGAAGCACCACGGCGGCGTGCCTAAGAGCGAATTGTCCCGTGAAAACCTGGAGGCGCTCGAAAAAGGCATACCGAACCTTCTCAAGCATATAGAGAATATAACGGTCAAATTCGGCTTGCCCGCGGTGGTGGCCATTAACAGGTTCCCGACCGACACCGAGGCCGAGCTTAAACTTGTCGAGGAAAAATGCAGGGAGCACGGCGCGAACGTGGTTTTATCGGAAGTATGGGCCAAAGGCGGCGAAGGCGGCTTGGATCTCGCCAGGGAAGTTATAAGGCTTATCGAAGAGGGAAAGGACAGTTTCAGGTATATTTATGATATTAATGTAGGGATAAAAGAAAAAATCGAGACAATCGTACGTGAAATATACGGTGGAGACGGCGTTGATTTTGCGCCTTCCGCGCTGAAAGAAATATCCAGGCTGGAAGCCCTGGGATTCGGCAATTTGCCGGTATGCATGGCGAAAACCCAGTACTCCTTGTCCGATGACCAAAACAAGCCGGGGCGGCCGGAAAAATTCAAGGTAAGCGTAAGGAACGTGAAAGTATCCGCGGGCGCCGGTTTCGTGGTTGTGCTGACGGGCGAGATAATGACCATGCCCGGTCTTCCGAAGGTCCCGGCAGCCGAAAAGATAGACGTGGATTCCATGGGAAAAATTTCCGGGTTGTTCTGAGCGCCATGCAGGAGAAAAAGGTGCTGATGTCGAAGAATAAGGACGGCTGAAAAGACGTCCGCAGGACGTACTTAAGCGGAAATGCGGAACTTGCCGGACAAGAAGTTTTATTACCGGAAAAGAGATACGGGAAAAGGAGATAAAGGAAGTATGTTAACTGAAAAAAGCTGCAGGGAATTTGCAAACCAGCTTGCGTCTGCAAGCCCGACCCCGGGCGGAGGAGGCGCGTCGGCGTTGGTTGGCGCATATGGCGTGGCACTTGGCGAAATGGTTGCGAATCTTACCCTTGGAAAGAAAAAATACGAACATGTCCAGGATGATATAAAAAGCATCCTTGAAAAATCCGCAAGGTTGAGAAATGATTTCTTATCGCTGGTCGAGAAAGACGCAGAGGTGTTCGAGCCTCTTTCAAAGGCGTACGGGCTTCCCAGGAATACCGAGGAAGAAAGGCAAAAGAGGGAAGAGGTCATGGAATCGGCCTTGAGGCTGGCATGCAGCGTTCCCGTTGAAATAATGGAGAAGGCCCTTGAGGCGATTGATATTCATGAGGAACTGGCTGAAAAGGGCACAAGGATCGCCATAAGCGATGTCGGCGTCGGGGTCCTGTTTTGCAAAGCGGCGTTAATGGGCGCTTCGCTGAATGTATTTATAAATACGAAACTGATGAAAGACAGGGAATATGCCTCCCAGGTGAACGGCAAGGCCGAAGAAATGCTCCGGCTCGGTATGGAGAAGGCCGACAGCATTTATAAACAGGTTGAAACCGGCTTGAAATAAATGCGCTATTATGTCATGGAATAATAAAATAAATTGTCGGGAGTTGGATAATATGGCATTTGTCATGAAAGGCAAGGACGTTGTCGATTCCATGAAAGAAAGAATGCTTGTCGATGTCGAATGGCTGAAAAAAGAAGGAACCGTTCCTTGCCTTGCGATAATAAGGCTCGGGGCTAAACCGGACGATCTGGCTTATGAGCGCGGGGCCGTCAAAAGATGCGAAGGACTGGGCATCAAATGCGTGATTAAT
>JBLNDI010000095.1:0-4902 GCA_050261495.1 Bacillota bacterium
AACTTCATCACTTTCAAATCGGTAGTCAAGGCTATTTCGGCAATAAACGGCCTGTACGCGTCATTCATGCCGAAGCCTATAGATGACAAGAGCGGAAGCGGCCTGCATATAAACCTGTCGCTTTCAAAAAACGGCGCGAATATTTTCAAGCAAGGCATAAGCAAGGACAGCGACGCAGGATACTTCATTGCCGGCGTTCTTGATAAAATCGCGGAGATAACGGCATTTGCCAACCCGTTGATAAATTCATACGCCCGGCTTGGCAGCTTTGAAGCGCCCAAGTATATATCCTGGTCGCGCCAGAACCGTTCGCAGCTCATACGGATACCGGCGGCGGCCGGCGAGTATGAAAGGATGGAATTGCGTTCACCGGACCCTGCGTGCAACCCGTACCTGACCTTCGCCCTTGTCCTGCATGCAGGCCTCGATGGAATAGAAAAGAAGTTGGAACTGCCCGAGCCAACCGATTTCAACATATACAAGGCAGACAGCGAAGTCCTCAAAAACCTCAAGGCCCTGCCCGATAACCTGGAACAGGCGCTGGACATTATGAGCCGCAGTAAATTCGTGGAAAGGATACTGACACGCGAGATTATAGACAAGTACCTGGAAATCAAGCTTGCCGAATGGAACAGGTACGCTCGGAGCAATGACAAAAACATAGTCAAGCAGATGTATTTTAAAATCATATAATAAAGCTGGCATTCACGGCGGATTTGGTTTTGTTCTTTGCTTTTCATTTTTAATAAAGGCCTGGGAATTATGTAGATTTTGCATAAAGGCAGTGATGATTTGAAGAGCGTTTTGATAGTGTCAAGCTCCGAAAAGATAAGAGAGCTTCTTGAAGAGATGTTAAACTTAAATTCATATAGCGATATAACCACCGCAAAAAGCGGGATAGAAGCCAAGCGCCTGCTGATTGACAGGCAATTTGACCTGTGTATTGTCAACACGCCGCTGCAGGATGAGTTTGGGACCGAGTTTGCCATGAACATTGTCCAAAAAGCGCCAATGCAGGTCATGTTGCTTGTAAAAAGCCAACTTGCGGATGAAGTTTCCGCAAAAGTGGAGGACTATGGTATTTTTGTCCTATCAAAACCAATCAGCCGCCAGCTCTTCTGGAGTGCCCTGAAGCTTGCCACCGCTGCCCAGAACCGCCTCGTGGGACTGCAGAACGAAAACCTGCAGCTTCAAAAGAAAATAGAAGACATCCGTTACATAGACCGTGCAAAATGCCTGCTAATCCAGAATTTCAAGGTAACGGAGGCGGAAGCCCACAGGTTTATAGAAAAGCAGGCAATGGATATGCGTATTACAAAGAGGGAAGTCGCAGCGGCAATTTTGAATAAATTTGAAACCTAGCGCTTGCCGAACCGGTACTTTATATATTGCGAACACGATCCGTTTCGGACCTGCTGTTTCGATTCGGCCGGTCCGCATTATAGAGGAAAGAGATATAGCCAATAATTAATAAGAAAGGATAACGCTTATGGCAAGAATTAATGAAAACTACCAGAAACTGCCGGGGAATTACCTGTTTGCCGAAATTGAAAAAAGGGTAAGCGATTACATGCAGAAAAACCCGGACGCCAAATTGATAAAACTCGGTATAGGAGACGTTACCCGGCCGCTTCCGCCCGCCGTGATAAAGAGTATGCACGAAGCGGTCGACGAGATGGCCGATGAAAGCACTTTCAAGGGATATGGCCCTTACAGGGGGTATGAATTCCTGGCGGAAAAAATCATAGAGCACGACTACGGCTCAAGAGGAATAAAACTCGATATTGACGAGATTTTCATAAGCGACGGTTCTAAGAGCGATACGGGCAATATACAGGAGATTTTCGGGACTGACAACGTTATAGGGGTTGCCGATCCGGTTTACCCCGTATATGTCGACACAAACGTAATGGCCGGGCGTACGGGCGAATATAAAGGAGGCAGCTGGAGCAACGTGGTCTATTTCCCGTGCAATGCCGAAAACAATTTCACACCCGCCCTGCCGTCCGGGAAAGTGGACCTGATTTACCTGTGCTTCCCCAATAACCCCACGGGCACGACATTACCCAGGGCTGAGCTTAAAAAGTGGGTGGATTACGCAAGGGCAAACAAATCCGTCATATTGTACGACGCCGCTTACGAGGCCTACATAAGCGAAGAGGATATCCCCCACAGCATTTATGAAATCGAGGGAGCGAAGGAAGTCGCCCTTGAATTCAGGAGTTATTCCAAAACTGCCGGTTTCACGGGCGTAAGGTGCTCTTATGTCGTTGTCCCGAAGGAGGCCTGCGGGTATACAGCCAACGGCGAAGCGGTCCAATTGAACAAGCTCTGGTACAGCCGGCAGTCAACGAAATTCAACGGCACGCCGTACATCGTCCAAAGAGGAGCCGCGGCGATATATACACCCGAAGGCCGCGAACAAATAAAGGCATTGATAGATTACTACATGACAAATGCGAAAATAATCAGGGAAGGGCTCACCAGGCTGGGATTACAAGTTTTCGGAGGAGTCAACGCCCCGTATATATGGCTGAAAACACCAAACGGCATGGATTCCTGGGCATTTTTCGACAAGCTATTAAATGAAGCCAATGTCGTCGGAACCCCCGGGGCCGGATTCGGGCCGAGCGGACAGGGTTATTTCAGGCTCACTGCTTTCGGCAGCCATGATAATGCCGTTGAAGCGGTAAAGAGGTTTGACAATCTAAGGATTTAACAAGAGAGATATAACGGATACATAATGAGAAATATAACGGAGTACTACGAGAAGTAATACGATATTTCGTGAAATATAATAAGATTTTTTACGAGGGGCCAGGGATACCCCCCGCCTCCTTTTTTTGCTTGCAAACAGGTGACGCATCAGACATTTGCTTTCATTTTTGCGTTTAACATTAGGGAATATTCACAAGTTTGTATGATATGATAAGAATATGGACTATGCAAGGAGGCATGAGCTAATATGAATTACAGCTACAGTTCGTATATCTGGGGCAGATGGATAAAAATAGGCGCTGTTGTCCTGACGGCGGCGATATTAATAATTACTTCGATTTCCACGTACAACAGTCTTGCGGCAGCCGAACAGGATGTACAAAGCAAGTGGGCACAGGTAGAAAACGTGATGCAAAGAAGGTCGGACGTGATAATAAATGAAGTCGAAGCAATCAAGGGCTACATCAAGCACGAAGAAAAGGTGTTTGGCGATATTGCCGCCGCAAGGTCGGTGTTGTACAGCGGCTCGTCCGATGTGGCCGACAAGCTCCAGGCTTACGACAAGATTGTATCTTCGGGCAGGAACGTATTATTCCTGGTGGAAAACTACCCGGAACTGAAAGCAAGCGAACACTTTACCAACCTGCAGGAGCAGATCGAAGGCTCGGAAAACAGGGTATCGGTTGAAAGAAAACGGTTTATTGAAGCCGTGCAGGCTTACAATACCAAAATCACCAGGTTCCCCGGGAACATTTTCGCCCGCTTGATGGGATTCAAGCCAAAGGAATATTTCGAGGCCTCTCCCGAAGCAAAGGAAGCCCCCAGAATCAATTTTGATTAATCAAAACCGCGCCGTTATTTAAAAGAGGGGTTTATTCCAGATTCAGAGAGGTATTTAACGTGAAGAAGTTTTATGAAGCGGCTGTAATTATCTTAATATTAATAACACTTTTCGTGTTTCCCGCGGCAATTCGTGCCGAGGTGAATTACCCGGATCCAACCTTCGGGTTTTTCGTCAATGATTTTGCCGGGGTTTTAAGCCAGAGCACCGAGGAGAAGATATTGGATATCGGCAGGCAGCTTGAGGATAAAACTTCCGCACAGGTGGTGGCAGTGACGGTTAATTCTCTCGAAGGCGAGGATATTGACGCTTACGCCGTCGAACTGTTTGAAAAGTGGGGAATTGGCCAAAAGGACAAAGATAACGGCGTTCTTATACTGGCCGCCATTTCCGAGAGAATGCTAAGGATAGAAGTAGGATACGGCCTTGAAGGGGCCCTGCCCGACATAAAAGCTGCACGGATAAGGACCGAAATTATGAATCCTTATCTCAAGGAAAATGATTTTGACAACGGGTTCTTAAATGGCTATATTGCCGTCGTCGAAGCGGTTGCGGCCGAATATGGCGTGACTATTGATACGGAAATCAACGTGCCTGAGCCATATGCTCCATACACCCCGCCCGATTCTTATGCGTATCCCGGGCATACAAGCCAGGGCAATTACTTTCCTTTTGCCCTGTTTATTATTTATATCGCAATCGATGGTATTTTCTTCAGGTTCAGGATTACCGGCTTTTTACTCAAGCTATTCTTTTTCAGCAGGTTCTTTGGCGGCGGCCGCGGCGGCTGGGGCGGCGGTAACGGCGGTTTCGGCGGCGGCAATGGCGGTTTCGGCGGCGGACGCGGAGGCTTCGGCGGCTTCGGTGGAGGCGGCTCCAGGGGTTCGTCCGGCGGCGGCGGAAGAAGCGGCGGAGGCGGCAGCAGCGGCAGGTTCTAGGCATTATTAGCGCAATAAACCGCGGCAAATCACAGTAGTGCCCTCCCCTGCTCCATAAAAGGGTAAAAGATGGGGCTTCTGCATATTTACCACACATCAAGTAAATATAAAGGGTTTCGATTTCTTTATATTTTATTTGCATAAACTTTCAGTGTAATTTATAATCAAATAAAGTAATATAAGTGGTGATTTCTGGAAGAGCTTAAAAAGGCTTAGGTAGTACTTCTTTTATTAGCTGGTTGATGTACGGTATTATAAATACATTTTGATTAATACTTAAGTTAAGTGTTACTGCTGACGCATAGTGTCCAGCAATAGATGTCGTTAATTGTCCGGATATTGACGGAATAGGTGTCCGGACGTTATAGAAACACAACGCCCCCTTCCAAGGGGGAGGGAGAATCA
>JBLNDI010000096.1:0-5376 GCA_050261495.1 Bacillota bacterium
TAACTATATGCGGTTTTCAAGGAACGTCATCCAAATATTGCTTTTTATTGCTTTTTATACTTGTTTTATGCTTCAAATTTGCCTTTCAGCAAAATTACCAGCTACTTTTCGATTATCTTCAGTTACTGCTTATTCCTTGTCACTTCAAAAACACTGTCGAGCTTTTTAAGCTTCTTGATTATTTTTTCCAATTGCTCCGTGTCAATTATCTCAAGAGTCAGGTTGATAATCGCAATCTGGTCGCGGGTAGTCCTGGCGTTCATTGCCTTGAGCGGTATCTTCGATTCGCCGATGGCATTCGTCACATCCATCAAAAGCGCCACCCGGTCATTTGCCAGCACAGTAATATTCGCCATGTACGCTAGGTTGACCGAGGTGTACCACTTAACCTCGATCAGGCGTTCGTCTTCTCCCTGCGTGTTTGAAATGTTCGGACAATCTTTTCTATGTACAGAAACGCCCCTTCCCCTGGTAATATACCCGATAATGTCGTCGCCGGGCACCGGGTTGCAGCACCTTGACAGCCTTACCAGGCAGTTGTCGATACCTTTTACGATAACCCCGTTCTCGGGGGGAGCCTCCTTCCTCTTCTCCTTCTCCTGGGTTTTGCGAAGTTCTTCCTCAAGCTTTGCCAATTCATCCGGCTTCAGCGTTTTCCTGTATTCTTCCTTGAGCCTTGTTACGATTTTGCTTGCGCTGATGCCCCCGTAGCCTACCGCAGAGAACATGTCGTCCAGCGTATTGAAGTTGTATTTCTTCAGCATCAAATCGACCCATTCGGTCCTGAAAAGCTGGGCATAAGTAAACCCCTGCTTTTTAAGCTCCCTTTCGACAAATTCCTTGCCCCGCTGGACGTTTTCTTCCCTGTTTTCCTTCTTAAACCACTGCTTTATCTTATTGCGCGCCTGCGAGCTCTTGACCAGCTTCAGCCAGTCGCGGCTGGGACCCTGCACGTTGGCCGACGTGATTATTTCCACGATATCGCCGTTTTTAAGCGTATAGTTAAGCTTGACTATCTCGCCGTTAACCTTCGCGCCCATCATCTTGTTGCCGATGGCGCTGTGTATCGCGTACGCGAAATCAATCGGCACCGAACCGGCCGGCAGGTTGACCACGTCGCCCTTCGGAGTAAACACGAAAACCTCGTCGGCAAACAAGTCTATTTTTACGGTCTCAACAAACTCATTGGCGTCTCCCGCTTCCTTTTGCCATTCCATCATTTGCCTGAGCCACGCCAGTTTTTTATCCAGTTCGCTGCTGCCGGTTACTCCTTCTTTATACTTCCAGTGCGCGGCAATACCGTACTCCGCCACCTTGTGCATATCCCACGTCCTTATCTGCACCTCGAACGGGTGGCCTTCGTGCCCTATAAGGGTGGTATGCAGCGACTGGTACATGTTCGGCTTCGGCATTGCTATGTAGTCTTTGAACCTGCCCGGCAGCGGCTTATACAGTTCATGCACAAGTCCAAGGACGGCATAGCAATCCTTGACGGAATCAACAATGACCCTGACCGCGAAAAGGTCGTAAATCTGGTCGAGCGTCTTATTCTGTTCCTGCATTTTCTTGAATATGCTGTAGAAATGTTTCGGACGGCCTTCAATCTGAGCCACGATGCCGAGTTCCGCCGTTTTTGCCGATATCTCGTCCTTGATCCGGTTTATGTACGCTTCGCGCTCCTTGCGCCTCTTTGCTATCTTTTCAACCAAATCGTAATATTCTTTCGGATGCAGGTTCCGGAAGCACATGTCTTCCAGTTCCCACTTTATCCTGAAAATACCCAGCCTGTGCGCAAGCGGCGCATATATCTCCAGTGTTTCCCTTGCCTTTTCCGTCTGCTTGTCTTTCGGCAGGTAATTCAGCGTGTTCATGTTGTGCAGGCGGTCGGCCAGCTTGATCAAGATAACCCTGATGTCCTTCGCCATGGCGATAAACATTTTCCTTAAGTTCTCGGCCTGCTGTTCCTCTTTTGTCGAGTAAGGCAGCCTTTCCAGCTTGGTAACGCCGTCCACCAGCGACGCGACGCTCTCCCCGAATTGCCCCTTTATATCGTCGATGGTACAATTCGTATCCTCCACGGTATCATGCAGCAAGCCCGCAATAACCGACGTAATGTCCAACTCCATGTCGGCCAGTATATCGGCAACTTCAATGGGATGGATGATATACGGCTCGCCCGATTCCCTGAACTG
The DNA here is from genome assembly GCA_050261495.1 of Bacillota bacterium. GTDB lineage: Bacteria > Bacillota > Clostridia > Acetivibrionales > DTU013 > JBMNKL01. The sequence continues at coordinate 2,193 of JBLNDI010000096.1, forward strand.
CCCCTCATGCGCCTTCTTTGCAAAGGCAAAGGCCTTTTCCAGCAAAGACACGTCGACACCGGGGTTATACTTTTTTATTTGGGCAATCAGCTTTGCAAAACGGTTATCCATCAACTGCCTCCGAAACCACACAAACAAGTACCGTTATTCAACGGTACCGTTAATGATCAAAACAGACCACGGTCTTGACATTATATCCCTTGAGCTTTCCCCTGCCGCCCAGGTAACCCAGTTCAACCAGGAACACCAGCCCGGCTACTTCGCCCCCGAGCTTTTCCACCAGTTTTATGTTTGATTCGATCGTGCCGCCGGTAGCAAGCAGGTCGTCAACGATAACAACCCTCTGTCCCGGCTGCACCGCGTCCTCATGTATCTCAAGCGTATCAGTACCGTACTCGAGCTGGTATTCAATGCTTACGGTTTTATAGGGCAGCTTTCCCTTTTTCCTGATCGGGACAAAGCCCTTTCCGAGCGCGTAAGCCAGGGGAGCCCCGAAAATAAACCCTCTTGATTCCGGTCCCACGACCAGGTCAAATTCGCCCAGTTCCCCGGCAAGCCTTTTCATTTCTTCAATGCTCTGCCTGAGCGCATCCTTGTCCTGCAGCACGGTAGTGATATCGATAAAATCGATGCCTGCCTTAGGAAAATCCATAACATGCCTGAATTTCGCCTTTAAGTCCATCTTCTGCTCCATTTCTATTCCCCCTGGTCATTATTATAATATTCACCGGGTAAATTAACGCCCCTCAAACCGTTAAGCCATGACAAAATGCGGGAATCCTCCAACTCAACCCTTCCCGCACTTTCCCCGAGCTTGACAGAGACCGCTTTTTGCCCGGCAATCCGCAACGACAGCAGCCCCAATTCTTCAAAAATCTCCAGCGTTTTCTTGAGCTTGAAAAAGTTCAGCCTCACCCTTGAGCCGGCGGAAATCTTTGCGCCAAGCTCGAACAAGTCGTCAAATTCGAGCTGCCTTCCTGATGTTTTGCCGCATGCCCTCAAGTACCTGTACACCGCCTCCAGTTCGTCCCTCCCGGGAACGAGGTCGTCAGGGCATACCCCGCGGCACCGCATCAAGCGGCTTATGCTTTGCTGGTTGATATAAATATTATAGTCATTTGATTTGGCAAAAACAATAATTTTGTCGAGTTCGGCATATATGCACGGCTTGATATCCCTTAAATTAAACTGCAGCGTCTCCGTGCCGTTCCAAGAGTTAATCTCAGGGGTGAACACGACGTCCACGGCGTCTCCCGCCTTGTATTCACCGGCAGCCTCTCCCATGCCGAAACCTATGGCATCCACGGAAAAATCCCAGTCGCGCAGTTTCATTTTCAAGTGTTTGCCGTCGCTCAGCGTCCTTATGTCCGCAATGCAAAGCGCCAGGCACCCGAAATGCGGTATCGGATTGGCCTCTCCGAAAGGCGCCAGCTTCGCCAGTTCACGCACGCTGTCCGGGGTAATGTCCTGCCTCGCGGGAAACGCGTCCACTCTCAGGTACGGCATCAGGTCGGCATCGGTCAATATGCCTGACGCATAATCATTAATCCGCCTCCTGAATTCATCCACCCTGTCCTCCCGGATCGTCAGCCCTGCCGCCATTTCATGGCCGCCGTACCTTTCGGTCAGGTCCTGGCAGGCCGTGAGCGCCTGGAACAGGTTAAATCCCTTAATGCTCCTTCCCGACCCTTTTCCGACGCCGTCCTCGACAGATATGACAAAACACGGCTTTCCGTACTTCTCGGTAATCTTCGAGGCCACTATGCCTATCACGCCGTGATGCCATTTTTCACCGCATATTACCAGGACCTTCTGTCTTACCGCTTCAGCATCCGCTTCCACGTATCCGATGGCCTCCTCGACTATCAGGTCCTCGGTTTTCTGGCGGTTCCTGTTCTCCTCATCAAGTTCCCTGGCGAGTGCCTCCGCCAGCAGCCGGTCACTCCCGGTAAACAGCCTTACGCTCCTGTCGGCGCTGCCCAGCCGTCCGGCGGCATTCACCCTCGGCGCAAGCACAAAAGCCGCGGCATAAGACGTAACAGGCTTCCCTGCCAGTCCCGCCACCTTGATAAGAGCATCCAGACCGACATTTTTCGTGGATTCCATTGCTTTCAGTCCAAAATGCGCAATTATCCTGTTTTCACCGGTAAGCGGAACTACGTCCGCAATTGTCGCCAGCGCAGCCAGGTCCATGAACCGCGTAAACTCATCGCCGCAGCCTGAAAGCCTGCATATCCCGTGCACCAGCTTCAACACCACGCCCGCCCCGGCTAGGTCTTTAAAAGGATACCCGCATCCGTGCTTTCGGGGATTTAAAACGGCGTAAGCGTCCGGAATGGTTTCCTTGCATTCATGGTGGTCCGTTACTATCACCTGCATGCCTGCCTCTTGCAGGCAGCGCACCTCGTCGCATGAAGCGATGCCGCAGTCAACCGTTATCACCAGCGAGGCGTTGAATGTTTTAACCTTTTCGACGGCGGACATTGTCAGCCCATAGCCGTCCTGTATCCTGTCAGGCAGGCAATACCGCACATTCGCCCCCTTTGAGGCAAGAAAATTGTACAATATCGACGTCCCGGCCACTCCGTCCACGTCGTAGTCTCCGAATACCAGTATATTCTCCCGGTCGTTTATGGCCTTTGCAATCCTGCCTGCCGCCCTGTCCATGCCGTCCATCAGGAACGGATCGTGCATATGGGATATATCGGGGTTTAAAAAGTCTCTGACATACTCGGCGGAGGTTATGCCCCGGCTCGCAAAAACCCTTGCCAGCAGCCTCGATATGCCCGCGCCTTCCGCAAGCCTTGCGGCCGCCGTTTCGTCAATATCCTTGTACACCCAGATTTTTTCCCTCACTTGTTGCCGCAACCCCCTTGGTTTTTACCGCTTTGCGACATTATTTGCCCTACTATACGAATCATCATTTACGCCCACCGTATGCGCCGCCATCCATATAAAAACTTGCGCCACCTTATGACACCACATGACTACCATACGCGCCGCCATTTGCGCCGCCAAATGCGTACATCGAGTAGGAGGTAGGCGATTATTTCGCCTACCGACCTCTCACACCACCGTACGTACCGTTCGGTATACGGCGGTTCAGTAAGAATTAATGTACTAGCAAGTACCTTTCGGTTAAAGTCGGAAACCCTTGCTTCTTCAATCTCTCGTTGGTTATGGC
>JBLNDI010000097.1:0-3924 GCA_050261495.1 Bacillota bacterium
GGCGGAACTGGCAGACGCGTACGTTTGAGGGGCGTATGGGAGACCGTATGGGTTCAAGTCCCATCGACCGCACCAAAAAAGAGCATCTTTTAAAAAAAAAGATGCTCGTATGTTTTAAGGATGTTTGAACCGGGAAATCATAAACAAGTCACATTTATCATGCTAAAAAGCGGGGCGTGATTTTGTTATGTTCTTCATAGGAATATTCGGAACCAACCAGGCCCGGAAACCGATCGGTACGCGCAGCAATTCCATTTGCCCGTCGTGCGGGGCATTTACTTTCATTGAAGTATTCAAGACATATTCGTACTTTCATGTATTCTTTATCCCGGTTTTCAGGTGGAATACAAGGTATTTTGCCAGGTTCAGCTGCTGCGGCATGACTTACGGCTTGGATCCTGATATCGGTATGCAATATGAAAAGGGCCTGGATCCCGAAATAATGAATGAACATTTGCATCCGCTTTACCAGGATACGCCGTACAGGACGTGCTCCCGCTGCGGCGCCGTGGCCGAACCAGGCCATAGCTTTTGCCCGTATTGCGGAAGCAGGCTGTAATACCGGGCTTGAAATGAAACATCTTAACAAGGCAATAGCCAGGATATATAAATGTCTCGTTTTAATAAATTATAACTATGGAGGGTGTTAAAATGGCTTGTATCCACAATACTATCAATTGCACCTGCACTTACATATCATGCTCCCGCCGCGGCAAATGCTGCGAATGCGTCGCATACCACCGCAGAAGCAACGAAGTGCCCGGATGCTTTTTTTCCAAGGCCGGCGAAAAAACATACGACAGGTCGATTGAAAACTTGTACGCAGATTATAAGAAGAATAAGTGACGCTTTTTAAATTACATTTTCTTTAGAAAATCCAGCTTCGTAAAGTCCCTTTCCAGGCGTTCACGGAGGTATCTTCTCGTAATCCGCCCCAATTCCTCCAGGACTTCCTGTGACAAGCCGAAACCAAACAGGTTTGCCATCCTGGAATAGGCAATATGCTGCAATGCCCTGGCTGCACCGGGTGAAACGGTTATCGAAGAACGATCTTTTTGGGAGCATTCCTCCCTGTCGCATAAAAAGCCGCACTTCAAAAAGCTGAAAGAATAGAACTTTACCGGTTCACTCCCGCAGTTCATGCAACCGCTTAAATGCGGTGCATATCCCACCGAAACCAGCGACCTGAGTTCAAAAATCCTGGAAACCAGTTCAGGTTGTTTATCCGTTTTTGCCAAAACATGCAGCGAGTTCAGCAGCAACTGCAGAAGCTCGGGCAAAGGTTGGTTTTCCTGGATAATTTCAAGTACAATGTCAAGAAAATGAGCCGCATAAGTAAGCTTTACAATGTCGTTCCTGATTTCATAAAATGGCTCCACGACTTCACAGCTATTTATTATATATAAATCTTTTCCGCTGTATAAAACATATTCGCCGTAGCACATCAACTGGGATGCGGCCGACAACTTGGAATTCGGACGTTTTCCTCCCCTGGCCAGGGCGGAAATCCGCCCTTCGTCCCGTGTAAATATTGTTATCATCTTGTCGGCTTCTCCCGTTCCGACCTCTTTTACAACTATCCCCCTTGTCTTTAAAAAAGCCATTTAATCTCTGCAAGGCGTGCCTTCCGAACTTAATTTTACGCGTCGCTTTTGCTGGGAGCGGCTTCTTCCTCAGCCTGCCTTCCATGCTCGGCAGCCTTTTCCCTTTCCTCCATTTCTTTGAATATCATGTAAAATTCAAGATTGCCAGTCTTTGCAAATGTATTCCACACGAAGTTTTTCAGCATTGTTGAAAATCCCCCTGATCCTCTTTTTTTTGCGTCATGTTGCTGCGGCTTCTATCGATATCAACAACCTTATATTAATAGCTTACTCTAAAAAATAGTTTGTATACTCGCAATATTAACGGTGATTTTCTCCGTATCAGGGTCCTTTTCAATGCCTGTGTCAATTATTTCCTGCGTTACTTGTATCCCAGCAGTTTCAACATGTATTCATTGTTTCTCCAATCTTTTTTAACTTTTACCCAGAGCTTGAGGTATACCTTCGCGCCAAGAATATTCTCAATTTCCTTCCTGGCAAGCATCCCGATATTTTTCAGCATAACGCCGTCTTTGCCGATAAGTATGCCCTTGTGAGTCTCCTTTTCGCAATATATGTTTGCCTCGATATCAACCAGGTTCTTCTCTTCTCTTTCCCTGAATAAAATGATTTCAACACCTGTGCCGTGCGGCACTTCATCCTGGACCAGTTCCAGTATTTTTTCGCGTATCAGTTCCGCCGCTATCATTTTCTCAGGCTGGTCGGTTATCATGTCTTCCGGGAAGTATTTCGGCCCTTCGGGCAGGTAATTCCTTATTTCTTTCATCACAATATCCGTTCCTTCCCCGTTCAGTGCCGAAACAGGGATAACTTCGGCGAAATCCATCAGGTTTGTATAATTTTCGATAACCTTTAGCAGCTGCTCTTTTTTTACCAGGTCAATCTTGTTAATTATAAGAAATACCGGGGTTTTTACAGACTTCAGCTGTTCGATGATGAATAAATCCCCCGGCCCGGGTTCAGGTTCGCCCGCTTCTACCAGGAACAGCACAATGTCCACCTCGTTCAGCGTGTTCCTCGCAATACCGACCATGTATTCCCCCAGCTTGCTTTTCGGTTTGTGCATGCCGGGCGTGTCAATAAATATAACCTGGCTGTCTTCCGTGGTGATGATGGTTCTTATCGTATTTCTCGTGGTTTGCGGCTTGCTTGAGATAATGGATATTTTCTCGCCGGCAAACCTGTTTGTGAGCGTTGACTTTCCGACATTCGGCCTTCCGACGACCGAAACAAATCCGGATTTATACGCCATAAATTCCCTCCCTGCCATATTAGTCGTCAGTTTAATTCTATTCTATGTATTATTCAAGAAAATATCTGAAATAGCAGAAGCGTTACCAGGAACCCAATAACCGCTCCTGCCGCCAGTTCGAATATATTGTGTATTTTGCCCTCCAGCCTGCTTTGCACAACTAACAACGAGACTATTAAAAACAATATCGTGATATTTATATTGTTTGAATACAACGCTGCAGCAGTTGTAGCGGAAAACGCCACCGCCGAGTGGCCGCTTGGCATTCCGCCGCTGAATGGCGTGCCTTTGCCGAGAAATGTTTTCATTAAAACCACTACAAGCAATGTTAATAGAATGGCAATAATAGTTATGTGCATAGGCGTTTGTTTTATCCTGACTATGCCGATTTCCAGGGTTGTGCTCACCCTGTCGAAGAATATCATGTAGGCTACCAGGATTGAAAAAAGCGCCGATACGAAAACCGCACCGGCAGCCGTATCCTTGACCGCCTTTGCCTTTGGGTGATAAATCCCTATAAGGGTATCCATGACCGTCTCAATCGCTGTGTTGAATAACTCGCAAATAAGTACAATGGCAATTGTGCCGCACACAATAATAAACTCGACCCTGGTCAGGTCATACAACAGGGAAAGCACCAGGACCACGCCCGCGGCAAATAAATGTATTTTCATGTTCCTCTCGTTTTTTACCGTTGAGAGAACGCCTTTTATTGCGTTATTAAAACTATCTACCAGCGTTTTGTTTTTCATGTCCGTTTCAACCCCAGCTTTTCAAGCACTGCTTCCTGCTTTGAAATCATTACCGATTCTTCGCCGCTTTCCATGTGGTCATAACCAAGCAGGTGATAAATCCCGTGCGCGGTCAGAAAGGCAAGCTCCCTCTCAAATGAATGGCCATATCGTTCCGCCTGCTTTAACGCCGTTTCCGCGGATATCACGATATCCCCCAGCAGGAGCAGCCCTTCGTCTATATTGTAATCCCCTTCTTCGCTTAATAATTTGCCGTTTTTCATATCAGCTAACGGAAATGAAATAACGTCGGTAGGAGTGTCGACATTCCGGTACT
>JBLNDI010000098.1:0-46501 GCA_050261495.1 Bacillota bacterium
AGAATATTTATCTTTATTTGGCTATCATTAAAAGCATCTTTAATAATTGAAAGTTTTTTCTTTAATTTTTCATTAAACCTATCGTATCTCTCTTCAATTAAATCAATTATGCCATCTCTAAATTTTCTTAATTCGCCAGTTTCCGGTTCTCCAGTTCCTTCTTCAATAAATTTAGACTGAACTAAGTATAGTGTATTCTGTTGATCGTCATAATAAACTGCATCGATACCATTATCACCGTAGCCATCAGTGATTGAGGCTGCTGAATCTTCAATTGATGCAGATGCAATTATATGAATACTATAAGCAGCCAATGCTCTTGAATTGAAAGCTTTTTGTCTTTCTTCTTCAGTTTTTTTATCATAGTCTGATAAGTCAATCTTTCCATCAAACAAATTAAATAATGCAGTCTTTATATGATTTACATGAATTCTAGACATAACGTACCCCCTCAATAATATCAGAGCTTTTTTATATACTCACCAAAATTTATTTATACAAACTTATTATAGACATAATTATATCATAAATTCTGGAAAACTTGTTAAAAGACTATTTTTTGACTAATTTTTCAGAATATCACTGCGCCTTCCCGGGCGAGTTATGTCCCCATATTTATCAAAGAAAATCCAGTGAGGCAATTAATGCTTTTCTGGTCGTTTATCTTATAAAGTAAAAACCCGATCATTTTAAAAATAACCGAGTTTTTATCATCGTTTTAAAGTGTACCCTTTGTCAAGGACAAAATGAGTTTTTGATTTCAATTCATAAATGAGTATTCAGTGGCTGTTGATTCACCTGTCCCGGACTTTGAGTACTACCATACCGGTGTTTCGGAGTCAGGTTTCCGCATTTATTCCACGATCCTCTTGACAACGAGCCTCTGCCGGCATGTTTGCTGGCATCAGAGGCATCCCCCATGCTGAACAAGGCAGAAGGGCTCTGGAGGTGGTTGATGCCCGGTCAGATAGCCTAACATGCCGGGCTCTCATTGTCAAGAGGCTTTCGCGGCATAAACGCTGCCTTCCCATCAGCTCTCCTTGAATCCATTTGGCTTGGGTATATTTAGTGGATACTCGCCAGTTGTTAAATATTTGTAATACTCTGCAGGAGATAGCTTTGCTAAATCCCATTGATATCTTTCGTAGTTATAATACTCTGTCCAGTCAGTTATTGCTGATAGGATTTCTTCATAAGTGTTACACTCTTCGATATGAATTTCATCCTTCATATGTCCGAAGAAGGACTCTTGCGGAGCGTTATCCCAGCAGTTTGCCCTTCTGGACATTGACTGCCTTAATTCGCTGTTTTTAATCAGCTGTATAAAACTAAGACTAGTGTAATGTGACCCTTGATCACTGTGGATTAGGGTTTCTGCCGTTAAGGAAATCCCATGTTTTTCAATGAGCTGATTCACTGTCTCAAGTACAAAATCAACTTCCAAAGATGGACTCACTACCCATGCTAGGAGTTCTTTTGTACAGGCATCTATAATAGTAGACATATAGCATCTAGGTGCTCTACCGTTAATAATATATGTGATATCTGTAAGCAGAACTTTCCGTGGTCCATGTTCCTCAAACTCGCGATTCAGGAGATTTGGAGCGACATAGGAAGTACCTATCGCTTTTGCTATACGTCTGTATGGATTTGCTTTGCGAATTGGGCATTTTAATCCATACTTCTTCATAAGACGCCGAATCTTTTTTATGTTCATGACAACCGGTGGAGTCTGATGCAGTAATCTCATATAAATCCCACGTGCACCCTTATCATATCCTCTGTGTTTATATGCTTCTATGATGAGAAGAAAATCCTGTTGATCCTGTTCTTCTTTCTGTTTTCTAACTTCTTCTGTAGTGAGATAGTGATAATAGCCGGATCTAGAAACACCAGCGATTTCGCACAGGACAGAAACATTTAAAAGATTCCCATGCAGTGCTACTGTTTCTTGTATGATTTTATACTTGGCATTTGCAGGAATGATCATAATTCCCGTGCCTCCGGATCTAAAGATACAATTTTTTTTAGAAACTCTATCTCTTGCTCCTTATATGCCAGTTGCATCTCTAGGTATTTAATCCTGTTTTCTGCTGACATATAGCCGTTTCCAGCTTGCATATAAGTATTCAAGTCACGGAATCCATTGCCTTTTTTTACTTCATTACGGATCATTGTTTTTAATCCGCCAATCCTTATTTCGCCTAGTATCTCGGGATTAATGCCAAGAGATTTAACTATATCTTTTGGTAATTTCCCTTGCATTAGTGCATTCCAGAATTCTTTTTTGAATTCCGCAGAGAAGTGTACAGTGCTTGGTGATACATCCAGAACATACTTGCTTTTTCTTAACTCGGACATTTCTTCTGGGGTAAATTTCTTATTTGCCATATATGCCTCCAATCCAACTACATTTATTGTAATATGCATCTGAATTGAAGTCAAAAACTGTTCTTGTCCGGAATATAGGGTTTTGAAAATGCATGTGTCCGAACAACAGGGATTATATAAAATCTATTGTCCGAAATGTAGGGTTTTTTCAAAAACCTAATGTCCGATGGTAAGGGTTTTGAAAACCCAAAGTGTCCAAGCTATAGGGTACATTATATTTTTTACCCTTTAAAACCCACTCTTTAAATCCCCGCAAAGCCTTATTTCATGCGGCTTTCAGCACGTTTTATCTGAACTATGCACTCCACATGCCCCGTCCAGGGGAACATGTCCACCGGCTGCGCCTCCGTCGCCTTATACCCCTGCGCATCCAGGTATTTCAAGTCACGCGCCAGCGTGGCAGGGTTGCAGGAAACATACACGATCCTGGCCGGCTGCATATCGGCTATAAGCCGCAGCAGCGATTCATCGCAGCCTTTGCGCGGCGGGTCGAGCACAACCACGTCGGCATGGATGCCCTTTTGGTACATCCGAGGCGCTACTTTCTCCGCTTCGCCTTCAATAAACTCCACGTTGTCCACGCCGTTCAACTCCGCATTTTTGCGGGCATCGTTCACGGCAGCCGCTACCACCTCCACCCCGTAAACCATCCTTGCCCTTGACGACAGGAAAAGCGTAATCGTCCCAATTCCACAATAAAGATCAAAGACGGTTTCCGAGCCGTTCAAGCCGGCATATTCGAGGACCTTGGAATAAAGCACCTCGGTCTGCGCCGTATTCACTTGAAAGAAAGACCCGGGCGATATCATAAACCTGTAATTTCCTATTTTATCGGTAATGCTTTCATTGCCGTATAACAGGATATTCCTTTCGCTCATTATTACATTTGTGTTCTCGGTATTTACATTAATATAGATGCTCTTTACCATAGAAGAGCCGGAACTTTGAGCAGCAGTCCCGTCAATAAGCCTTTCTACCAACTCCCTGGCATGAGGCAGCGTATCGCCGTTGATGACAAGTACCACCATTATTTCGCCGGTGTTAAACCCGACACGCGTTATAACATGCCGTACCAGTCCCTTTCCCGTTTTCTCGTCATATGCCGGTATTCCCTTCTCCATCATAAATTTGGCGACAATTTTCCGTATCTTGTCGCTTTCAACATCCTGTATCCGGCATTCCTCCGAGTTGATTACCTCGTGGGAACGCGACGCGTAAAAGCCCGTGACAATTCTGCCGTCTACGGACGCCACGGGGTACTGGGCCTTGTTCCTGAAATTGTACGGCTGCTTCATCCCTATCGTATCATGGACTTTTACGTCTTTAAGCCCGCCTATCCGCTCAATGCTGTCGCATACGAGTTTTTTCTTAAAAGCAAGCTGCGCATTATAATCCATGTGTTGCAGGCTGCATCCCCCGCAACGCTTATACACGCTGCAGAAAGGAACAATCCTGTCGGGCGATGGCTTGAGGACATTTATCAGCTTCCCCACCGCGTAAGTCTTCTTGAGCTTGATTATCTTCAGTTCCACCTGTTCTCCCGCCAGGGCGCCGTCCGTGAAAACGGTCAAACCGTCTATCCTGCCTACACCCTGGCCTTCATGGGTCATGTCCGTTATTTCAACAACATAATTCCGGTTTTTCTCAACCACCGGCATATCATTCACCCCGGTTTTACTTGAACCAATACCTTTATTCTATCCCTTATTACGGCAAGTTTGTCAAGGGTAAGAACGTACAGAAAGGTTGAATATAAGCATATCACGCGATATAATATACATCACAAAACAGTAATGTCTATTGGGCTATTTATGAACGGAGGAGCGTTGTATTCCATTTCCGGTTACATGCCCAGGGATGCTTGCATCGGTATTGCTTCCTGCAGGAATGCTATGCACTGCGAAAGGATGAAGAACAATGTATATCAGAAACGCAGAAACTAATGATTTGCCGGTTATTATGAAAATTTATGAAAAAGCCAGGTTATTCATGAAGAACAATGGTAATCCCACACAGTGGGGCTCGGAATATCCACAGGAAGAAATTGTTGCAAAGGATCTTTCTGACGGAAATTTATATGTTTGTTTAGAGAACAACAATATCGTGGGAGTATTCGCATTTATTATTGGCGAAGAGCCTACTTATCAAAGGATTGAACAAGGGGCCTGGCACAGTTCGATGCAATACGGGACAATTCACAGGATTGCATCGGACGGTAGCACAAGGGGGATTGCAAAAAGTTGTTTTGATTTCTGCAGTAAAAAATGCAATTATCTGAGGATCGATACGCACAGTAACAACAAGCCAATGCAGGCAGCCATAAAAAAATATGGTTTCCAGGAATGTGGAATTATTTACGTTCGTGACGGCAGTGAAAGAATAGCATACGACTACCTGGTAAAATAAAAGGCGGCCAACCGGTCCGCCCGTAATTTCACCAGTTCCGGCGCCCGCTCCTGTCTTTTCGCCGGCCTTTCGCTTTCAGGCCTTCAATATATGCTGTTCTCCCTCCTATTGCTTTTAATTAACACCGAAAACCTCTGCCCAAGTATCAATCATTGCATGCAATTTTTTGTGTACACCGTGCCCTACGACATCTTCCTCATGCTTCTCAAATTGTTCGAACATAAGATCCTGCTCTTGTTCATCAATCACATTATCCGCCATCGCGAAAAGCACATTATTCTCCTTGTCAATATGCCGGCGCAGCAGGTTGCTGTAAAGCGCGGCGGCATTTTGGAATTCTTCAATATTTTTTTCATCAAGGCTCCGGCTCATTTGTGCAATATATTCCCTGCCCAGGGCATGTTCCTGCAGCATAACACCGATTGGGCCGCCCTCGTCAGGGATTCCCCTGTTAACCAGTTCTTTGAATAAATGGTTCTCTTCTTTGCCATGGTGGCATTTATCCGCAAATATCCTGAGGAAATATACAACCTCGCCGTAATAATGAAGCAAACTCTCAGCATCGCGGCTGCCCGGCTCCATCATTTTGCCAAGTATTTTAAGGACATAAAGAATAGCCTCATGTTCCTTCCGAAGTTCCTGCGTCGCTTTTCCCATTATAAACCCTCCTCCTGTTAGTTTTCCAAATCATTTTACATTCCATATATACCACCTGGATCGGTATGTCTAACCCAACCTGGAACAGGAAGTGAAGTTGACTCTGTGAAGTCAGCTCTCGTGAAATATAGGCTTCCATGGTATGAAAAATAGGCTTCTATGGTTCAAAACATATAATGAAATATGGAAATATAACTTATTGACCAATGTGGTCAATATGTGCTATAATCTTTATTGACCAATCTGGTCGAAGCTTTATAAAACCCTGGCTGGGAATGTACGAAATGCTTCTTACGGACAGAACGTGCGGAGCAGATGCATATAAACGATGTATATATAAACGACGCATATGAACAAGGAATAAATTATAGCAATGGCGGGTAAGGCAATGATTGAAAAATTCAAAAACCTGGAGCATGAAAAAAGAGAAAAAATCATAAATGCCGCAATGGCCGAGTTTGCATTGAGAGGTTACGAAAAGGCGTCGACCAACGAGATTGTTAAGAAAGCGGGCATATCTAAAGGACTGCTGTTTCATTACTTTGGGAACAAGAAGCAATTATTTCTCTTTTTGTTCGATTACGGCGCAGAAATCATCGCCGGTGAGATTCATAGCAAGCTTGACAGGAAAGAGCGCAGGCTTTTCGCTATTATAAAGCAGATCACAAAAATAAAGATGGAACTTATGAGAAAATACGAAAAGCTATTCGAATTCTTGCAAGCCGCATACATGGATAGATCGCCGGAAATCCGTGGTGAAATTGAAAGACGCGGCGCTGAGGCTCCAGGCTCCGTTATGGCCGGGCTTTTTAAAAATACTGACGTATCAGGTTTCCGGCGTGGGCTGGATCTCGGAAAAGCGCTTGATATTATTACGTGGACTACGGAAGGAATTGTCCGGGGCGAACTCAATAAATACCGGCTTATGAACATCAAGCCCGACTATAACGCTATTTTCTTCCGATGCGAGGAATTTATGAAATTGCTTGAAGCATTATTTTATGAGGGAGGACAAGAAAAATGAATGTTATTGAAATCAGAAACCTTACCAAGTATTATGGCAAATCCAGGGGCATCATCGATGTCAGCTTCGATGTTAAAGAGGGTGAAATTTTCGGGTTCATCGGGCCGAACGGCGCAGGAAAGTCAACCACGATAAGGACGCTGCTGGCTCTCATCTTCCCGACATCCGGGAGTGCCGCAATATTCGGCAGGGATTGTATCAGGCACGCGCCCGAGATAGCAAAGGATATCGGGTATATGCCCGCGGAAATCTCCTATTATGACAACATGAAGGTGGGCGACCTTTTGAAGTATTCAGCAAGTTTCTACAGAAAGGACTGTACAAAAAGGATACGGGAACTTGCCGAAATAATGGACCTTGACCTCAACAGGAAAATTGACAGCCTCTCTCTTGGAAACAGGAAAAAGGTCGGCATAGTGCAGGGACTTCTCCATGAACCTAAGCTTCTTATCCTTGACGAACCTACAAGCGGCCTGGACCCCCTTATGCAAAAGAAATTCTTTGACCTTATCCGCGAGGAAAACAGGAAAGGCGTCACCGTGCTGTTCTCATCGCATATCCTGGGAGAGGTGCAAAAGCTGTGCCACCGCGTCGCCATCATCAAGGAGGGCAGGATCGTCAAGTTGGAAAAAGTAAGCGCGCTGACGGAAGATACTTATAAAAAGTTCAGGATAGAATTAAGGACGCCGATAGAATCATCATTTTTTGATATAAAGGGAGCAAGCGACATCAAGGTGGAGGGCAATACGGCCAGCTTCATTTACAAAGGCTCAATGAACCGCGTAATCCGGAAAATCGCGGAGGCCGACGTGGAAAATATATGGATTGAGGAACCTACCCTTGAGGAAGTCTTCATGCACTATTATGAAAAGGAGGACAGGGCTCAATGAATATTTTCATATACGAATTGAAATCGGGCATCAGGTCGGCCGCTTCTTGGACGTTTTCCACAATCCTGTTATCGGCCGTTTTCCTGGGAGTTTATCCGGCTTTCGAAGAAAGCGGCGAAACGGTAAGAAAACTAATGGCCGGATTTCCGCCCGAATTCCTGAAAGCGCTGGGTTTTGATATGGATATGATTTTCACCCCGATGGGCTACTATGGCCTGATTCTCAACTATATACTCCTCTTGGGCGCAATACAGGCGATGATGCTGGGCATATCGGTCATTTCAAAGGAATTTACCCGGAAAACTGCCGATTTCCTGATGACAAAGCCGGTTTCAAGGATTCGCATCATGACTTTCAAGCTGTTTTCCGGACTAGTCCTGCTTTTGGCTACAGATTTTGCCGCCATAGGAGCAATCCGGGTCATAATCGGGTTGGCAAGCGGCGCGTCATTAGACAATAAGCTTTTCCTGATGCTGTCCTTGGTCATTTTATTTATTGCATTGACGTTTTACGCCATCGGGATACTGGCGGCCGTGATCTTCCGGCGTATAAAATCGGTTGCGGGAGTGTCTATCGGAACAGTCCTGGGATTTTTCCTGCTCGGAATGATAGGTGAAGTCATTGATGCCGAGAAAACGAGGTACCTTATACCGTTTAAGTATTATGACCCGGTATCAATAATTGCAAACTCCGCCTACGACACGAAATTTGCCGCCATCAATGCAGCAATTGTGGTTATGTGCCTGGCGGCCGGCTTCGTATTGTACTCAAAAATGGATATCAGGGCGCTTTGATTGCCCGTTAAGGAGGTTGTTGCCTTGTATATGAATATTTACCTGCATGAAATGCGTTCAAACTTAAAAAGCCTGGTTTTGTGGTGCCTGGGTATGGCGGCGGTAATTGCCGGAGGCATTGGGAAATACGCCGGCATGGCCGAATCATGGCAATCAGTGTCGGAACTGGTGGAAAGCATGCCAAGAATCGTTCTTGCACTGCTTGGAATGGACGGAATAGACATGGGTACGGCCGCGGGATTTTACGCGGTGGTGTATCTTTATATACTGGTTATGTCGTCGGTGCAAGCCGGAACCCTTGGAGCTCGTATCATCTCCAAGGAAGAAACGGATAAAACCATGGAGTTCCTTTTTACAAAGCCCGTGTCAAGGGTAAGGATAATCTTGTCGAAAATATTGGCGGTGTTTACCTGCGCACTGATTTTGAATTGCTTCTCACTGGCGGTTTCGCTGACAATGCTGAACGCCATAAAAGAAAGATGGCTTGCGGGCAATTTGCGCGTCATGTCTCTCTGGCTGATGGTAGTCCAGGTTCTTTTCATTTTCCTGGGAACGGCGCTTGCCTCCGTCGGGAAAAAACCTTCCGCATCGGATAACAGGGCGGCGCTGATAGTACTTGCAGCTTATATTTTTTACATCCTTTCCAATTTAAGCGAATATCTTGAATTCCTCAAGTTTTTTACGCCTTTTAAGTATTTCGAGCCCGGGGCAATTTTGACGGGGAACCGCCCCGGCGCCATATCCGCCCTTATTGTAGTCCTTGTTGCCGGATTCTTCGCAGCATTGACATTTATGTATTTTCCAAGGAGGGACCTGACGGCCTAAATCCGCTTCCACCAGGGCAGAGGCTAAATAATTTGACAAAATGTGAAATTTTATTTATAAATAGATAATGTGATATTATTTTTCTGAAAAAAAGGATTTTAAGAATTCGTGTAGAATTAATATAATACCTTTTTTTCCGGCTATATCCGTACAAAAGATGAGAAAGCTTTACAAGCATTATCGTTTTGTACAAGGCGGTAGACATGAAAAAAGGGAAGGTCAAAAAAACCGAAAAAAAATATATCTCGATTGTAATGGTCCCGCACTCGTCCAGCAATGTAAAGGTATTCAAGTTTAGGGCGTTTTATTTGAAGCTGGTTGCGGCGGCCGTTATTTTATTGTCCATTTTTGTATCCGGCGGCCTTTACATATCCGATATGCTGAAAGAAAATAAGGCATTGAAACAAAATATCAATGATTTATACAGCACAAACACAGAGCAGCGCAACCTGATAGAGCAGAAAACCAATGAAATAAACAGGCTGAAGGAAGAAAGCGCTTTATTCAGGGAAAGCGTAAATGATAAAATCGAAGAATTCACGCAAAACTTCAACAAAATAACCGACGAATATTTGGCCGAGAGAAACAAAACGGTAAGCCGTTCCGGCGAAAGGACCGAAACTGCCTTTACAAATGACATGCGCAATCTCAAGAGAAGCCTGGACAGCCTAAGCAGTCTTTACAGCCGTTCAGGCTTGATAGAAGCTGATCTTAACGCGGCGGAAGCAAAGATAGCCAAGTTTATGGAAACAGTTCCCACCCTCTGGCCTGCGCCAGGCAGGGTGACAGATGGTTTCGGATATAGAAAGCACCCGATCACAAGGAAAAGAATGTTCCACGAAGGCATTGATATTGGATCCGACGGCGGCAGGAACATCTTTGCGTCAGCCAGCGGAAAAGTAATATTTGCCGAATATACCAGCGGTTACGGCAGAACAATTAAAATCGACCACGGGCGAGGTATAACCACGGTTTACGGGCATCTCTCCAAGTATCTTGTCAACGTGGGACAAGAGGTTAAAAAAGGCGACAAAATAGCAATAATGGGGACTACAGGCCGCAGCACCGGGCCCCATCTTCATTTTGAAATACGCTTGTTCGGCACTCCCGTTAATCCGCAGCAATACCTGGATTTGCGATAAAAGCAGGGGCACGGGAATAAAGACTACGGGTTATAATGGAAAGCTGTATTATTTCAAAGAAGAGCTAAACCCTGAGATTTTTATAATAATGGTAAGTTAATTAACGAAAGGAGAGGGTTTATTTTGTTTAAAAAGAACGTAGGATACCGGGATGGTCTGGATTCGCTGATTGGGATAAATTCGGAGTTCAAAGGCAATATAGAAACCGATGGTTCCATAAGGGTGGACGGCAAGCTAATCGGTGACGCCAGGGTCACAGGAGACATTTATATCGGGGAACAGGCTATAGTTAAAGGGAATATCGAGGGATCGAACATAAACCTTGCAGGTACTATTGAAGGAAACATAATAGCCAGAGGTATTTTAAAAATCCTATCATCCGCCAAGCTATACGGCGATATCAAGGTTAACCGTTTTGTAGCGGACGAAGGAGCGCTGTTCCAGGGCAAGTGTGAAATGTTGGAGATTTCCGCCGTCGAGCCTGTCGCCGAAAAAAATCATGGAAAGAACAGGAGAAATTATAAGAAAAGTAACGTGTTGGAGGATATATACGAAGAAAACAATTAGTTTTATGGATTTGGCCTCATGTTTAAAATCCAATTAGCCGAAGGATGTCAAAATGCATCAATATTGCGGCAAGGCACGTTGCAAGAGCAGCCATGGACAAACGGAGCAGCAGACGAATTCTCTTGATGTTCCGCTTCTTTATGTACCACCACCTGCGATAAAGCACACTGCTTCTGAACATAATAACACCCCCGTGCAATATAATATGTGCCGGGTGTTTTTTTTGTTACTTGTACACCTTGCTTATACGCCTTGTGAAGTTATTTCTCCAGCTTTTGCAGATATAAGACAATTATGCTATAATAAATTCTATTGTAAAAATATCGTTTGCGACGCCGGCGTTTTCCCCTGCTGACTGTTAATTTTAAAGCCTCAATCTTCTGCTAAGAAGGAACAAAATTGCGCGGTTATAAGTCAGAATTAATTGCAGAAATTAACATGTGCAGGTTAAAACAGCCTCGTGTGCGCAACAGGGCGCCAGATTCGTGAAAAAGCGCCCGGGTTTTCCGGTATGCGGGAAATACATGCCAAGGACAAGGAGGACATAAATGAAGTCCGGTAAAACACCCGTCCCCGGCGGGGCGGTAAAAAAGCCGAAAAAAACTCTGTCACTGAGTAAATTTATATTAACGCTGTTTAAGTTCCTGGTCATATTCATTATGGCATTGGCTTTCGCTGCCGGTGGTATCGCAGGAGGAACCATATACGCATATATCAAAACAGCCAAGCCGATTACGGATGAACAGCTTATGGTGAAAACCTCCAATAAAACCACTATCATATATGATTCGAAAGGCAATATCATACAGAAACTCACCGGCAGGGATAATATGGACAGCGAATGGGTTGCCGACAAGGATGTGCCGAAATACCTCAAGGAT
Source organism: Bacillota bacterium (assembly GCA_050261495.1). Lineage (GTDB taxonomy): Bacteria > Bacillota > Clostridia > Acetivibrionales > DTU013 > JBMNKL01. Next base: position 11,578 of record JBLNDI010000098.1, read on the forward strand.
GCCATTATTGCAATAGAGGATGAAAGGTTTGATACGCATCCGGGCATTGACATACAGGGAATATTCCAGGCCGGTATTGGCTTTTTCAAAAGCATAATTTCGGACAGCGGAGTCCAATCCCGCGGCGGCAGCACAATAACGCAGCAGGTAATTAAAAACATCACGGGCAATACAAGGCGATCCCTGCAGCGCAAGGTCCAGGAATGGTATGCGGCAATTGAACTGGAAAAGAAATATGAAAAGTGGCAGATCCTTGAACTATATATGAACCTGGGCTATTGGGGCAATAGCTGCATTGGCGTTCAATCTGCTTCCAAGAAGTATTTCGGCAAGCCAGTGAGCGAGTTGAGCCTGGCACAATGTGCGCTTCTTGCCGGAATAACCAAGAATCCCGGCAAGTATGATCCTTTTACGGAAACAGGGCGGCAGAACGCCAAGAAACGTCAGGAAATTATACTGGGTAAGATGCTGGAGCTCGGCAAAATCAACCAGGCTCAATACGACCAGGCCATCAAGGAAGACCTGAAATATGTCCCCAAATCGCAATCCCAAAAAGTCACCAGCGTTCAGAGTTACTTCGTCGACCAGCTTATCGTCGATGTCAGGAACGCATTAATGAAAGAAAAGAATATTTCCGCTACGGTTGCCAATTACATGATATATGGCGGAGGTCTTGAAATATACTCCACTCTGGACCCGAAAATCCAGGCCGACATGGATTCCGTATTCATGAATGACGAGTATTTCCCGCTTATAAATGAAACTGCCAAGCGGCAGATGGAGCACCCGCAAGCCGCCATGGCTATCATTGATGTCCAGAACGGCCACGTCATGGCGCTTTATGGAGGTTATGGGAAGAAAGAAGCCAGCAATACCTTGAACAGGGCCTCGTCTTCCCTTATGAAAAGGCAGCCGGGTTCAAGCATAAAACCGATTGCGGTATATGCGCCGGCAATCGATTTACGGTTGATCACCCCGGCGACAGTCATCGACGACATCCCTGTCTACCTGATGACGGGCAAGAATTCGGAAAAACCTTACCCAAAGAATTATGACAATGCCCATGACGGCCTCACATCCGTCAGGAATGCCCTTAAGAACTCGGTGAACGTCGTGGCGGCACTGATCTGGAAGGATATACTCGGAGCGGACAATTCCATAGAATATCTGAAAAAGGTCGGTATAAACAGGGAAAACGAAAAATATCTCTCCCTGGTAATGGGCGGACTTGCCGAAGGCGTAAACCCGCTCCAGATGGCTGCCGCGTATATTCCGTTCGCCCATGAGGGTTTGTATTACGAACCTACAACGTTTACACTTGTTAAGGACAGCGACGGCAATACCCTTATAGACAGGAAAGCATCTAAGTTCAGCATTGCGTACAGCGAACAGACCGCGTTTATAATGACCGACATGCTGAAAGAAGTTACAAAAGGCAGAACCTCTCCTTACCCTCACAGCGGTACTGCTGCGGCAAACATAAACGAAGAAATAATAGGCATGCCTGTAGCCGGGAAAACCGGAACCACGGACAGCAATATAGACAAGTGGTTTGTCGGTTTTACTCCGTATTATGCCGCGGCAACATGGTATGGTTATGATAATACCGGGAGTGTGCCAATCGCACTAAAAAAGGAAGAATTTAACCAAGCCCAGAAAATATGGGCGGCAGTTATGAAAAAGGTGCATGAAGGCCTTCCTGCAAAGGATTTTGAAAAGCCGACGGGAGTTGTTCAAAAAAACATATGCATTTACTCGGGTAAAATAGCTACGCCTCTCTGCCAGCGTGACCAGAGAGGAAACGCTGTCAGAACGGAATATTTCATAAAAGGAACCGAGCCAAGGAGCGACGATCTCTGTACTGTTCACGTCGAGGCAAAAGTATGCACGGAAAGCAAAGATACAATGAACCGCAACCTGCTGGCAGGTCCTTATTGTCCGCCGGACAAAGTGGAAAACAAGGTGTTCATCCAGCGTATTGTGCCCTATGTCCCGGTAAAACCGGACGAAAAAGCACCGAAAGACATTGTGTACGAATTACCTGCGGGAGAATACTGCACTGTTCATGGAGAACCCCTGGAACCGCTTGATCCTATTGATACAACCAATTTGCCGTTCTGGCCGCCTGACCTGGGCGGGCAGGAACCCGGCAATGGCGATAACTGGCCGGAGCCGCCGCAAACAAATTCCGGTACGGACACGGAGGACCGGCTGCCCTAAAATCGGGGCTTGCTTATTTGCCATGTGCCATGAACAGCGTGCCTACTTCATGACCTTCAATTATATCCATGATAATTCCCGGTTCAAAACCGCTGGCGAGTACCACGTTGATGCCATTCTCGCAGGCATACTTGGCGGCTGCCAGTTTTGTAATCATGCCGCCGGTGCCCTGTTCAGACCCCGCGCCCCCGGCGCATGCCTCCAGCTCAGGGGTAATACGGCGTACGATGGAAATTTTATGTGAGCAATTCTCCCTTCTGGGGTCCACATCATAAAATCCGTCAATGTCCGAAAGAATTATCAGCAAGTCTGCGCCGACCAGTACGGCAACAATAGCCGAAAGAGTATCATTGTCGCCGAATATCCGTTTTTCCCCGTACTCAATTTCATCTATCGAAACCGAGTCATTTTCATTAACTATGGGTATTATCCCTTTTTCCAGCAATGTCTCGAAGGTATTGACAACGTTCTGCCTTGTATGGTCTTCCTCAACCACATCCCGCGTCAGGAGTATTTGACCTACGATATGACCGTACTCGGAAAAGAACTTGCTGTATATGTGCATAAGCTCGCACTGCCCTACGGCTGCCACGGCCTGCTTTTCCCTTACGGTGGACGGCTTTGAATTTAGTTTCAGTTTGCCCGTTCCTATCCCGATAGCGCCCGAAGTAACAAGCGTTACTTTCTTACCCTGGTTTGACAAATCCGATAATACGCGGGCCAGCTTATCTATCCTTGTGAAATTGGCGCTTCCGTTCTCGTAAGTAAGGGTTGACGTGCCTACTTTTACCACTATTCTATTGGCTTGTTTCAATATTTCTCTCTCGTTGCTCATTTTGATCTCCCTTATAAAATTATGAAAAATTTCAGCCACTCAAAAGGCATATTAACTATTATTATACATACTGCCTGCCCTTGCTGCAATACGAGCAGTGCCATACTCGCTGCCCATCGTGTTTTCAGGTTAATCATGCCTGTTCCATTGATTTAGGCCGCAAAAACAAGTATGATAAATAGTGCAGTCACTGGCTTTTTTTTGAAAAATGAGCCAGGGAGCGAAATGCAGGACGCCCTGCAAGAAAGGAGCATAAAAAGAGCACAATGAAAAAATCGGATTTATATCTCGAAGGATACCATGCATGGCTTGGCTGCCCGGCGCTGGATGCCGAAACTGCACGTCATTGCCTGCCATATTTTAAAAACATATTTGTAAATGACCCTTCGAATCTCCAGCTTTCAACGGCAAAACAGGAACTAAGGAATGCTGTTAAATCCTTGCTTGGCAAAACAATGCGCCTTGTCCCCAATCCCATGCTAAAGGGCACGGTCATACTTTGCATAATAAAGAAGGATTCCCGAGAGAGCGATGCAAATCAAAAACAGGCCTCGGCCGGCCAGCTCCTGTGCGGCAAAATATCGGACGAAGAAAGAGATATGCTCGGAGAAGAAGGTTACCTGATAAAATTCATTAACAGCGGCACAGGCCGGAATCTCATCATAGCCGGAAAATCCGGCGCCGGCATATTGTACGGTGTATACGGCCTTATCCGGGCATTGCAGTGCGGCAGCTTCAACGACAGCATTTATATGCTTGAAAACCCCGCCATACCCATTCGCATGCTCAACCACTGGGACAATATGGACGGCAGCGTGGAAAGAGGCTATTCCGGCCGGTCGATTTTCTTCGATAACGGCAGGATTGTGTCCGGCTTATCAAGGCTCCGCGATTATGCCAGGCTTACCGCGTCGATCGGGTTGAACGGTGTCGTGATTAATAATGTGAATGTCCATAACAATGAGACAAAGCTTATTACCAAGGAATTCCTGCCAAAGGTCGCTAAAATTGCGGATTTGTTCCGCCGCTACGGAATAAAAATCTACCTTAGCATTAATTTTGCCAGCCCCATTGAACTGGGAGGGCTTGAAACCGCCGATCCCCTGGATAAAAACGTGCAGGAATGGTGGCGGGCCAAGGCGGCTGAAATTTACTCATATATTCCCGACTTTGGAGGATTTCTCGTAAAAGCGGATTCCGAATTCCGTCCGGGTCCTTTCACCTACGGAAGGAACCATGCCGAAGGAGCCAATATGCTGGCATCCGCTCTCAAGCTATATGGCGGGTTGTTGATATGGCGCTGCTTCGTATACAACTGCATGCAGGATTGGAGGGACAGGAAAACGGACAGGGCAAATGCCGCATATGATATTTTCATGCCTCTGGACGGTTGTTTTGACGACAATGTCCTTCTCCAAATCAAAAACGGCCCAATGGACTTCCAGGTGAGGGAGCCCGTGTCTCCGCTCTTCGGTGGCTTAAGAAAAACCAACATCATGCTTGAGCTGCAAATAACCCAGGAATATACCGGTCAACAGAAACATTTATGCTATCTTGGCCAAATGTGGAAAGACGTGCTGGATTTCGACACATGGAGAGACGGAAAGGGATCAACGGTAAAGAAGATTCTTAGCGGCGCCAAAAATGACGGAAAAATTACAGGAATCGCAGCCGTTTCAAATGTCGGAAACGATCTGAACTGGACAGGCCATGACCTGGCGCAGGCAAATTTCTATTGTTTCGGAAGGCTTGCCTGGGACCCTGGCCTCAGCGTTTCCGATATCGCCTCCGAATGGATCAGGCAGACCTTTGGCTCCGATAGCCTTGTAATGGAAACTATTCGTACCATGCTGCTGGATTCGTACCATATATATGAAAGCTATACGTCACCGCTTGGCATCGGGTGGATGGTCAACCCCGGCCACCATTACGGGCCCAATGTGGACGGCTACGAGTATTCCGCCTGGGGTACCTATCACAGGGCCGATTGCCACGGTATCGGCATAGACCGGTCGGTATCCGGCGGTACCGGTTATGCCGGCAGGTACAACCCGGAGGTTGCAAAATTGTATGAAAAGCCCGAAACTTGCCCGGAAGAACTCCTGTTGTTTTTCCACCGAATACCTTACAATTACCGCCTGAAATCCGGCACTACGCTGATACAGTACATTTACGACTCCCATTTTGACGGCGCAGAAAAGGCGGCAATGCTGGCAGAGAAATGGAAAAGCTTGAAAGACCGCATACCCGGCCGGTGCTACGAGCGTGTTCTAAAGCGGCTCAAGGATCAAGCGTCCCATGCATGCGAGTGGCGCGACGTGATAAATGCATACTTTTACAGGAAAAGCGGCATCCCCGATGAAAAAAGCCGCACAATTTATTGAAAACCGAATAATTGCATTATAAATTGCTTTCTGGTATACTGTGAAAATACATAGTTTAGGGTATATTGCAAGTCGGGGTGATTTTCATGAATACCGGTGAAATTTGCATACGGGTGAAGTCGGCGTCTTTAAAGTTGGCCGCGGCAGATGGAGAAAAGAAGAATAAGGCGCTAATGAATATTGCCGAAGCATTGCTTTCCAATAAAGATAAAATATTTGAAGCAAACCAGGAAGATCTTCTCAGGAGCGAGGCCGAAAACATTCCCAAACCGCTGCTGAAAAGGCTTAAATTTGATGAGAAGAAACTAAACGACGTCATCGATGGGATCCATAGCCTGGAAAGGCTCGAAGACCCGGTTGGGAAGACGCTGTCTTCCACCGCGCTGGACGAAGGCCTTGAACTGTACAAAGTCACATGCCCGATAGGCGTCATCGGCGTAATATTTGAATCCAGGCCGGACGCGCTGGTGCAGATTTCAACGCTTTGCCTGAAAAGCGGCAATGGAGTGATTCTAAAGGGAGGTTCCGAAGCCAGGCTGACAAACAGGGTATTATCGGACTTGATCATATCGGCATCCGAGGCTTCCGGCATCCCGTCAGGCTGGTGCGCGCTCCTGGAAACAAGGGCTGACATAGATGAACTGCTCAAGCAGCACGAATACGTAGATTTAATAATCCCAAGAGGTTCAAACGAATTCGTCAGGTATATAATGGACCATACAAATATCCCGGTCATGGGGCATGCAGATGGAATATGCCATCTATATATCGATGATTCGGCCGATATCCAAATGGCTCTGAAAATCGCGATAGACTCGAAAGTCCAATACGTGGCAGTGTGCAATGCGCTGGAGACTCTTCTTGTCCACAGGAAAATAGCCCCGGCGTTTTTACCGCTTTTAAAAGAAACCGCGGACGAAAAAAATGTTGAACTCCTTGGCTGCAGCGAAACAGTTTCAATAATACCCGTCAAGGCGGCAACCGTGGAAGATTGGAGGAAGGAATACCTGGACTACAAGCTGTCGGTCAAGATAGTCGGCAGCATAAACGAGGCTATTGAGCACATCAATGAGTACGGTTCCGGGCATACTGATTCCATCGTCACCGGAAACAAGGAACATGCCGCCATGTTCATGGCGCTGGTCGATTCCGGCAACGTCTTCTGGAACTGTTCGACACGGTTCAGCGACGGGTACAGGTACGGCCTTGGGGCCGAAGTAGGCATCAGCACCGGCAAGCTCCATGCAAGGGGACCCGTAGGACTCGAAGGCCTGGTTACTTACAAGTACTGCCTGGTAGGAGACGGCCACATAGTAGCTGACTACGCCGAAAAGAGGAAAACATTCAAGCACCAGAAACTTGATAAGGAATACCCGCTTTGATCCGCACCCGAACGCCATGGGTAGGAAGAGGCTGCCGGAGCCGCCGGGAGCTTTCATCCGATGCCTTGGCCCGCGCCCCGTCCCCCTGACATTCGGTAACATTGTGAAAGATTTTACATAATATGAATAGAGAATTAAAAAATACCGGTGGATATCATGAACAAACCGCTAAGCATAGAGACTATTACCGACGGGCTTATTACATTGAGAAAACTAAAGCAGCTTTATGTCCCGGAGAACCGCAATGAAGACGGTAATACCTGGGATGTGCATCCGGACAAATTATCACTTATGAAGGAAACCATAATGACAATTAAGAATTTTTTTCCGGATACAAGAGACGGCAGCTTCAGCAATGCCATAAACCAGGGCAACAAGTATGGCAGCGTGTACAGGGAGCTCAAGAGCCACCTGAAAAACATGAACAGGAACGCTCCCGACAGCCCGGACGTTACGAAAACATTGAAGCTTATTTCCTCCCTGCTGGATAACAGGCATAAAATATACCTGGACAAGGCCGTAAAAATAATCGACATACTTCAATCCTAGCAGCGCAAAATCATGCAAATAAGGCTTCTCTTTTTTTGCATAAAGCAGTATAATATAATCAGTAATATAACTTTGATAGCGCATATGCGCAAAGTAACGGTGGAGACATGAAGATAGAAAAAATAAGCGATAATATCATAAAAGTAACAATAACATACAATGATCTCGAGGAGAAGAACATCGATTTGAACTCGCTCAATTACAATACGCCTGCGGCGCAGGAGTTTTTCTGGGACTTGATGGAGCAGGCGGAGGAGCAGCTCGGTTTCAGCCTGTCCGACTCACAGTTGATCATAGAGCCGGTGCCGGATTCAAACGAAGGCTTTGTCATTACTATTACAAGGATAGACGGAGATGTTGAATTTGAATCCATTCAAAAATATATAAAAAGCAGGATGAAGAGAAGCGATCTCCGGGTCAAGAGAAAAGGCCGGAGGATTTACTCCCCGCTTTTGATTTATTCGTTCCGGAATATCGACGACGTATGCAACCTGGCTAACAAGCTGGATAATATATACAACGGCGAAAGTACATTATTCAGGTGCCGTGACACGTACTACCTCTCTCTTTCGAGAAGCGGGCTCAGTCCTGCCGGTTCAAAATCATTCGAGCTTTTATTGAACGAATACGGCAGGAAGATCGCGAATATCAACTTCTTTGAGGGATACCTGAACGAGTACGGGGAAAAGATAATCGAATACAACGCACTGGAAGTGTTGAAAAAATTCTATTAAAGCATTTCATTTGCTGTCATTTATCGATTCGGAACCCGGACCTATCTGTATTATTGTTTTTTCAGCTTCGTATTCGTCTGTGCCGATAAGCGTTCCGTTCCTGTAGACGTTCACCACTATGCCTTCTTTGCCCGGGTTCAGTATTAGCTTTTCACCTTGCTTCAAATTGTTATTTTCAACATAATAGACGGGTGGGTCGAAACGCTGGACGATTTCAGTCGTGATGTCGATTTTCTCAGGTTTGTCAGCAAGGCTGCCTGCGATAGCCACCACAACCCTGTCATCAATTTTTTCGGCAAATATGGCTATCTTGTTTTTAAAAGGATTCGTAAATTTCAGGTCGCCGGCATTCCCGGAAATCCATGAATCCAGGCCGGGCTCTATATAATCAACCGCCATCTTGTGCGGCAGCCTGGTTATGGAATCGACAGGCATTCCTGTTTTAAGGAGGGCTGCGTACAAAGTGGAGGCAACCAGGTCATACCCTTCGTTATCGTTTTCAAAGCTTGCATCCTTTTTCTTAATGCAATCGACAAAAGAAAATACGGGAGGTTCTTTGCCTTCTTCATTTGCATCGAGTATTACTCCGTTAATCGCGTCAATGGCCAACCGGACACTGTCCGAAAGCACATCGTCCGTTATACGCGTGGAATACTCGGCTATAACCTGCTGCAGCATGTCAAAGTCATTCATCGTAACCGACGCCTTGACAATCTCCAATGCGTAATTGTCTGCACTGCTTAATTTCACCGTTTCAAATGGGTCTTTTGAAAGTTGCCTGGAAATAACGTCGACGGCATTGCTAACGTTTAGCATTATCCCCGGAGAATCAGGGCTCTTTTTAAGCGTACCGCCCTCGTAATATATCCTGGCGTCCACGGGATAGATATTTATCTCACCTGACAATTCTATCAGTTCCTGCCTTAACTTGCTTTCGTTAAACCTGACAACCGGACGCAATTCTATTCCCGCACTCCCAAAATACATGGAAAGAAGCCCCGGAATATTTTTTACATCCTTGAAAGGGTTTAAAGACTGAAGAGTGGCCTGACCATCCGCGTAAGCATCGATCCGGGAAAAAGGAATAAGATAGGTTTCTTTGCCTTCTATTTCAAGCTTGAGCGAATCTTCCCCGAATTTCTTCCCGTATTCGCTCCTGATCACTTCTGCGGCTTCGGAATAACTCAAATCCCCGATATAAAGATCTGCTGCATAAACCCCTGAAGGCACATTTTTCAGCGACATACCAAATAAAACGGCACTTGCTGCAAATACGGCAAGTATGCTTTGAATCAGTATAAGCAAAAAAATAATGGGTGTTTTACGAGTTTTTTCCACTGATATACAACTCCGTACCGCCTTTTTTTAGTACTGCAACCCGTAATATATCATACCCTGTTGTTTAAAACGAGCTCTATCATTTTGTTCTTTGCTTTCGCTTCATCTATTACCCTGTCATCGATCTGCATGCCTTCGCTTATTATTATATTTCCCGCATTATCATATATCGTCTTCGTTGCATACCTGCCCCTGAGATATTGCCTCTGCCGTTGCTCAAAAAGCGCGGATGCACTGTCGCCTTCACTTTCCGGCTGTATTTCCGCTTCAGGTTCGGAAAGCGGTTCGGTTACAAATGTATCAGGTTCAGGAAGCGGCTCGGTCATAAGCAGTTCAGGTTCAAGCGCAACCTGTTCCTCAACCTCCAAAGGCGCTTCGAAAGGCTTCGAATCAAAGAACGCCTCGGATGCTATGGCAGTCTCCTCAAATATGCTTTCCGCTTCTTTTATATTCAGATTATTTTTTTTTTCAAAATCCGGAATACCAGCTTCGGTATCAAGCTGCGAAGGAGTATCCAGCAGCGAAGATTCGACGTCTTCCTTTACTACCGTAAGGTTTTTGCCAAACGTTATAACTGATTCGCGCGGTATTATGCGGACCTGCTTCTGTGTAATGTCGGCAATAAACTCCAGGCCGGTTATTTTGCAATTATCATTATCGTCAATAAATATATCGCCGATCTCTCCGATCAACCTGCCTTTTTTGGTAAGCACCTTGGTTCCCTTTACCCTGATATCGCTCTGAAGGAGCTGGATTGCTGCGGGAACCTTGTTTATATCGGTTATTACTCCCTCATTTTCTATTGTAAGCGCATACTCCCCTATGCCCAGAACATCCTCGGTGGGGATAACCCTGGCACTGAATATCTGTATGCCGCTGTCAACGACAATGTAATCTATGGCTCCCCTATCCGCATTTATTATAATGCTCTTGACCTTTCCGACTTCCACCCCGTCGGAAATGCTTATGATAGGTAATCCAAGAATATTTTGCGTTTTTTTCATTTTTTTAATTACCCTCCTTCATTCCATGCGATGCCATACTTGCCATCAAGCCCGCATGCCGGTCAGATTGCCCTCAATCTCTTCCTTTGAATACTCATCAATGATGTCACCCAGCATATAATAGTTGTTTAAGATTTCAATAGCCATCTCCAGTTGTCCGAGTGATTTATATAAAACACAAATATCCAGTATAATCCAGAAGGTAAGTTCCTTGCTTGGTTCTTTGTCAAGAGCATACATGTAATAGAGGATAGCTCCCTCGAAATCGCCCGATTCCTTCAGCCTGAAAGCTTCCTCTATGCATTCTTCGATAGTTATGGAATCCCTATCCGTAATATTTTCTATACCCATTTTATCAATATTTTCTTCACTGTCAACAGATTTTTCTAATATATTTATCCCCATGTCTGCGGTTTCATCATTATTCGACGGCATATCACCGCTTTCATCATTATTTCTGCCTATAAAACTGGTAAAAATCTGCTCCAGGTAATTTCCTTCCTCCGAACTGGCTGCGGCTGCAGGTTCCGCTTCCAGGGAACCCCGCTTCCCCGATGCCGCGCCGAACCTGGGAGCAATTCTCGATACCATCAGGCTCAGTATGAATACTACAACGGTAAATATGGCAAATACGGCTGCAATAAGTACGGCAACCGTTGACAGTTCCAAATCGCCGCCGGCATAGCTGAAGACCGCGTTATATATTGCAGGCAATACGACAGCAGAAATCATCGATGCGATCATGATAAAAACAAGAGTTTTAAAATCCAGCAATCTCGAACGGTACATAATCAGGAATATGACGGCCGAGCTGATCAGTATTGTACAAATGACGGTAATAACGTATATAGTCATTACACACCTCCCGATGCTTGTCGGTCGCGGCTGCCGTTTCCAACCCAGCAATTGCCCGGGGTCCGGAAAGCAACCGCGAGACTGATATCTCCAGCTAACCTTCATTATTCTATATCAATCGACATAATTCCTGCATTTTATATAATTTTTTTGAAAGTAAAGGCAACCGACGCGATATCGACCCTTACATCTTGTGGGTTTGATTTTGCTCCTGCATTATCGCGTTTTCTTCCCCAAATAGCATCGGTTTCTGCGATTTCTCGGCGTCATCGGCGTTAACCTGCGGCTTTGCGGTCACAAGCGCTGCTTTAAGCACCGTATCCATATCGGCGGCAAAGACAAACTTCAGCTTGTTTTTTACATTGTCGGGTATTTCATCTATATCTTTCTTGTTGTCAAGAGGAATCACTATGGTATCAATACCCGCCCTGTGGGCTGCCAGCACTTTTTCCTTAAGTCCGCCGATCGGGAGGACCCTTCCCCGCAGCGTGATTTCTCCCGTCATTGCTACATTCCTGCTTACAGCCTGGCCTGTTAAGGCCGAAACCATGGCGGTCGCAAGCGTTATGCCGGCCGATGGGCCGTCCTTGGGTATCGCTCCCTCGGGAACATGTATATGGATATCGTATTTATTGTGAAAATCCCTGTCTATATTCAACTGCTCGGCACGTGAACGAATGAAGCTTATTGCAGCCTTGGCGGATTCCTTCATGACATCTCCCAATTGGCCCGTAAGCTCCAGCTTGCCGTTTCCGGTCATCAGTGTGACTTCCACCGCGAGCGTATCCCCGCCGAAAGGCGTCCAGGCCAGGCCGGTCGCGAGTCCCACTTCATCCTTCTCGTTTACCTTGTCATAGCGGTATCTTTTCGTTCCCAGGTATTTCTCAATGTTACCTGTCGTAACCGTTACCGACTTCCTGCCGCCGGACACGATCATCCTGGCCGCTTTTCTGCATATGCCGGCGATTTCCCTCTCAAGATTCCTGACACCTGCTTCCCTGGTATAATGCCTAATGATGCACCTTATCGCATCCTCTCCCATCTTCAGCTGCCTTCTGCTAAGCCCGTTAGCTTTCAACTGCTTGTCAATCAGATATTTCCTGGCAATAATGACCTTCTCCTCTTCCGTATACCCTGATATCGTTATAACTTCCATCCTGTCCAGGAGCGGCCTCGGTATGGCATCCGCATTATTCGCGGTGGTGAGGAAGAGCACGTTCGACAGATCGACCGGCAGTTCCAGGTAATGGTCCCTGAACGCAAAATTCTGCTCGCTGTCCAGGACTTCAAGCATCGCCGCTGCGGGATCTCCCCTGAAGTCGCTGCTCATCTTGTCTATTTCGTCCAGCAATATCAAAGGATTGCTGGATCCTGCCAGCTTCAGGGCCGAAATGATCCTTCCGGGCATCGCGCCCACATAAGTGCGCCTGTGTCCTCTTATTTCAGCCTCATCCCTGACGCCGCCAAGCGACATGCGTACATAATTCCTGTTCAGGGCCTTTGCAATGGATTTGGCTATCGATGTCTTTCCGACGCCGGGAGGCCCCACAAGGCAAAGTATCTGTCCTTTTAAATTATTGGTCAGCTTCAGCACGGCAAGGTATTCAATTATTCTCTCTTTGACCTTTTCAAGCCCGTAATGGTCTTCTTCCAGGATTTTTTGCGCCCTTGCCAGGTCAATGATTTCCTCTGTTTTCTTATCCCATGGCAGGTCAAATATCCAGTCAAGGTATGTCCTGATTACCGATCCTTCCGCGGAGCCCTGGGGCATCTTGGCCAGGCGGTCGAGCTCCTTCATCACTTTCTGCACTGCTTCTTCCGGAAGCTTTACGCTTTCAAGCTTCTTCTTGTATTCCTCTATTTCACCCGATACGCCTTCCTTGTCGCCCAGTTCGCTCTGTATGGCCTTGATTTGCTCCCTAAGGTAATATTCCCGCTGCATTTTGTCAATCTGCTTTCGGACACGCATGCTGATGTTCTTTTCAACCTCAAGTATATCAATTTCCCTTATCAGAATTTCCAGAAGCTTTTCTATCCTGTCAGCCGGTTCGAATTCGTTCATGATCTCCTGCTTCTGTTCGATCTTCAGCTGTATATTCGCCGCTATTATATCCGAAAGCTGTCCTACATCTTCAATCATGCTTATGGAAGCTACTGTATCCATCGATATTTTTCCGCTGAGTTTCGCATAGTCTTCAAAGGCGCTCAAAAGCCTTCTTTTTAATGCTTCATACTCTATGTTCCGGTTTTTTTCCAAGGGTACTATTTTTTCAACTACCTCCGCGACAAAAAACGGCTCTGTTTGCAAATACCTCTTTACTTCAGCCCTGCAGATACCTTCGACCAACACCCTGATGGTATCGCCGGGCAGCCTGAGGAGTTGTTTCACTTTTGAAACGGTGCCGACTTTATATATATCATCTTCGTCGGGCAAATCATTCCTGGCGTCCTTTTGTGCTACCAGGAATATCAATTGGTTGTTGATCATGGCTTCGTCCAGGGCTTTTACGGATTTGTCCCTCCCAACGTCAAAGGTCAGAATCATGTATGGAAAAACCGTAAGGCCCCTGAGCGGCAATAGCGGTAGAATATGTTTCCTGTATTTTTTCTTCGTTTCAGGCATTTTGACCAACCCCTTACTATTTAAATCAGAGTTTGTTCCGTCTCCTACTTCCATTATATCAATGATATTCTTCAATTAAACGGACATGCAATGGCTTATATTATAAACCGTACAAGATTGTTTTTCAAATGCTTTATATGGAAAAGCCCGAAGAGTCGCTGCAAACACGGGTGGGCATTATTCTCCCCCGTCCATATTTATTCTACCCGCTTTCGACAACCATTGGCAATATATTTTCAAAAAATGACCGCATCAAGTCATCAGTACGGATAGTTAAGCATCCCTTGCCGGAAAACCGAGCGCCCTGGCAGTATTTATATAACAGTTCAAAGCTTCCGCCATCATTGCCTTGTCCGGTATTACCCCGCCGTAACGTACCTGGTTGTACACATCCGTCAGGGCGGATAATTCTTCCCGTACATTTTCGAGAAAAGCCGCTTTATGCACTATGTCCAGCGTTGTATCACCCGTTTCCGTTTTAATGCCGGACATTTGCAGCATGCCGAGTACTGTTGCATATATGCGCCTGACCTTTTCCACCGGGTCGGTTATATATTTAAGTTTTTTCCTTGTTTTCCGCTGGTTTTTCCTCCTGGTATAAATCCGTCCGCGAATCCATTCGGGTTTTACAGTTTCGGACTCGTCGGCGTATTCCGATTCCTCATGCGGTTTTGCATCTTCATTCAGCGAAAATAATTTTGCAAGCCACCCTGAAATAATACGGGCAATTGAGGGAATTCTTATTGCAACGGCTAACAATATCCTATATAGAATATATATAATGGTAAAATTCCTTAGAACGTTCAGAATAAAATTCCAAACCGGCGATACGCCCTGAATGCCAATATCAAGGCTGTCCTTCCCCGGTACTCCGCCTTCATTGATAACCTCGGGGTTCGGCATAATATATTTCAAAATCCATAATATACCTTGTATGGCAAGGACAATGACCTTTCCCAGAAAGCCGAACAACGTCGCAATTACCGTTTTTAGGTTTGATATCAGCAAAATTGCAATGAACACCACGCAGACGGCCAACATGTTGAAACGCCTCATATTTTTCGGCAGCAAAGATTTTTCAACATGCTTTTTATCATAAATATTGACGTCGATGTCATCCTGGTTCCTGACAATAAGATAGGCCAGCATATAGAAATAAGCGGCTCCATACAGCCAGGGCCTCAGGTATTCCTGCCTGTCGAAAATATTCGGCGCCTCCAGCGAGGCAAAAAGCACAAAGAACCCGGCAAATACCGCTGTTTTGCCCATAATCACGGCAGATCCGAGGCGCGTATGTTTTAGTGAAACAGCATAGGCTGCAGCCAGCGATAAGAGTTCAAACAAAATCCTGAATATGCCGTGCCCTGCAAACAGTATAATGCCAGCCGCCAATGGCAGCAAAGCCGATGCCCATGCAGCCGCACTGGCCACGAAACGCCCAATATCTTTTATATTCAGCATGAAAGCCGCAATCCTGGCAATCCTTGCTTTTGATACGGCAGACGCAAATGCGGGCTTTCTGTTTAAAAAAATCGCGTTTGACAAGTTCGCAAGCACAATGGAAGATATATAAAGAATTATCGCGGCAACGCCCCCGTCGGTACCGAAAATGACCGTGCGCAAAACAACAATGGCTGCATATGCGGAGGCATTAACGGCGGAAGTAGCCAATACCCGCAATATCGGCTCCCATTTTCCTGTCTTGGCGATCATCCGGTTTCCCACGCTTTCATCATGTTTTCCGTTGCCGGTACATACAGTTCACAGTTGCAGGGCTTTATACCCTTTTCGAATTCCGATTCAAGCAATATGATGCTCACGGTATTTCCCGCTTCCGCCATCAGGTCGGCCAGTTCGCAAATCCTCTTGCTAAGATACGCGGTAACAATGATAATTTCGGTATTTTCCAGGCTAGGAAGGATATCAAGCATAAAATTCTCAAAATCCTTGACATTTTTCATGATTAACCTAGCAAGTATTTTAAAAATCTCCGATGTATGCTCCTTATTTGCAGCGTTACCGGTAAATATGGCCTGCCTGTCGTCGGACCGGACACACCCGTTAGTCCCGAAACGCACGGACATTCCATCCTTCAAAGCCCTGTCAAGCAGAGTGGCGGTCACCTTGATGCCAATTTCGGCGATTTCCCTGTTTATTATATCTTCATGCTCATAAAGCCGGGATTGCATATTTAAAAGAATCGCCAGGCTGTTTTGAGACGTGTGTTCGTTTTTCTTAACCATCAGCTTGCCTGTCCTGGCCGAAGCAAGCCAGTGTATGCGGTTCATCGGATCACCCGCTGCATAGTCCCTTGCTCCCGCAACAATAAACGGGTCGTCCACAATCCACCTGTTAACCACCCTGTCGCCCTGCATCAGGTTTACAGGAATAAACATCCCATCAAGGTCGACAATTTCCGGGTAAACCACCAACGATGCGTTTACCGCCCGTGGGACGGAAGAAACGTAGAGGTTCAACAGGTCACCGCTGACAAGGGTAACGTTTTCTGTCGTAAAAACTCCTCTTTTAAGACACTTTAGCTTCCACTTTCTTGTGATTTTCTGATAGCTCCTCAGCGTGAAACTGCTTGTCACGCGGCGGCTTTCCTGCGCCACCGTGGAACAGGAACCGGCAAAATCAAGCCAGCGTGACGTATGTATGTCCACCTTCAGCCAGGGAACGGGCAGCAGTTTGCAATTGTGAACGGTTTCAACCAGGTATATGCTGTCGCCTTCGTGCGCCTCTTTCACGCTGAAATCGCACCTATAATCCAGCTTGCGAAACGGAAGCGCGCCAAATATCACCATCTGCAGCCATATTACGGCCAGAAAGGCAACCAGCAGCGCAATAACGTCCATAAGAACACCTCATATTTCCTCAATGGGTACAGGTACTCTTTTAAGAATTTCCCTGACGGTGTTTTCGGCATTTTCAGTACTGTTGACAATTGCATGCCCTTTTAGAATCAATCGGTGCGCCAGTACGGATATCGCCACTTTTTTTACGTCATCCGGGATGACATAGCTGCGGCCGTCAAGTATTGCCGCTGCCTGGGCCGCCTTCATCAAGGCTATGGAGCCTCTCGGGCTTATGCCGAGCACAATTTTGTCATCGTGCCGGGTGGCTTCAATTATATCGACAATATACCGTTTTACCGCGTCGGACACGGTTACCTCGAAAATCGACGCCTGCGCGTCGACAACGGAACTGTCGGGAGCTACGGCTTCAAGGGAAGACAACTGGTCCGGCCCTTTAATGCGCCCGAGTATCTCTATTCCTTCCTCTACCGAAGTGTATCCCATCCTGAGCCGCATGAAAAACCTGTCCAACTGGGCTTCCGGCAAGGGAAAAGTACCGCGGGTTTCCACCGGGTTCTGCGTTGCGATCACAAAAAAGGGTTTTTTTAGCTTGCGGGTGTTCCCGTCAACGGTAACCTGTCCTTCCTCCATACACTCAAGAAGGCTGGACTGCGTACGGGGAGTAGCCCTGTTTATCTCATCCGCAAGTACAATATTTGCAAACAGCGGACCCTGCCTGAATAAAAATTCTCCCTTTTTCTGGTCAAAGTAGTTAATCCCGGTCAGATCTGAAGGAAGCAGGTCCGGTGTGAATTGTATCCTTTTGAATTCACAATCAAGCGATTTTGCAAGGCATTTTGCAAGCATGGTTTTCCCGACGCCCGGGACATCTTCCAACAAGACGTGTCCCCCGCAAAACAGGGTGATCAGAACCATTTCGATGGTATCTTCCCTGCCTACGAGGACCTTTGATATGTTTGACATAACGGCTTGCGCCAGCTTTCTGATTTCGGAAAATTCCATAATCAGCCTCCCCGCTTGATAGCGCTGTCCGTAAGTTGCCTTGCGCTATCCGATTCATTCAATATCCTGGCCTTCTCCATATCCTCTTTCAACTGTGGGAGACTGAGCGCTATGGAAATGCATAGTATGATTATAATAACAATTATCTCCCGTATTTCTGCCGGCGAAAGGTTGCCCAGTCCCCTAAAGATCCGTTTGAACATGTCATCCCCCTGGATCCTTAGTATATATTGCTAGTGCTATAAAATAATACTATCATTCACGGCTATTTATAGCAAGTACCCACTTTGGCTCAAGCCGCTGTAAGGACGGGCGGGCATGGCGCATGGCGGAGCCTGGTGTCAAATTTGCGCTATTCTAACCAACAGAACCGCACCTTTGAATAAGGGAATATTTCAAACCTGACCCCGGGGCAAAATAAAAGAACGGTTATTTTTTCCCGGCGCTGCTTGCCCAGGAATTAAAACAACCGTTCTTTGAATTCGATAATATTAGCGTCTTTCTATTTAAGTCGCGCTGTTACTCGATAATAGCGGTAACAGTACCGGAACCTACGGTCCTGCCGCCTTCACGTATAGCGAATCTCAGTCCTTCTTCGATGGCGATGGGCGTAATCAGCTTGATGGTCATTTCAATGTGGTCGCCCGGCATGCACATTTCAACGCCCTCAGGAAGCTCTGCCACGCCGGTGACGTCGGTTGTCCTGAAATAGAACTGCGGCCTGTATCCGGTGAAGAAAGGAGTATGCCTTCCGCCCTCTTCCTTGGTAAGAACGTAAACCTGTCCCCTGAAATGGGTATGCGGCTTTATGGAACCGGGCTTCGCAAGCACCTGGCCTCTTTCCACTTCATCCCTCTGAATACCCCTCAGCAGGCAGCCTATATTATCGCCGGCAACTGCTTCGTCAAGAAGCTTCCTGAACATCTCAACACCGGTGACAACGGTCTTCTTCGGAGCATCCATCAAACCAACTATTTCAACTTCGTCGCCGACTTTTACCTTACCTCTTTCAACCCTGCCCGTAACAACGGTTCCGCGGCCGGTAATCGAGAATACGTCTTCGATGGACATCGCGAACGGCTTATCAACGGGTCTTTCAGGCTCAGGAATATATTCGTCGACTGCTGCCATAAGATCAAGAATGCACTTGTATTCCGGCGCATTTGCATCGGTTGCCGGGCTCTCAAGAGCAGCCAGCGCCGAACCTCTGACTATCGGAATGTTGTCGCCGTCGAACTCATAAGCGCTCAAAAGTTCCCTGACTTCCATCTCAACGAGTTCAATGAGTTCTTCGTCGTCTACCATATCGCACTTGTTAAGGAATACTACGATATATGGAACACCGACCTGGCGCGCAAGAAGTATATGCTCCCTGGTCTGGGGCATCGGGCCGTCCGCCGCTGAGACAACCAGGATAGCGCCATCCATCTGGGCGGCGCCGGTGATCATGTTCTTTACGTAGTCTGCATGACCCGGGCAATCGACATGGGCATAATGCCTTTTGTCTGTCTCGTACTCAACATGAGCTGTTGAGATCGTAATACCTCTTGCTTTTTCTTCAGGAGCTTTATCGATCTGGTCATATGCGGTAAATTGAGCTTTACCCAGGAAACCCAGAACCTTTGTTATAGCTGCTGTCAACGTAGTCTTACCATGGTCAACGTGCCCTATAGTTCCAATGTTAACGTGGGGTTTTGTTCTTTCAAATTTGGCCTTACCCATTTTTTAATTCTCCTCCCTTGTTCAGTGTATCACTGAATGATTATATTAATTTGTATATTTTTGCTCACTTAAGAATAGATTCCTGTATGTGGTTGGGAACCTCTTCATAGTGGCTAAATTGCATTGTAAACACGCCTCTTCCCTGCGTCCTGGAACGAAGCTCCGTGGCATATCCGAACATACTGGAAAGCGGCGCCACGGCAAAAACGACCTGTGCGCCTCCCCTGCTCTCTATGCCTTCTATCCTGCCCCTGCGGGCATTCAGATCACCCATTACGTCGCCCAGGTATTCTTCCGGCACAACAATATCTACTCTCATAATAGGCTCAAGCAGCACGGGATCGGCTCTCCGGCATCCTTCCTTGAATCCTATTGAACCCGCTATCCTGAATGCCATTTCCGATGAATCGACTTCATGGTACGAACCGTCCACAAGCGTCACTTTTACGTCCAGCACCTGGTAACCGCCCAGTATCCCATTTTGCATCGCATCCTGAACGCCTTCGTCGATTGCGGGAATATATTCCTTGGGTATGACTCCTCCGGCAATCTTGTTGATAAAGGTATATCCGCTGCCGCGCTCCTGGGGCTCAATCTCCAGCACGCAATGCCCATACTGCCCATGGCCGCCTGTTTGCCTGATAAATTTACCTTCGGACCTGACCGCCTTGCGTATGGTTTCCTTGTAGGCAACCTGGGGCTGCCCGACGTTGGCTTCGACTTTGAATTCCCTCATCATCCTGTCGACAATGATTTCCAGGTGTAATTCTCCCATCCCGGAAATGATTGTCTGCCCCGTATCGGGATCCATGCGCGCTTTGAACGTAGGGTCCTCTTCCGCCAGTTTTGCAAGGGCGGTTGCCATCTTTTCCTGCCCGGCCTTGGTCTTGGGTTCGACCGCAATATGGATTACCGGCTCGGGAAATTCCATGGATTCAAGTATTACCGGTGCATCCTCGCTGCACAAGGTGTCTCCCGTGGTGGTATCCTTCAGTCCTACCGCCGCCGCAATATCACCGGCATAAACCATGTCGGTGTCTTCCCGGTGGTTTGCGTGCATCAGCAGTATTCTTCCAACGCGCTCTTTTTTATTTTTCGTGGAATTAAGCACATATGACCCTGTGCTCAATTTGCCGGAATATACCCTGAAATAGCACAGCCTTCCCACGAACGGATCTGTGACAATCTTGAATGCCAGTGCGGAAAAAGGCTCGTCATCGCTTGCCAGCCTTTCAATCATCGTCTCTCCGTCCGGCGCCACTCCCTTGATAGGCGGAATGTCAAGCGGCGACGGCATATAGTAGACAATTGCGTCCAATAACTGCTGTACGCCTTTGTTCCTGTAAGACGATCCGCAGGTTACCGGTATCAGGCTTGCCGATATTGTCGCCTTTCTAATGCCTGCACGCAGTTCTTCCACCGAAATTTCCTCTCCTTCGATGTATTTCTTCATGATGTTCTCATCGTATTCGGCGACAGCTTCAATTAACTTGGTGCGATATTCCTCGACAATATCAGCCATATCGTCCGGTACCGGCTCTTCGTCCAGCACCTTTCCCAGGTCGTCAAGGTAAAATATAGCCTTTTTTTCAACCAAATCCACTATACCGCGGAAACTATCCTCCCTGCCGACGGGCAACTGTATAGGAACGGCATTCGCCTTCAGCCTGTCCTTCATCATCTGTACGACATTAAAAAAATCTGCGCCCATTATGTCCATTTTATTAACATATGCAATGCGGGGCACATTATACTTGTCGGCCTGCCTCCATACAGTTTCGGACTGGGATTCGACGCCTCCTTTTGCACAAAATACCGTAACGGAACCATCGAGAATTCTAAGGGATCTTTCAACCTCAACAGTGAAATCAACGTGCCCCGGCGTATCAATAATGTTTATCCTGGCGCCTTTCCACTGTGCGGTGGTAGCGGCGGAAGATATGGTTATCCCGCGTTCCTGCTCCTGCTCCATGAAGTCCATGGTAGCTGCGCCTTCGTGAACTTCTCCCATTTTATGAACCCTGCCGGTATAAAAAAGTATCCGTTCGGTCGTGGTAGTCTTGCCGGCATCAATATGGGCCATAATACCGATATTCCTGGTGTTCTCCAAACTAAACCGCCTGGGCATGATTTCCTCCTTTCTCTTTCGATAAGTTCAACTTTACTGGCATTAAACGCATTACCACCTGTAATGGGCGAAAGCCTTGTTAGCTTCAGCCATCTTGTGCGTGTCTTCTTTTTTCTTGAATGCTCCGCCTACTCCATTGGCGGCGTCCATAATTTCGCCCGCAAGCCTTTCTTTCATAGTCTTTTCGCCTCTTTCGCGGGCATAATTGACCAGCCATCTCAATCCCAGGGCCTGTCTTCTGTCGGATCTGACTTCAATAGGGACCTGGTAGGTCGCACCGCCTACCCTCCTGGCCTTTACCTCAAG
Source organism: Bacillota bacterium (assembly GCA_050261495.1). Taxonomy (GTDB): domain Bacteria; phylum Bacillota; class Clostridia; order Acetivibrionales; family DTU013; genus JBMNKL01. The sequence goes on from JBLNDI010000098.1 coordinate 33,479, forward strand.
GACAGGCATTACGTTGTTCATGGCCTGTTCAAAAACTTCAAGCGGATCCTTACCCGTCTTTTCCCTGATGATGTCGAAGGCTTCATAGCAGATCCTTTGCGCCAGACCTTTTTTCCCGTCCAGCATGATTTTATTTATCAATTTAGTGACTATCTTGTCATTATAAATAGGATCCGGCAAAACATCTCTTTTCGGAACATGTCCTTTCCTCGGCACTCTACTTCCCTCCTTTAGCAGTTATTGGGTGATATCTCTCCGGATACATCCTGAGGTACTCGGAACCCGAAGGTTCTCGTCAGTGCGTCGGTACGTGCATATATAAATAATTTGTCGTTATCTATATAAAAATACCTAGCACCTTGTTATTTTCGTTTCAGCATTACGGCTCCGGCTAAGTATTGCTACTTTGCGGCGCTCGTTTTCGGCCTCTTCGCCCCGTACTTCGAACGGCCTTGCATTCTCTTCGCGACACCCGCAGTATCAAGCGTTCCCCTGATAATGTGGTACCTGACGCCGGGCAGATCCTTCACCCTGCCGCCCCTTATAAGCACAACGCTGTGTTCCTGCAGATTATGGCCAATCCCGGGGATATACGCGGTAACCTCAATACCGTTGGTCAGGCGTACCCTGGCCACCTTTCTCAAAGCCGAATTCGGCTTCTTGGGCGTTGTTGTCCTTACGACCGTGCAGACGCCCCTCTTTTGCGGCGAGTTGATTTTAATATACTTCTTCTTCAGAGTATTGAAACTGCTCTGAAGCGCCGGAGCGGTAGATTTGTATTTAACCACCTCTCTGCCCTTTCTGACCATCTGGTTGAATGTCGGCATCCATACACCTCCTTCAATCGTAATTTATACTATTCCGGTACCACCCACGCTATAAGCGGCATACCGCTCTTTTTCCGGGACTTATGCCGGTTTGGGCCATACCGGGGATCCCTTCATTCCTTCAGCAGGCAAACAGCTGAAGCGCCTACTTCGATACCAGCCGCCTTGCCAAGCTGTTTCATGGTGTCGACGTACTCTATTTCAATTGCCTTGGCGAGGCAGAATTCCTTTAGCTTGCCTGTCACCTTTTCATCAGCATCCATGGCAATATAAACCTTGTCGGCTACATTATTCTCTACCGCCCTAAGGGTTTGCTTTATGCCTATCGCCTTATTGCGGCTTTTCAAAAGTTCAAGCACAAAACCGCACCTTCCCTCATCATCAGCCGCCTTTATACGGCTAATAACCTGCCGCCGATTTATACGGCCACTAAAGTATTAATAATCAAGAAAAACAGCTTTACAAGCGCCTCAAAATTTGCACTCAGATATTTTATCACCGCGATTCGCTGTTTGTCAAGCAGAGGTTACGCAAGCAGCTATTCCCGATTACAGGTGCCGCCGTGCCGCGGCGGCCTTTAGTCTGTAACAGTGCTTATGTTTATATCCTTGTACCTGCTCATGCCGGTACCCGCCGGGATCAGCTTGCCGATTATCACGTTTTCCTTCAGCCCGACCAGCGGATCGACTTTGCCTTTTATTGCAGCTTCGGTCAATACCCTCGTGGTTTCCTGGAAAGATGCCGCCGACAGGAACGACTCCGTCGCCAGCGACGCTTTTGTAATACCCAGCAGCGCCCGCTTTCCTGTTGCAGGCCTCAATCCTTCAGCTTCAACCCTGGCGTTTTCCTCCTCGAAATCAAACATGTCCACCAGTCCTCCCGGAAGCATGTTTGTATCTCCAGGATCTTCAACTTTCACCTTCCTGAGCATTTGCCGGATAATAACCTCTATATGCTTATCGTTGATGTCAACGCCTTGCAGCCTGTAAACCCTTTGGACTTCCTGCAGCAAATATGCCTGGACGGCTTCCACGCCCTTTATTTTAAGTATGTCATGAGGATTCACGGAGCCCTCGGTGATTTCGTCGCCCGCTTCCACGGTATCGCCGTCGTAAACCTTTATCCTGGACCCGTAGGGTATCATGTAGGTGCGCGATTCCCCATTTTCGTTCGTTACGATTACTTCTCTCTTTTTCTTGGTATCATTTATTCTTACCTTGCCGGAAATTTCCGAGATAATTGCAAGGCCCTTGGGTTTTCTTGCCTCGAAAAGCTCCTCGACGCGAGGAAGACCCTGGGTAATGTCGTCGCCTGCCACACCGCCCGTATGGAAGGTTCTCATTGTCAGCTGGGTTCCGGGCTCGCCTATTGACTGCGCCGCGATAATGCCAACCGCTTCACCCACATTGACGTCCTCGCCGGTAGCCAGGTTGGCCCCGTAACACTTGGCGCATACGCCGTATTCCGAATGGCAGGTCAGTATGGACCTGATCCTGACTTTCTTCAAACCCGCGTTTGCAATCTTTTCGGCATCCTCATCGTTAATCCTTTTGTCGCCTTCAACAATAACTTCTCCGGTTTCAGGATGCACAATGGGTTCGATGGTATACCTGCCAACCAGCCTTTCGGTCAGGCTCTCTATAATCTCGCTTCCGTTCTTTATTTCGCTTACTTCTATACCTTTCCTTGTACCGCAGTCCGCTTCCCTGACGATAACATCCTGGCTGACGTCGACAAGACGTCTGGTCAGGTAACCTGAGTCGGCGGTCCTGATAGCCGTGTCGGCAAGTCCTTTCCTGGCGCCGTGCGTAGATATGAAGTACTCCAGCACGTTCAGTCCTTCACGGAAATTCGCCCTGATCGGGATTTCCAGCGTTTTGCCGGATGTATCGGCCATCAGGCCTCTCATACCTGAAAGCTGCTTGATCTGGCTTATGCTTCCCCTCGCTCCGGACTGGGACATCATAAATATCGGGTTGAACCTGTCCAGCGTATCCAGCAAGGCTTGCGTCAGGTTCTCGCCGGTTTCGGTCCAGGCCTGTATAACGGAGTTGTATCTTTCTTCCTCCGAAATAAGCCCTCTCTTATACATTCTTGATATGTTTTCAATTTTTTCTTCGGTTTCTTTTATATATTTCTGCTTGACTTCCGGGATAACCATGTCGGATATGCCGATCGTTATCGCGCCCTTGGTTGAATACCTGAATCCCAGTGTCTTGATTTTGTCAAGCACTATAGCCGTATCGGTCGTGCCGTACACCTTTATGCACCTGTCGATGATCTTCCCGAGCTCCTTCTTGGTTACAAGCATATCCACTTCGAGGTCGAACAATTTCTCGGGGTCCGACCTGTCAACGAAACCAAGATCCTGCGGAATAGCTTCATTAAATATAAGTTTGCCGACAGTGGTTTTTATTATTTTCGATACTTTCTTGCCGTCTATCGTCTTTTCCATTCTAACGTTTATCTTTGCATGCAGGCCGATATATCCTTCTTCATAAGCTATCAGCGCTTCTTCGAACGAACCAAACGAACTGCCTTCTCCCTTTTCGCCTTCACGTTCAATGGTCAGGTAATAACTGCCAAGAACCATATCCTGCGTAGGAACGGTTATAGGCCTTCCGTCCTTGGGAGCAAGCAGGTTGTTCGCCGACAGCATAAGGAACCTGGCCTCGGCTTGCGCTTCGGCGGACAAGGGCACATGAACAGCCATCTGGTCGCCGTCAAAGTCCGCGTTATACGCCGTGCATACCAGCGGATGAAGCTTCAGGGCCTTGCCCTCGACCAACACGGGCTCGAAAGCCTGTATCCCGAGCCTGTGAAGCGTAGGCGCGCGGTTCAGCAAAACGGGGTGTTCCTTGATAACTTCTTCAAGCACATCCCAGACTTCCGGCCTGACCCTTTCCACCATTCTCTTCGCGCTTTTGATGTTATGCGCCAAACCGTCATTTACAAGTTTTTTCATTACAAACGGCTTGAACAGCTCCAGAGCCATTTCTTTCGGTAGCCCGCACTGGTATATCTTAAGCTCGGGACCTACGACGATAACCGAACGTCCCGAATAGTCAACGCGTTTTCCGAGCAGATTCTGGCGGAAACGTCCCTGTTTGCCTTTCAGCATGTCCGAAAGCGATTTAAGAGGCCTGTTTCCGGGACCTGTCACTGGCCTTCCCCTTCTGCCGTTGTCTATAAGGGCGTCTACAGCTTCCTGCAGCATCCTTTTTTCGTTTCTCACGATTATATCGGGCGCTCCCAGATCGAGCAGCCTTTTAAGGCGGTTGTTCCTGTTAATAACGCGCCTGTAAAGGTCATTGAGGTCCGACGTGGCAAACCTTCCGCCGTCCAACTGGACCATCGGCCTGAGTTCCGGCGGAATAACCGGTATAACATCCAGGATCATCCATTCCGGCCTGTTTCCCGAAAGCCTGAAAGCTTCGACCACTTCCAGCCTCTTGATGGTCCTGACTCTCTTCTGCCCGGTCGCCTCTTTCAATTCCGCCCTTAACTCTTTCGAAAGGGCATCCAGGTCAATTTCCATAAGCAATTCCTTTATGGCTTCGGCGCCCATGCCCGCCTTGAACTTGTAACCGAATTTGTCCAGGCTGTCCCTGTATTCCTTCTCGGTCAGTACCTGTTTCTTGGAAAGCGGGGTCTGGCCGGGATCGATAACAACGTAGGCAGCGAAATAAAGTATTTTCTCCAGCGCCCTGGGCGACATATCCAAGATAAGCCCCATTCTGCTCGGTATACCCTTGAAGTACCAGATATGCGAAACAGGGGCGGCCAACTCGATATGGCCCATCCTTTCCCTTCTCACCTTGGACCGGGTAACCTCAACACCGCACCTGTCGCAGACGATGCCCTTGTATCTTATCCTTTTATATTTGCCGCAATGGCACTCCCAGTCCTTTTGCGGTCCGAAAATCCTTTCGCAGAAAAGGCCGTCTCTTTCCGGCTTCAATGTCCTGTAATTTATCGTCTCCGGTTTCTTAACCTCGCCCCTGGACCATTCCCTGATTTTTTCCGGTGAGGCCAAACCGATTTTTATGGCGTCAAAATTACTCATCTCAAGCATGGATCAGATCTCCTTTCTAAAAATCCTCGTCATCCAGGTCATCCGCGAAATCATCATCCTCGGAGAACAAGTCTTCGCTTAACGCATCATCAAGGCTCTCTTCGGCGCCGCCAATGTCGCCGAGATCGAAATCATCGATATCCATATCATCGTCAATCAGGTCATCGGTGATCTCGCCGTAATCTCCAAGCGGCGCTTCATCCTCGCGCCCTTCAATGTTCACGTTAAGTTCCTCGATATCGTCGTCGGAGGATTCTTTTATGGCGATTTCTTCACGCTCCTCGGTGTATACCTTGACATCGAGCGCAAGGCTCTGGAGTTCCTTGATCAGGACCTTGAACGATTCGGGTATGCCCGGTTCCGGTACGTTCTCGCCCTTGACGATGGATTCGTAAGTCTTCACCCTTCCAACGACATCGTCCGATTTTACGGTAAGAATCTCCTGCAAGGTATAGGCGGCCCCATAAGCTTCAAGGGCCCACACTTCCATTTCACCGAACCTCTGGCCTCCAAATTGCGCTTTTCCGCCGAGCGGCTGCTGCGTAACAAGAGAATACGGGCCGGTGGAGCGTGCGTGAATCTTATCGTCGACCAGGTGTGCCAGCTTCATCATGTACATGTAGCCTACCGTAACCCGGTTCTCAAACGGCATCCCGGTTCTCCCGTCATACAGCACCGTTTTCCCGTCTTCAGGAAGTCCGGCCATTTTCAGCGTCTCAATAATATCGTTTTCGGAAGCCCCGTCAAATACCGGGGTGGCTATATGCCATCCCAGCACCTTGGCGGCGTACCCGAGATGGGTCTCAAGCACCTGGCCGATATTCATTCGCGAAGGCACGCCAAGCGGGTTCAATACGATCTCAAGCGGCGTCCCGTCAGGAAGGAACGGCATATCCTCCTCGGGAAGCACCCTGGAAATAACGCCCTTGTTTCCATGACGCCCGGCCATCTTGTCACCCACCGATATCTTTCGCTTCTGGGCAATATAGCATCTTACAAGCTGGTTTACCCCGGGCGGCAGTTCATCGCCGGCTTCTCTCGTGAAAACTTTCACGTCGACAATAATTCCGGATTCCCCGTGAGGAACCCTGAGCGAGGTATCCCTTACCTCCCTGGCCTTTTCACCGAAAATGGCCCTTAAAAGCCTTTCTTCGGCCGTCAACTCAGTTTCTCCCTTGGGAGTTACTTTGCCAACAAGTATGTCGCCGGCCCTGACCTCGGCGCCTATCCTGATAATCCCTCTCTCGTCAAGATCCTTCAGGGATTCTTCACTGACATTGGGGATATCCCGCGTTATTTCTTCAGGCCCGAGCTTGGTATCCCTGGCTTCCGCTTCATATTCCTCTATGTGGATGGATGTAAATGTATCTTCCTTGACAAGCTTTTCGCTTATAAGTATGGCGTCTTCATAATTATAGCCTTCCCAGGTCATGAATCCCACCAGCACGTTCTTGCCGAGGGCTATTTCGCCATTGTCGGTGGAAGGTCCGTCGGCAATCACGTCTCCTTTTTCAACCAAATCGTTCTTCCTGACGATAGGTCTCTGGTTCGTGCATGTGCCCTGGTTGGACCGTACATATTTCAAAAGCTTGTAAACGTCCCTTTTGCCTTCATTGTTGCGTATAATTATCTCATTCGCGGAAACCTTCTCAACAACGCCGGAATTGCGGGCAATCACGACAGTGCCGGAATCTCTCGCCGCCTTATGCTCAATACCGGTACCTATTATCGGCGCCTCGGTTTTAATGAGCGGCACAGCCTGGCGCTGCATGTTTGAACCCATAAGCGCACGGTTCGCGTCGTCGTTTTCCAGGAACGGTATCATTGCGGTCGCCACCGATACCAACTGCTTCGGCGACACGTCCATGTAATCCACCCGGCTGGTTTCCACTTCAAGAATATCATCTTTATACCGGCAGAGAGCCTTCTTGTTTCTGAACCTGCCTTCCTCGTCAAGCGGCTCGTTTGCCTGCGCAATCATGTACATATCTTCCTCGTCAGCCGTGAGGTAATCTATTTCATCGGTAACAACGCCCCTGGTCTTGTCTATCTTCCTGTAAGGCGCTTCAATGAAGCCATATTCATTTATCCGCGCATAGGTGCTCAACGAACCGATCAAGCCGATGTTCGGACCTTCAGGCGTCTCGATGGGGCACATGCGGCTGTAATGGGAATGGTGCACGTCACGCACTTCGAATCCTGCCCTCTCCCTGCTGAGACCGCCCGGTCCCAACGCGCTTATCCTCCTCTTGTGCGTCAGTTCCGCCAGCGGGTTTGTCTGGTCCATAAACTGCGACAGCTGGCTGCTTCCGAAAAATTCCTTTATTGCGGCTGCAACAGGCCTTATATTAATCAACGCCTGGGGAGTAACAATATCAATATCCTGGATTGTCATCCTTTCCCTTACTACCCTTTCCATCCTTGCCAGCCCAATCCTGAACTGGTTTTGCAGCAGCTCCCCGACGCAGCGGAGCCTCCTGTTTCCGAGATGGTCTATGTCATCGTCGCTGCCAACCCCGTAATTCAGATGGATCAAGTAATTTATGGATGAAATTATGTCCTCGGGCGTAATATACTTCGGAACCAATTCATCCGCGTTTTCCGCAATTGCTTTTTTCAGGTCGGCTTTTGTCTTGTTTTCTTCCATTAGTTTTTTCAGGACTTCATATCTTACTTTTTCCGTTATCCCCGTTTCAGAGGGATCAAAACCGGTAAAAGCCTTCAAATCAACAGTGCCGTTGCCTATGACCGTGATCTTTTTCTCCTCGGCATAAATATTAACGGAGTTGATCCCGGTATTCTGAATGGCAACGGATTTTTCCCTGTCTATATAGTCGCCTTCATCAACAATGACTTTACCGGTCTTCGGATCCGTAATTTTTTCGGCAGCCTTATGACCGGCTATCCTTGACGCCAATGAAAGCTTCTTATTGAACTTGAACCTGCCGAACTTGGCAAGATCATACCTCTTGGGATCGAAAAACAAGTTGTGCAGCAGCGTTGTTGCGCTCTCAACCGTAGGAGGCTCGCCGGGTCTCAGCCTTTTGTATATCTCGATCAAACCGTCATCCGTACTCTTCGCGTTGTCTTTCTGAATGGTGGCCAGCAGCCTCTCGTCTTCTCCAAGCAGATCGGTAATTGAAATATCGGTTCCATAGCCAAGAGCCCTCAGCAAAACGGTGATGGGCAGTTTCCTGGTCCTGTCTATCCTGACCGACATGATGTCGCTGGAATCCGTCTCATATTCAAGCCAGGCTCCGCGGTTCGGTATTACCGTCGCTGAATAAAGGACCTTGCCCGTCTTGTCTAGTTTTTTCGAAAAATAAATTCCGGGCGATCTCACCAACTGGCTGACAATGACCCTCTCGGCCCCGTTTATTATAAATGTGCCGTTTTCGGTCATCAGCGGAAAATCTCCCATGAATATTTCCTGTTCCTTCACTTCGCCTGTTTCCTTGTTAATAAGGCGCACCTTGACCTTAAGCGGAGCGGAATATGTAGTGTCCCTTTCCTTGCACTCCTCAATGGTATACTTGGGATTGTCATCCTCAAGCTTGTAATCCGGAAACTCCAGCACCAGGTTGCCCGTATAATCCTGGATTGGCGAAACATCCCTGAACACTTCGCGAAGTCCTTCTTCCAGGAACCATCTATAAGAGTTCTTCTGGACTTCGATCAGGTTGGGCATATCCAGAACTTCATCAATCCTGGAATAGCTCATTCTTGTATTCCGGCCCATTTTTACGGGATGTACCATTAAATATCACCTCATAAACAGACTTGTTGTAATTTGAGCGTTTCTACATGAAAGGCTTGCATTCATGCAATCTTACCGGATCACCGGTCGTGTCGGACGATACGCCGGTGTATATCTAAAGCTTTTAGTAGTATTATTAAAAGCTTTTTGGGCTAATTCATATAGGCGCTTACATCCATTTAAAACATATCTCTGCAATAAAAAAACACCTGCCAGGCAACTTCACTGATTTTGCCTTGACTACCATTAAATAATTATTAACACTTCTTGTCTTTTTTATTCTCCTGTGCTATAATCTATGCATCGGGTGTTTGTAGTTGCATTTCAAAAACCAAACAAGTCTAAAATTACAATGCAGTAAACAATTCTAGCATACTGTTGGCAGCATGTCAATAGATATAATATATTGTCTTTATTGTTTTTTTCTTCCAAGTTTATCCGGCTAAATATCGGGATGAATTCTATCGTTTCAGCGGTATTTCAACGATGCCGGCAGCACACTAATGCTTATTGCCGGTCTCCGTTTCAAACCATGAAAAGTGTCCCGGGTAAATACACGGGACACTTTCCATATAAGGCGTTCAGCATACCTGCCTCTATTACTTTATTTCTACGGTAGCGCCGACTTCCTTGAATTTAGCTTCGATGGATGCTGCTTCTTCCTTGGAAACATTTTCCTTAACGGTCTTGGGAGCTCCGTCGACAAGATCCTTGGCTTCCTTAAGACCCAGGCCGGTTACTTCCCTTACAACCTTGATAACCTTTATCTTCTCTGCTCCGACTTCCTTGAGAATCACGTCAAACTCGGTCTTTTCCTCAGCTTCGGGAGCAGCTGCCGCTCCGGCTGCTGCAGGAGCCACCGCCGCCACAGCCACAGGAGCCGCCGCGGATACGCCAAATTCCTCTTCAAGAGCTTTTACAAGCTCGGACAATTCCAATACTGTTAAAGCTTTTACATCCTCAATTAATTTTAAAACTTTTTCGCTAGCCATTTTTTTAATACCTCCATAATTTTTATCAAGATAATTAATTTTAAATTCTTATAAGAGTAAGCTTACTAAGCATTCGCCTTTTGTTCCGCAATCGCTTTTAATGCTACAACCAAACCTCTTATGTTTCCGTTGAGAACATTAACAAGGCCTGTTATCGGCGCCTTAAGTCCGCCAAGCGCTTTTGCCACAAGCACTTCTCTCGGCGGGAGTTCGGCCAGTTCCTTAATACCCTTGAGATCTATGACCTTTCCTTCCACAACGCCGGCCTTTATTTCCAGCTTGTCAAACTTCTTTGCATACTCGCTTAAAACTTTCGCCGGCGCGACGGGGTCGGTCTCGCTCGACGCCATGGATGTGGGTCCTACCAGGTACGGGTTTATATCGTCAAGCCCGTTTTCCTTTACGGCAAACCTCGCCAGCGTGTTTTTTACCACCTTGTAATCGACGCCTGCTTTTCTGAGCGCGTTTCTGAGCTCAGTATCCTGCTCAACCGTCAATCCTCTGTAATCTGCGAAGATTATGGCTTTTGCCGCCTTTATTCTATTGCTTATGTCTTCTACAATTTTCCGCTTTTGATTAAGGGTGCTTTCCTTTGGCAAATTTTCCACCTCCTTTGTCTATCCCGCTTCTCTTCATGAGACGGCACATTGTTATACAACCTGCAATAAAAAACCCTTGCGCATTCGCATATTTGCAGACACACAAGGGAGATTTCCGATACAATTTGCCAAACGGCTGCGGAAACAAACTTTCTACCTCGGCAGGCCGGCTGTTGCCGATTATGCATGAGCACCTGCTGTCTGCGGTACCATATGATTTTTTTCTTAATATAATAGCAACAGATTATATATTATAGCAAAACGTCCCGGTTGTAAAGCAGGATTTATTCTGCCACCCTGGCCGGATTTACCTTTATGCCGGGACCCATTGTCGATGCCACAACTATGCTTCTCAGGTACTGGCCCTTTGCAGCAACCGGTTTTGCCTTGATGATGGCATCTAACAGGGTGCGGAAGTTATCCTGCAGTTTTTCAAGCTCAAACGACACCTTGCCGATAGGGCAGTGGATTATATTTGTCTTATCAAGCCTGTACTCGATTTTACCGGCTTTGATGTCGCTTATCGCCTTTGCAACATCCATTGTGACCGTTCCGGCCTTCGGGTTCGGCATGAGTCCTTTCGGTCCAAGCAGTTTACCCAGCCTGCCCACCACGCCCATCATGTCCGGTGTGGCTACAACCACGTCGAAATCGAACCAGTTTTCGTTCTGGATCTTTGCAACCAAGTCTTCCGCTCCTACAAAATCGGCTCCGGCCTGCTCAGCCTCCCTGGCCTTGTCGCCTTTTGCAAATACAAGCACCTTGACTGTCCTGCCCGTGCCATGAGGGAGCACAACCGCGCCTCTCACCTGCTGGTCGGCATGCCTTGAGTCAACTCCAAGCTTTACATGAACCTCGACCGTTTCGTCAAACTTTGCTTTCGCAGTCTTCTTCACAAGCTCCAGGGCTTGCGCCGGATCATACAATACTGTTTTATCCACGAGCTTTGCGCTCTCGATATATTTCTTTCCTCTCTTCATCAAAATCCTCTCCTTCGTGGTCAAATATTCGGAAACACAGGTTCCCTCCCACTTTTCAAGCTTCACATGCGTGCCGGGTTAAGCCGGACGGGCGCATCGGCAGTATTATTCCACCACTTCTATGCCCATGCTCCTGGCCGTACCCGCAATCATGCTGGTAGCCGCTTCAATACTTGCAGCGTTCAAGTCGGGCATTTTCATTTCCGCAATCTTCCTAACCTCGTCAATTGAAATCTTTGCAACTTTGTCCCTGTTTGGCCTGCCCGAACCTGTTTCAATCTTGCATGCTCTCTTTAAAAGCACCGCTGCCGGAGGAGTCTTTGTAATAAATGAAAAAGACCTGTCCGCGTAAATCGTGATAACAACGGGAATAATCAATCCCGCGTCTTTCGCGGTCCTTTCATTAAACTCCTTGCAAAATCCCATGATGTTTACGCCGTGCTGTCCTAACGCTGGTCCAACCGGTGGAGCAGGAGTTGCCTTTCCTGCAGGAATCTGGAGCTTTACATAACCCACAATCTTCTTTGCCATGACTTTCATCCACCTCCCAATCTTACAATTTCTGTATCTGAGTCAATTCCAGTTCTACCGGGGTTTCCCTTCCGAACATGGATACTGCTACCCTGACTTTCTTCTTCTCTATGTTGATTTCCTCGACTATGCCGATAAAGTTTTCCAAGGGCCCGCTTATGACCCTTACATTATCGTTGACTTCATAATCCAGCACCGGGGCGAATTCCTCAACGCCCATCGCCCTTATTTCTTCATCCGTCAGCGGAACAGGCTTCGACCCCGGCCCCACAAAACCGGTAACACCCCTGGTGTTTCTTACCACATACCAGGATTCATCCGTCATAACCATCTTTACAAGAACATACCCGGGAAACACTTTCCTCAACGTGGCCTTTTTCTTGCCATCCTTGATCTCGATCTGTTCCTCCATCGGAACAACGATATCAAGGATATAATCATGCATATTTCTGTTCTCGACAATTTTCTCCAGGTTGGCTTTAACTTTATTCTCATACCCGGAATAGGTATGTACAACATACCACTTGGCTTCAGGCATTTCATTAACACTCATCAGGATTTGCATCCTCCTTCGCTACTTCGACAGGGTCCACTCCAAAACCTTTCCGAAAATGGCGTCGGAAACCCATATAATTATGCCGATAAGCAGACAAATCATCAATACCGAAATAGTATTGTTCACCAATTGCTCCCTGGATGGCCAGATGACTTTCTTCAATTCGGACCTAATATCCTTGAAAAACCTGGCAACCTTCCTGCCAAAGTCGGCCAACTTGGATAGGCGTGTATTTTCAGCCATTTACGCGCACCTCCGCCCTTATTTCGTTTCCCTGTGTACCGTATGTTTATGGCAGAACTTACAGTATTTCTTCAGCTCAATCCTGTCCGGATCATTCTTCTTGTTCTTTTTAGTAGTATAATTCCTTTGTTTGCAGTCTACACATGCCAATATAATATTAACTCTCATCTACGACACCTCCAGCTCCCGTATTCAATATCCGGGTATACATCTGTTTTGTCCGGGCGCCGGTTCTCTTCGGCTTGCAAACCGGCATAAAAAAAAGACCTCCAAACGGAGCATAAATAATTTAACACATAACATTTTAAAAGTCAAGAAGAAAATATCTTGCCTAAAGAGTTGTGTGATCCGTTTTTGATATTGTCATAATAAGCCGTCAGTGATTTTGTCTCAATTTAATGTTTTGATGTAGTGTATAATAAACCTCATATCAAAAATATGGGGTGAAAATGATGCGGAGGAT
>JBLNDI010000099.1:0-30752 GCA_050261495.1 Bacillota bacterium
CAGGGCGGCTTGCAATTTGACATTAGGTTCCCTCGTGGGCAGGGTGCTTCACTTGCACGGCTTACATGCGTGTGCGGGTCAAGGCATCTTATGAAAGCGACTTAGCGAATCCCGCATATGCCAAACCAAGGTGAGGCAAATCCGCCAAGGACGGCGGATTTAGCTGGAAATGACACACGTCCTGCTATTTATTCTTCACAACATCACATCATATTAACCGGGTTGATATCCACGCTGAGCCTTACGTCATGCCTGCCCCTGATCCTGTCAAAGTAATCCGATGCGCCGGAAAGCAATTCCACCAGCCGTTCCAGTGAATCGCACTTTACCACCAGCCTCCACCTGTACCTGTTTTTCAGCTTTGAAACCGGCGCGCGCATCGGGCCGGGCATCAATTCGTCGCCTTCATCGGCGTTTATGCCCGCCGACAGGTATGAAACGGTTTTCTTGGCATATTCAAAAGCATGCCTGTCATTAACTGAACTGACAATCAGGTACCCTATATTTGTAAAAGGCGGATACTTCAGCCTTTTCCTGACTTCCGACTCCTGCCTGAAAAACGACTCGTAGTCATTCCTGCATGACGAGACAATGCTGTAATCGTCGGTATTATATGTTTGTATAATAACCCTTCCGGGAATCCTTCCCCGGCCGGCCCTGCCTGAAACCTGCGTTATAAGCTGGAAAGTCCTCTCCGACGCCCTGTAGTCATTAATGCCAAGCATGCTGTCCGCCGCCAATACTCCGACCAGCGTCACGTTCGGGAAATCATGCCCCTTGGCTATCATTTGGGTGCCAACGAGAATATTTATATTTTTCTCCCTGAATGCGTCAAGTATTTCTTCATGCGAATGTTTCCCCGTCGTTGTGTCCATATCCATCCTGATTACGGAACAACCGGGAAAGCATTTCTTAAGCTCCTCCTCCACCTTTTGCGTACCAGCCCCAAACTGCTTTATGTTGCCGCTTTTGCACCTGGGACATGACGGCGGCATTTTTTCCGTATATCCGCAGTAATGACAGATAAGCCTGTTGTCAAAGGAATGGTAGGTCATCGTTATATTGCAGCGTATGCATTTAAGCGATATTCCGCAGCTCCTGCACAGTACGAACGACGCATACCCCCGTTTGTTCAGAAAAAGCATCGTCTGCTGCCCCGCAGCCAGGTTCTTTTCGATCTCGGCGGAAAGAGCGGCGCTGAACATCGACCTGTTCCCAAGTTCCAGTTCCTTCCTCATGTCCACTACCCGGACTTCCGGCATCGTAAGCGCATTTGCCCGTTCCTTCATGGAGAGCAGGACGATTTCATTGTTTACAGCCCTTTGATAAGTATCGACCGACGGAGTGGCAGAGCCATAAATCAGCAAAGCTCCATCTTCCTCGCATCTTCTTGCCGCGATTTGCAAGGCGCTGTACTTCGGCGTTGTTTCGGATTTATAAGAGGAAATCTCATGCTCCTCGTCTATGATAACCGCGCCGAGGTTTTCAAACGGTGCGAATACCGCGGATCTTGCCCCGACGGCGACCTTCACCTCGCCATTCCTAATCATCCTCCACTGGTCATACCGTTCACCAAGGGAAAGCCTGCTGTGCAATACCGCAACTTTGCTGCCAAACCTGCCTCTGAAACGGTCTACCATCTGCGGCGTCAGTGAAATCTCCGGAACCAGTACAATAGCCTGCCTGCCTTTATCAATTACATAATTGATCAGCTGCATGTACACTTCCGTTTTACCGCTGCCGGTTACACCGTGCAGCAGAATCTCGGCAAAAGCACGCTTATCGATTAAAGCCTTTGCCGTGTTAAGGACGGCTGACTGCTCAACGGTGGGTTTCATCGGCAGCGTTTCTTCCACATTCCTGTGCTTTACCGGGTCTCTTTTCACCTCTATGTCTACGTAGCGGATATACCCGTTCTTCCTGAGCGTATCCAGCACAGACACCGATACGGACGCGAACCTTGCCAGGTCCTGTACCGCAACATATTCATTTTCCAGCAGTATTTCCAGCACCCGTATCTGCTGTATGCTCTTCAGGACGCCTTTCTCTATATCTTCCGAAACCTCAAAGTGAGGCATGGCAAGTGCAGCCGCCCTTACGTTTTTCTCCCTTACGGCGCCGGCATACCGCTCATCGATACGTACCGCTCCCTTTTCCCCGAGTGCTTTTATATGCTCGTTAAACCTGCTTTTTATCCCGCACAGCTTTTTCAGTTCCGCAAATTCCAGCACGCCATCGTTATCCTTCAATGCTTCCATTATTGCATTTTGCTCCGGAACACCCGTGTCAACCACATCGACGAGCCGGACCACCCTTGTGCCTTTTACCCCGATTCCCGCGGGCAGCATGCACCTGACCGCCGCGCCATATGTGCAGAAATAGCGCTGTTTCATCCAAATTGCCAGGTTAATCAACTGCCTGGTAAGAACGGGTTTATCGTCTATGACCTTTTTTATTTTTTTAAGCGGGTGGGATTCAGCACTCTCGGCAAATCCGAAAACATAACCTTCCTTTGGGCTGTCTCCCCTGCCGAACGGAACAATGACCCTCATCCCCGGCAAAATACCGTTCTCAAATTCCTCCGGAACAAGGTAATGGTACAGCTTGTCATATTCACGTGTGGCGCCGCTTATCGCGACTACTGCAATTTTCCCCATTATATGCCTCTCCATTATGTCTTCCCAATTTTATCCGACAAATTGATTATACATCATGGAACCTTTATTTTCTATCAGGCTGATTTCAGACTAATATCTATCAGGCTGATTTCCGCTGCTGCACCTGTTTGCCCCAAAACTTGAAAAACGGTACAGTTGGCCGGACAAAATACTTTATGTTCTATGCCTATACATTAAATGGATTTTAGACTATAATCGACATGGGACATCATATAAACAAACAGAGGAGTATAGATGAAAGTACTTGGAATAGTAGCTGAATACAATCCTTTTCACAACGGCCATCTCTACCATGTCCGGACAGCCAGGGAACTCTCCGGGGCGGATTGCATTGTCGCGGTAATGAGTGGGAACTACACACAGCGCGGAGAACCCGCGATTGTAGACAAATGGGCAAGAACTGAAATGGCCTTGCTTTGCGGCATTGACCTTGTCATTGAATTACCGGTCGCATACGCCATGGCCAGCGCGGAATTTTTCGCCTACGGAGCGGTGAGGCTTCTTGACAGCCTTGGCGTTGTAAATGCGCTCTGTTTCGGTAGCGAATCCGGAGACCTGGAAAAACTTGCCGAAGCAGCATCCATACTCCTGGAAGAACCCGATGAGTATAAAAACGAGCTTAAAGCCCTGCTCAACTCCGGGAAATCTTTCCCGTCCGCAAGGCAGTCGGCACTATCCGCTTACCTTAAGTCGAAGCTCGGAAACGATAATATTTCCGAAACCCTCAGAACTCCAAACAACATTCTCGGCATAGAATACATCAAGGCTCTCAAGCGCCTTGGCAGCAACATCGTTCCAATGACCGTCGGCAGGATCGGAAATGACTACAACCAGGGCGAACTGTCCGGCGAAATAAGCAGCGCCACGTCTATAAGGAATACGATTGCCGATAACCCATGGAATGTCGCATCAAGCTTGCTGGCTCCGGCCTTGCCGGCCTCTTCCCTGGACATTCTCGAACGTGAGCTGGCGCTGGGCAGGGGTCCCGTATTCCCATCCGATTTCGGCACTACTTTGTTGTCGCTTCTTAGAAAGATGACGGCGGATGAAATCCGGGCGCTGCCATACATGGAAGACGGGCTCGAAAACAGGATCGCACTGGCGGCAAGAAAATCCGGTTCCTTTGACGAACTGTTAAATTCAATATGCACAAGGCGTTATACGGCAACAAGAATACAAAGAATTCTTTTCAGCGTACTGACCGGGCTGACCGGCAACATGTTCGACAGCTTCAATAAGATGGGCGGCCCTGCATATATACGTGTCCTGGGATTCAACCATACGGGCAGGAAGCTGCTGTCAAAAATCAGGAAAAAAGCCGCTCTTCCCGTTATCATAAAAACAGCCGGACGTAAAAAGTCGGATCTCCCCGGTGTCTCCGACATGCTTGCACTGGAAGCAGGGGCAACCGACCAATACGTTCTTGGCTTTAAAAATCCCCATATGCGCGTTTCCGGAAGCGAGTTCACGAGAAATGTCATCTACCTTTCAGAGTAAAAAAGCATATTTCCCGACGAATTGCTCTGTTTAGGAAAAAATAAGCTATTCATCAATTTTTTGGTCATACGGCAGGAATTTTTATGACTTTATAGAATAGGTATATATTATGAAAGATGGAGGTGCCCTATGAAGTATCTTGTTAATGCACTCAATTTTTCGGTCAGGAATTGGATGCTTATAATTCCGCTTTATGTCCTTACGGCGCTTGCGGCATTGATCAGCGGCGCCGGCGCCACGCTAAGCCTTGGCACTATTTCGGACATGATGACAAGAGGCGGTTTCAACGATCCTGACCAGCTGATAAGATTTATTCCGGGGATTTTAACAGCCGCAATAGGCGGAAGCATTGTATCATTTTTGGTCCAGTTTGCTATTTATCCCATCTCTTACGGATTGGTGAACAAAAGCCTCGAAACAGGCAACACAAATCTTAACGATATGGGCAATGCCCTGAAGGAAAACTTTGTAAAGTATCTTCTGTATTTTGTCGGGCAGTTGGTTGTCTTCGGAGTTTTCTTCATAGCCGCATTCCTTGTGACTTTGCTGCTAGGGTTGATATTTTCTGTTCTGGGCGGGATTGGCTTGGCATTGATGGCTTTAGTGATTCTTGCGTTATTCTTAGCCTACATAGTTTTAAATACGCTCTTGTGCCTGTGGTTTTCCGCGATGGTCATTGACAATCTTGACGTAGTCGCATCAGCCAAAAAATCGGTGGAAATTGTCAAAAGCTTTTTCTGGACCGTATTGGGCATCAATGTGCTTGTGCTTATTGCCGGGTCGATTGTAGGCGGAATCCTTGGCTTCGTTAATATAATACCTTTGCTCGGTCCTATTATATTCAGCATTGTGCCTTCTGCACAGACCTTCATCTCGCTTGTATTCTATATAATGTTCTACCGTGACAAAACAGGCAGAATTGCAAACGCATAGGGCATTCTCTTGACGCAAAATACATATGATAATGAGAGAGGCGGGCCGGTTGACCGGCCCTTTTTATTGTGCCCGCATGCAATAATACGTATCCCTTTTTATCCGTCTTCTGCTTTGCAGTCCCGAATGGATTGCACGCATCCTTGGCACACCATTTTTGCAATATCAAATCAAGCGCGCTGTGATATAATGTAAATAAATAAAATGAAATATCTGGGCGGGTGGCCGGGATGTATAAAATTTTAATCGTGGAAGACGACCGGAAATTATGCGGCCTGATATCCGATTATTTGTCGAGATACGGCTATGAAGTGCATTCGTCGGATGATTTCAGAAACATTGAAAACATTTTTGACAATATAAACCCCAGCCTTTTGCTGCTTGACGTAAACCTGCCGTACATGGACGGATTTTGGCTTTGCAGGAGCATCAGGCGCAGGTCCGGCATCCCGATTATAATTATATCTGCTCGCGGAGCGGACATGGAGCAGGTCATGGGCATCGAGTCAGGAGCGGACGATTATATTGTCAAGCCGTTCAACCTGGAAGTCCTCCTGGCTAAAGTCAAATCCGCCATCAGAAGGGCTTACGGGGAATATTCGGCATATGTGCCGGCGGAACCGGTTTCGGGCGCGAGCGGCGGCATCGGACTGGTTTTGGACGAGTCTGGCTTTAAAGCCCGTTTCGGCGGCAATTCCACGGAGTTGACAAAAAACGAGTTCAAGCTTTTAAAAAAGCTTTATGAAAATATAAACAGCAGGATTACAACCAGGGAAGAGTTGCTGGAGGAGCTTTGGGACGACGCAGGGTTTGTGGACGACAACACGCTGACCGTCAATGTCACGAGGGTAAGGAGCAAGCTGGCCGCCATCGGGCTCCCGGACGCGCTTAAGACAAAAAGGGGCGTAGGATATTTTCTTGAAATAGGGCCGCCGGAATAATATGCCCGGGGGTCGCCGGATTAACGTGTTTAGGGTTGCCGGAGTTATACGTTCTGGAGCCCGGACTAATATGCTATGAATTACCGAGCAATTTGTTCGGGGTCGCCGGAGTTATATGCCTGGGATTGCCGGGTAATATGTTTTAAGAAGGTCGCCGGAATAATATGTTTGAAGATCGCTGCATGCCAAAAATATTAGTGAATTTTATAAAAGACCACGCGGGATTTACCGCGGTATATTTTTTGTCCTCCGCGCTGGTTATCGCCTTCTTCAACATAATTGCCGCAGATGACGGGGAAATTGTTTATCCGTTTTTAATTTCGCTTTTTATCTATATGGTTTTTATTATCTCGAGACTGCCGGGTTATATCAGGTTTCATACGGAATTGCGCAAAACCGTGGAAAGCCCGGCATGCCTCCTCCGCCCGTCGACAGCCGGGGAAGCGCACGCAGCGGAAACCATCGCGTCAATACACGAGAAATACATGGGAGAACTCACGCGCATCCGTTCCGAGCAAAAAGCGCGTGACCAGTTTATCACCCAATGGGTCCACAACATGAAAACCCCTGTTTCGGTAATAGACCTGATATTGCAGAAGATGGCCGCCGACGGTATTACCGGCGCCGGGCTCCCGGATATCAGGGAAGAAAACGGCAGGCTGCTGTCAGGGCTCGAGCAGATGCTGCACATGATGAGGCTGACCGACTTCTCAAGGGATTGCATCCCGGAGCCGGTAGACCTGTCCGAGGCGGTAAGGAGCGTAATTAATGAAAAGAGAAACCAGTTCATATACAGCAATGTTTTCCCGAAGTTGCACCATGACGGCAGTCCGGTTATCGTGCTCACCGACGCAAAGTGGAACCGCGTCATGCTTGAGCAGGTTGTATCAAATGCGATCAAGTATTCGGGCGGCTTTGAGGAAAGCCGCAACGTGCATTTCGACTTCCGGGCCGAGAATGGCCGCGTCATTCTTTCAATCCGCGACGAAGGCGTGGGAATACCAGAATATGACCTGCCGAGAGTATTCGAACCGTTTTTTACCGGCGAGAACGGCAGAAAATTCCGCAATTCCTCGGGGATCGGCCTTTTCATATGCAAGACGATCGCGGACAAACTTGGCCACCATATAAGCATTAAATCGGAAGCAGGAAAAGGCGCCACGGTCAGCATTTCTTATATTTCAAAAATGTAAGCTTATTTTAATATTAATCAATGGTTTAAAAGCGCGTCCTTCCCTAAAATTAACAACATGAAAGCAGACTTTTGCAGGAGGGTTCAGCATGCCTGTTTTATATGCGAAGCATATTGTAAAAATTTACGCGGCCAGGAAAGGCGCGGTCCCGACAAAAGCCCTTGCCGGCGTTGACATCAGCGTCGAAACCGGGGAATTCGTCGGGGTCATGGGGCCTTCGGGCAGCGGAAAAACTACTCTAATGAATATCTTGAGCGGGATAGACAGGCCGATGTCCGGCAACGTCGGGATCGACGGCGTGGAAATAGCGCGGATGACTCCGGATGAATTGGCGCTTTTCAGAAGAAGAAAAATGGGATTTGTTTTCCAGGATTTCAACCTTATGGACAGCCTTACATTGAAGGAAAACATCATGCTGCCGATGATTCTCGACAGAAAAAAAGCCGGTGAAATGGAAAGCAAGGCCGGTGAAATAATGCGTATGCTTGACATTGCGGATATCGCCGACAAATACCCTTACGAAGTGTCAGGCGGCCAGCAGCAGAGGTGCGCCGTGGGAAGAGCGCTGGTAAACAGTCCCGCGGTGGTTTTCGCCGACGAGCCGACAGGCAACCTGGATTCCAGGTCATCCGGGACGGTTATGAAATACTTCGAAAAAATAAATGAAGAAAAGCGCGCCACTATCCTGATTGTCACGCATGACCCGTTTGCCGCAAGCTTTTGCAGGAGGATCATATTCCTGAAGGACGGCGCTGTCAGCATGGAAATACTGCGAAAAGGACGGAGGAAAGAGTTCTTCGATAAAATCCTCGACTGCCTCGCGGTGCTTGGAGGTGGAAATAATGACATTCAGCCAGGCAGCATATAAAAATTTCCGGATGCATGCCGGTAAATACATGTCGTACTTTCTTTGCAGCGGCTTTTCCGTCATGATATTTTTCATGTACATGACGCTCGTGTTCAACCGGGACGTGATGGATTATTTGCACGACAGCAAAGCCGACATGATTATGATTATGAGTGTATCGGCCATCCTTATTTTTTCGGCTTTCTTCATAAATTACAGCCACTTCACGTTCGTGAAGTCAAGAAACAAGGAATTCGGCCTTTACCTTACCCTTGGAATGAGCAGAAAAGACATAAGCAAAATAATCCTGGTGGAAAATTTTATTATAGCGCTGCTGTCTTCATTTGCCGGTATACTTTCGGGCATGGTTTTTTCAAGGATTTTCTTCCTCGCCGTCGTAAAGCTGCTTAATATTCCCGAAGTAAATTTCATGCTTGATTTCCGGCAATTTGCCGCCACTTTTGCAGTATTTTCCGCAATATTCTCCTGCGTTGTCTTCTTCAGCCGGTTTGTGACAAGCAGGCTTGAAATAGCCGAGCTGCTAAAGGAAGAAGCAAAATTGAGCGAAGACAGGCTTGCGCGTCCGGCATGGGGCATTGCCGGCCTTGCGGCATTAGTTTTCTATCTTGGCGCAATAATCGCGTACGAGGCATTTGACGGCAAAGACCTGTTACTTATGGAATTGAACCTGTTCATAGGATTTGCGGGAGCATATTTCCTGCTTTCCGGCATGGGTTCAATCCTGGCGGCAGTTTCGCGCATCAACAAAAATGGGTATTATAAAAAGCTTCTTGGTATAAGCGAACTAAAAGCAAAATTCCCTCAGGATAAAAAGGTGGTGTTCATCCTCAGCGTTCTCGCCGCGCTCACAATGTGCATGATTTCGATACCGGTATCGATTTGCATCGAGTTGCCCAAAATAACGGAGAATTTCCTTTCTTCGGACCTGGTGTATGTTGAGATCGGCGGAATAAACAACATTCCGCCAGGCGAACTTGAAGCAATATTTAAAGAAGAAAATTTCGCCGATGCGGAACATCACAGGCTTGAATTCGTTTTCGCAGACATGGGCGCCGGTGAATACAAATCGGGCGCCATTGTAGTTTCGGAAAACATGTTTGAAGAAATTTTCGGCAAGGGTGAGACAACCGGGAAGCCGGCTGTTGTGCCCGGAAATGCGCGCGTCATCAGGTTCAACACATTTTCAGGCAAAACCGTGTACCCGGAAAAGAGCCTGGTTTTAAGAAAAGACAACTCCGAGCTGAAGTTTGCCCTCCAGGACGAGTTCGACGGAAACTACCTGGCGATGGGGAGTTGCCCGGCAGACTCCATGGTGGCGCTGTGCGAGGACGACTACAGGCAGGTTAGGGAAATTGCCGGCCCGGATGGAACGGGAATCATACACATCATAAATGTAGACAATTGGCGCCTGACAAAAGGTTTGTGGAAAAAGCTAGCCGCATATGCCGAAAATGTGAATAACAATCCTTTGGCGGCATATTTCGGCATAACATCACGAATTGAATTTTATGAAGGCGCAAAAGGCATATACGAAATGTTCTTGTTCGTGTCGTGCTTTCTTGCGGTATTAACCTTCGTGGCTTCGGTCTCCGTCCTGGTATTAAGGCAGTACGCGGGAGTAGCCGAAAAGCGCCGGAAATACATCAAGCTCTACAGGCTTGGGATACGTAGGAGCGAAGCTGTTTCCTTCATCGCAGCCGATATGAAGCCGTCATTTTTCCTGCCCACCGTCCTTGGTTTTGCAATAGGTTATCCGCAGCTCTATACGGCTGTCGGGGTATTTATGAATTTCTATCATTCGGATTCGCTGAACCCGTCCATAATGCGGAACGCACTGTGGGTATTTGCGGCATATCTTCTGTTTCATGCCGTTGCATATATATTGGCAAAGAAGAAAATCGCAAAAGAAATCCTGGGCCGGCAAACTGCGGCGTACAGTGAGAAATGATTGACGAGGCGGACTTGGCGCAAGGTAAGATAACGACGGTTGAATGCCTGCCGCCCTTGAATTGCCTCCGCCGGTGTGGTAAAATACACAAAAATAACGACGGCGAGGTAAGAATATATGACCGGCAGTGTATTTGAAATACTAAAACAAAGGGACTTCATAGCCCAGCTTACACATGAGGAAAAAATCAAGGATCTTCTTGAAAACGAAAAAATCACCTTTTACATAGGTTTCGACCCTACTGCCGACAGCCTTCATGTAGGGCATTTTCTGCAACTGATGGTAATGGCACACATGCAAAGGGCAGGCCACAAGCCCATTGTGCTGATTGGCGGCGGGACCGCGATGGTCGGCGACCCGTCGGGCAGGACGGATATGCGTAAAATGATGACGCCGGAAACTATCAGGCACAACGCCGAATGTTTCAAGAAACAGATTTCGAGGTTTATAGATTTTTCAAACGACCGGGCCATAATGGTAGATAACTCGGAATGGCTTCTGAAACTGAACTACATAGATTTTTTAAGGGAAATCGGCGTCCACTTCTCGGTAAACAGGATGCTCACCGCCGAATGCTTCAAAACCAGGCTGGAGAGGGGCTTGACATTCATTGAATTCAACTACATGCTCATGCAAAGCTACGATTTCCTCGTGCTGAACAGGAGATACGGCTGCATCATGCAATTGGGCGGAGACGACCAGTGGTCCAACATACTTGCGGGCATCGACCTTATCAGGCGGGAAGAAGGCAAAGAAGCATACGGTATGACATTCAGGCTCTTAACCACAAGCGAGGGCAAAAAAATGGGAAAAACAGAAAAAGGCGCCCTCTGGCTTGACGCCGAAAAAACGCCTCCTTATGACTTTTACCAGTACTGGAGAAACATAGATGACGCAGACGTTATCAATTGCCTGAAGCTTTTGACATTCCTCCCCATGGATGAAATTGGAAAGCTTGCCGCGCTGAAAAACGAGCAAATCAACGAAGCGAAAAAAGTGCTCGCATATGAAGTAACAAAACTGGTGCACGGCGAGGATGAAGCCGTAAAAGCCAAGCAGGCCGCCGAAGCGCTGTTCGGGGCAGGCGGCAGCACTAGCGGCATGCCTTCGACCGAGATAACTGAAAAGGACCTTGAAAACGGCCTTAACATACTCGATCTCATTGTGCTTACCGGGCTGGCGCCGTCCAGAAGCGAAGGGCGCAGGCTTATCCAGCAAGGCGGCATCTATATTGACGAAAAGCCGGCAACCGGCTTCGACCTTGCAATAAGCAGCGATATGTTTGCAAACGGCGAACTCATCCTGAAAAAGGGCAAAAAGACCTATCACAAAGTCATTATCCGCAGTTGAAGGCCGACGTCAAATTTCAACTATAATCGGAAGTATCATTGGTTTGCGTTTTGTTTTCTCAAAAAGGTACTCCCTCAGTTCGTCCTTGATGATGCCTTTTTTCGCAGGCCAATCATCCTTTTGCCTGCCTTCGCATTTGGCCAGCGCCATTTTTACAACTTCACGCGCATCTTCGATAAGGTCCTCGGACTCTTTTACATACACAAAACCTCTTGAAATGATGTCGGGTCCGGCTATCAACTGGCCGGATTCCTTTTCTATAGTAATAACGATTACTATCAGTCCGTCCTGGGAAAGGAGCTTCCTGTCCCTCAGCACAATGCTGCCCACATCGCCGACTCCGAGGCCGTCAACCAGCACTCTTCCGGACGAAACCGAGCCGTTGATCCTGGCGGAATCTGAATCCAGTTCCAGGACTTTTCCTATTTCCATCATGAAAATGTTCTCAGGCTTCATTCCAAGCTCGGCAGCCAGGTTTGCGTGCTGCTTCAGATGCCTGTACTCGCCGTGGACCGGCATGAAAAACTTTGGCTTTACCAGGTTGTGTAT
The DNA here is from genome assembly GCA_050261495.1 of Bacillota bacterium. Classification (GTDB taxonomy): domain Bacteria; phylum Bacillota; class Clostridia; order Acetivibrionales; family DTU013; genus JBMNKL01. The sequence goes on from JBLNDI010000099.1 coordinate 11,958, forward strand.
CAGTTTCAATTCCTCCTGGCAGGCATGCCCGGACACGTGTACGTCGGCCAGCGATTCATATATCACGTCGGCTCCTTTTTTGAAAAGCTCGTTTATGACCTTTATGATCGGTTTTTCATTGCCGGGTATGGGAGATGCGGAAATAATAACCATGTCGCCGGGCTCGATTTCCACTTTTTTATGCTCGGAGGCAGCTATCCTCGACAACGCGGACATGGGTTCCCCCTGGCTTCCTGTCGTGATAATGACCAGCCTGTCGGGAGGATACTTTTCAATCAAATCAATATCTATCATCGTGCCATCGGGCACATTAAGGTATCCCAGCTCCATTGCCACGTTGACAATATTCACCATGCTCCTCCCTACCACTGAAACCTTCCTGTTGAATTTCAGCGCGGCGTTGATAACCTGCTGCACCCTGTGGATGTTGGAAGCAAAACTGGCTACAATAATTCTGCTTCTTGCGTTCATAAATATTTCTTCGAAAGTGTCTCCCACAGTTTTCTCCGACATCGTAAATCCCGGGCGCTCGACATTCGTGCTGTCGCACATAAGCAGCAGCACGCCTTCCTTCCCCAGCTCCGACAGCCTCGCAAGATCTATCGGTTCCCCTACTATGGGCGTATAATCGATTTTAAAATCGGACGTGTGTACTACAACGCCAACAGGCGTATGCAAGGCAAGCGCCACCGTATCGGCTATGCTGTGGGTCGACCTTATGAATTCGACCCTGAAGGCGCCCAATTGCACTGTTTCTCCCGGCTCAACGTCCACCAACTGCGCCTGGTGATGCAATTCATGCTCCTCCAGCTTGTACTTCAGCAACCCCAGCGTCAGCTTGGTTGCGTAAACCGGCACATTTATATCCTTCAGCAGGTAAGGCATTCCTCCTATATGGTCTTCATGCCCGTGCGTCAGGATAATGCCCTTTATTTTTTCCTTGTTCTTTATCAAGTAAGATATATCAGGGATAACAATATCAATACCCAGCATATCGTCTTCCGGGAAAGCCATGCCGCAATCCACGACAATCATATCATCCCCATATTCGAAAACCGTTATATTTTTCCCTATTTCCTGCAATCCTCCAAGCGGGATTACTTTCAATTTTTCTTTTGCTTTTGACACTACATAACCTCCAAAACGTTTTATATATTATTTTAATTATTTTTTCCCATCGCCCAATATTTTCATCGCCCCGGCAAAAGCGTTACGGCGCTTTGTTTTACGGGGCGACGCTCTCACATATTATAGCACTCTTTATAAAGTATTTGCAAAACATTTATTTTAAGCAACCCATAGGGCCGCACGGACTGAATCGATGGTTGTGCCAATGTGCCAATGGAAATAACTTTTTCAATTAATCCATGCCTATGGATGCAAAAATAGGACTGAATGCATATTGACATGGTAACAAAGCACTAGTATAATGTACTTACTCGTTCGGCGAACGGCTCTCTTTTGTTTTACCCGGATATAAGTTTGAAGCCGAAATAATACAGGGTCCTGCAAGGGCCCTGTATTTCTTTTTCTCCAAAATAATCCCGGTAATATTTTTCTTGCCATTATTCATATATATTACAAGTCATTCAAAGAAAATATTCCCGGAGGTAGAAATGCCGCATTCCATTACGCTGCTATGCCTGCTTATTCTCCTGAACCAATCGGGCATATCCAATATACCCATTCCCGCATTGCTTCAAGTTCAGCCAACCGCCGTTGAAACACAGACCCCTTTTGAAATGCGCGTTTCCTTTCAAACCATTGTTGAAACGCAAACCGCCGTTGAAACACAAGCAGCCGTTGCAACGCCCGGCGAAAAGCCGTCGGAACAGCCGACTTTTGATTATAAGGAAGAGCTAAAAAAAATGGGATTTTATAAAGATGAAACCAAGGACAAGAAACTTAACCTGAGAAACGCGATACTACGGTTTCAAAGCAGCTTTAACATTGAAGTAAGCGGGGTATGGAGCGACAAATGCCAGGATATCATGTCGGATTGCCTGGCAACAGATATTGCGGTCGGTGAGGACCATGTAAGAAAGCCGCCTACAGATGGAAAATGGATAACAATCAATAAAACAAAAAGGATACTGACTCTATATGAGAATAACGTTGTAATTCGGAAATATCCCGTGGCAATCGGCAATCCGCCCTCGCTTACACCGGACGGCATGTTTAAGGTTGTAAATAAAATTATAAACCCATATTGGGGCGGAGCCGGCTATGCAAAACCTGTAAAGGGCGGGGTTCCGGAAAACCCTCTCGGTTACAGGTGGCTCGGCCTTTCGTACAAAGACGGCAGGACACTCGGAATCCATGGCAACAATAGTCCTTATTCAATCGGAAAAAATGTTTCCCTCGGCTGCATCCGCATGATCAACTCGGATGTGGAGCAGTTGTTTTCCATTGTGCCTTTATCGACCCCCGTGTGGATAGGTACCGATGGCAAGCTGAAGGAGTGGGGGGTGATCCAGCCTGAATACAGCGCCGCTAAGAAAAGCTCCAAAGCCATGGAAACCCCGGCTAAAGAACCGGGTTTACCGGACGGAAAAACTCCCCCGGATGAAGCGCCGGGAGCAGAAGCGGACGATGAAGCCCTTACTCCAAAAGATGGTACTGTTTTCCCCGATTTTATCGATTTTCCCATTCATGGAATATTTTCCGCGAGCCTTCAATCAAGAAACCGTCCGGCTGAATAAAAACATTCCTAAAACAAAAGAATACGCAAAATTCGCGTATTCTTTTGTTATGAGGATATAGTTGGCTGCGGGAGAAGGATTCGAACCCTCACAGACTGATCCAGAGTCAGTAGTGCTACCCTTACACAATCCCGCAATAATCGTTTTTAGTGACAGAGGATATTATAGCATACGGAATGAGTAAAATGCAATAGTCAAGGTAACAACTTGCCCGGTCTGCTTTTCTACCGTCCCATAAACCACATATAGAACGGGATAACAACCAGGCTTGTCGCGGTTGTAACTGCCGACATCATGGCTGCGAACTTGTAATCCGACCCATATTCCTTTGCAACAACGGAAGTACTTGTAATAACCGGCATCGCAGCTTGTATGACAAAAACCTTCCCCATCAATTCCGGCACGAGAAGAATATAATTAAGCAGCAATACCAGCGCCGGGCAAATAACGGAACGGGCTATCACCAGCGATACAACATCCTTATCGATCCTGAAGCTGTCCCACTTGACAAAATGCAGCGTGATGCCGACAAAAAACATAGCCAATGGCGTTGTCATATTGCCGACATACTTAAGACTGTCATGAATGAACTTCGGCAGTTCAATACCGGCCAGCACAACAGCCACCCCCGCCAGGAACCCGCAAATAGCGGGATTGAAAATTTTCCTTACAGAATCCATGCTAATCAGCTTTTGCTTTATCCCCGGATTATCCCTGCTGACTTCATATGCGCCTAACGTCCAGTAAAAACTTGTATTTCCCAGATAATACAGCAATACGTAAGGAATGCTTTCTTCACCAAACAACGCAATATTTACGGGCAAACCCATAAACATGGTGTTGGAAGCAAAAAACATGGAACGGTATACGCCTCTGCGGCTTCTGTCAACCTTGATAATATGGCTGACCGCTATTGACAAAAGGTAGCTGATGCCGATTGACAAGGCGGGCACTCCCAACTTTCCGGCTAAAGCGAGCAATTCATCCCTTTTGAATGTTGACGTAATATTATACAGCAAATAACACGGCAGCGAGACATTAAGGATCATCTTTGAAAATATATTGCCGGTGGATTCGTTGAACCAGCCGGCACGCGTTAAAATATAACCTGCCGCAATAATTATGATAATCGTAAAAACGCTTCCGACAGAGTTAAGAAAGATCATTAAGTGTTTCTCCTCCCGGGTATATGCTTCTGCAGTTTCTCGAGCGCGTCCTTTTCGGGAAGCGGTCTGCTGAAAAGGTAGCCCTGGACCTTATTGCAATTAAGGCCGGACAGGTAATCAAACTGCTCCTTCGTCTCGACACCTACGGCTACAATATCAATATTCATGCTTTTTCCGGCTTTCACAATAAAATCTGTAAGTATCCTTCTTTCATCGTTGCCGGAAATTATTTGCACAAATGACTTGTCGATCTTCAGCGTAGTTACCGGGAGCTGTCTTAAGTAATTTAAAGAGGAATATCCCTTGCCGAAATCATCAAGGGCAATTTTTATTCCATGCTTTTTCAAAAGCCTCATTTTTTCCGCGACAGCTTCAGAAGACTCTACGAGTACGGATTCAGCTATGTCTATTTCAAGGCTCTCCGGTTTTATCTTTGCCATTTCAACCGTATCGACGACAAAATCCACGAAATCATCCTGGAGCAGCTGAAGCTTTGACACATTAACGGACACCGTAATGTTTTCGTAACCTTCCGTGTAGAGCTGCCTGATAAATATGCAGGCGTTCCGCAGCACCCATTCGCCGATAGGTATAATCAGGTGCGTATCTTCGGAAACCTTTAAAAATTTGCTTGGCTTTGTAAATCCGAACTCGTCGCTGCGCCACCTGATAAGGGCTTCAAAACCGGTTATCTCCATGGTTGCGGCATCATACTGCGGCTGGTAGTACAATTCGAACTCGCTGTTTTCCATCGCGTGATGCAAATATTTCTCGATATTCACCCACTCCTGGAAAGGTTCATTCATGGATTCGCTGTAGATAACGATCCTGTTCTTCCCGGCTTCTTTTGCCTTGAACATCGCAATATCCGCACTTTTCAGCAATTCGTCAGCCGTGCCCCCGTGGTCCGGGTAAATTGATATGCCTATGCTCGTGGTACTGTAAAATACCCTCCCGTCTATCTCAACAGGTTTCTTCGTTTCTTTCAGCAATTTTACTGCAGTCTTTTCTATATCATGAATCTCATTATAGCCTTCTGAAATTATTGCAAACTTGTCCCCGCTTATCCTGTATATGGTGCAATTATCATCAAGCAACCCGGACCACACACCGCTTATCTTTTTAAGAAGCCGGTCGCCAAAAGTATGCCCTAGCGTATCGTTAACGTATTTAAAATTGTCCAGATCAAGATAAAGCAAGGCAAATTTATGCTTTTTGTTTATCAATTCTTCAACTTTCATGGAATACGACATCCGGTTCGGAACACCGGTCAGCTGGTCAAAATATGCCAAATGATGCAGTTTCGATTCGTATTCCATCAGCCTGCTGCGGCTCTCACCCGTTTGCCGGTTAATTCCCAAAGCCCTCAGGACAAGCAAGTATATCAGCAAACCGGACGAAATCGCATAAGCCAGTCCTTTCAACACACCGAACAGCTTCAGCGTTTTCACGTCATTTGCAACCATGCCCAGGACCGCATCGGAAAGCAAAATCCAGGACACGCTTGCGGCAAGATAAACAGCCGCGACTTTCAATGCTTCCTTTCTCTTGTTTTCTGGTTCCATAGCTCTCACATCCCTTCATATGGAACTGAAAAATAAACAACCGCTCCCTCGTCAACCTTACCTTCTATCCAGGCTCTTCCGCCATGTTTCTCAATTATCTTCTTTACAGTAACAAGGCCGATACCGGTTCCCTCAAACTCATCCGCCGTATGCAGCCTTTGGAATATGCCGAATAATTTTCCTGAATATTTCATATTAAACCCCACGCCGTTATCCCTGACATAAAAAATGTATTCATCCGCCGTAAGCGTGCAGCCTATCCTGATAACTGCCTTTTCCCTGCCCTTTGTAAATTTAAACGCATTTGATAAAATATTCTGCACCAGCAGCCTGAACAGCACGCGATCCGCAAATATTACAGGCAAATGGGTTTCTATAATCATTTTGATATCCCTGGCGGGATATGCCAGTCTCAATTCATTATACACGTCATTAAATTCTTTTTCCATATCAACATTTTCCCTGTTCAGTTCGGCCCTCGACATCCTGGAATACTGCAGCAGCTTGTTTATCATCTCTATTGCTTCCCTGCCGATAGTACTGATATTGTTCAGCATCTGCACCGCATCATTATCCAATTTGGATCCAAAATCCTCCAGCAGGATTTTTACATACCCGTCCACTGCCCTCAGAGGGGTCTTGAGGTCATGTGATACCGTGTATGAGAACGATTCCAACTCCCTGACCGCTTCCTGCAGCTTGGCCGTCCTCTCGGCAACGCGCTTTTCAAGCTCAGTATTGAGATTCTTGATTTCCTTTATCGCCTTTTTGTACTCCGTAATATTTTCCAGGATAACCCCGACCTGGTTGTCCGATATCAAAAACGCGTCTACCAGGTAATAAGAACCGGATTTTGAATGGTACGACTCAAATCGCTCGGCTTTTCCATTGTATAAAAGGTTGCGGAAATAGTCCATCTCCTGGTTCGGATAGCCCATTACATCCAACCACGTCCTGCCTGTTATATCCGTTTCAGGAATATTGGCGTGCCTGTAAAACGCCGGGTTGGCCTTGACAAAGCGAAAATCCTTCAGCTTATTGTCCGGGTTGAACACCGGCTCCAATATGAAAAAAGCATTCATCATTTTGTCGAAAAGCATCTCGTTCCTGTATTCACTTGTACTCAAATTTTCACGTATTCTTACCAACTCATCGTGTTGGCTCTTAATTATACTGTCGGCTTTCGAAATCTCTTCGTTCAGTTCGTCTATGCGAATATTGCTTTTATACAATTCATTTTTGAGATAATTTATTCTCCTCAGAAGAAAGAAAAGCACAATAACAAACAGGATTATCAGCAGGATTATTATGATAACCAATCCGTTGTCTTCATTTGTATTGTCGTTGATTGCGTCAAGCACGTACACTATTCCGCCCCCAAGTTTTTCTGCCGGTAATATTCCTGCCTCCACATTAAACATCGGCCGGAAAGGATAATAACATTATAATCGATTTTATCATTTTATGTAACATTATAGTATGGTCATCCGTTATAATTAGTGAAGGAACTCCGGGAAAGAAGACGGTACATATGAATGAAGAAGAACTGAAATCCATAAAAGATATTTGCGAACAGACATGGGAACCTTTATACCGCTATGTCTATTACAAGGTTCAAAACAGGGAAGAAGCCGAAGACATAACACAAGAAACATATGTTAAGTCGTTGTCTTATTCTAAATTCAACCAGATTGGGCCCAATGAGCATATAGCCTTTTTAAAAACCGTAGCCTTGAACATAATAAAGGACCGCTGGCGACAAAGCAGAAGCAGAGGTTCAAATATTGATATAGATTCAATAGCTCATAGCGAAGCTTCAGTTGAAGATATATCAGATATTGCGAACCGGCAATTATTTATCAGAAGCTCACTGGACAAATTAAATGCGGAACAGCGTCAAGTCATAGAATTTAGAATCATAAAGGGGTACTCGGTATCCGAAACAGCCAGGCTGATGGGCAAAAAAGAGGGAAATATCCGCGTGCTGCAGTACCGGGCGTTAAAGAATTTATTGAATATCATGAGTGGGAATAATTAGAGGAGGATTGCCATGAATAATAATGAGAAAAAACTCTCTGATTTTATAGACAGTTTAAATAACGAAAGGAAGCCAAGCATCGGAAATCATTCCGGGGAATTGGACGCCCTGTACGATGTGGTAAGGCAAGTTAAAAGCCTAAGGGAACCTGTGATGCCTGATAAGGATTTTCCGGGCAGAATCGTCCAATCCGTCAGGTCAAAAAAGAATCCGCCGGTAAAAAACAGGAGGAGAACCTGGATAGGCGGTTTGGCCGGTATCGCCGCAATACTGGTTATATCTCTAATGATATATTTTATTATTCCACCCGGCAGTTCAAATATAGTTTACGCCATGGAACAGGCCTACAGCAGTATAAAAGCTTATCATGGCACATTGGAAGTCATATTGAATACCGAAGCCGGAGAAGAGCATGCGCAAACTGTCCTTGACATATGGGTCGATAAAAACGGCAGTTATTACATCGAGGTGCTGGAAGGCTCGTTTAAGGGTTTAAAAACCGTAAGCAACGGGGAAAAAGTATGGCAGCATCCGGTTGACGAAAATAAAGGGTATGTGCTTCCCATTTTTTCTGAAACTTATGAATTCATTTTTGAACTGGGGAATGAAATAAATAAAGCCAAAAATGCGGAATCTGCCAAGATTGTCGGCGATGACAGGGTTGCAGGCAGGGAAACTTATATAATGGAAGTGACTCCCAAGGGCGGATTGACATACAAACTGTGGGTTGACAAGGAAACAAACCTGCCGCTGCAAAAACAAGGGGCAATGCAAAAAGCATTGCAATATATCACGAGATATACCGGGATTGATTTCGTGGAATCTATTCCGGAAGACCTTATCACAATAGATCCGGGCGAAGGATATATAGTGGTGTACCGTCCTGAAAATGAAAAAGCGGATATAGTTGAAGAAAATGCTGATAAAGTTGAAAATGCAGTTAACAAGCCTGAACCTGAAATTAAAGTAGACGTGGATATGGAAATTGAAAAAGCGGACCAGGTATCCGCCGATTCAGGCAGTTCCCCATGGAAGCTGGACCCGGTTTATGCAGCCCAAGTGTTTGTATGTTTGCAGCTTTCTCCGGAGGGTATAGTCGGAGAGTATCCTATAGACTATGATGATTTGATATTAGTTGAAAAAGATGAAAGGTACGCAATAGTAAATGTCAACAGCGACAAAACAAATATCAGGACAGTGTACCTGGAGAGATTGATCAGGCAGGATGACACCGGAATCTGGACGGTAACAGGATACGATAATAAATAACGTTACGGACAATCTCCAACGGCATTCAATATCTCCCCCTGAATACCAGTAAAGGGTATTATCCTTCAAACTTTTAAGAGATAATACCCTTACTTTATTTAATATTTATATGCTCAAACCCTTGAAATACAGAAGCTTTCTGCTTGTGACCGGCTTAGCCGGCGCTTCCTTTAGATTTCTCCTTCACGACGGCCTGGGCAGCGGCAAGCCTTGCTATCGGCACGCGGAAAGGCGAGCAGGAGACGTAATCCAGGCCCAAGGTATGGCAGAATTCCACCGAAGAAGGATCTCCGCCATGTTCTCCGCAAATTCCAAGCTTAATGTTGGGTCTTGTCTTCCTTCCGCCTTCGACAGCTATTTTCATCAGCATACCTACGCCGGACTGGTCGACCCTTGCAAACGGGTCGGACTCAAATATCTTGGCCTTGTAATAATCCTCCAGGATTCTGCCCGCATCATCGCGGCTAAGGCCGAAGGTCATCTGCGTCAGGTCGTTCGTACCGAACGAGAAGAACTCGGCTTCCTGTGCAATCTCATTAGCCAGCAGCGCAGCCCTCGGAATCTCTATCATGGTGCCCACCTTGTACTCAAGGTTCACACCCGCTTTCGAGATAACCTCGTCCGCCGTCCTGGTAATGACATCCTTCACAAACTTAAGCTCCTTGAGTTCGCAAACCAACGGTATCATAATTTCGGGGACTACTTTAATACCCTTTTTGCTGACGTTAATCGCGGCTTCAATGATCGCTCTGGTTTGCATCTCCGCTATTTCAGGGTATGAAACCGCCAGGCGGCATCCCCTGTGCCCCATCATCGGGTTGAGTTCATGCAGGTTCTTAATGATGTTCCTCAACTCCGCCTCCGTAATTCCGAGCTCGTTGGCAAGAGCCTTGACATCTGCTGCCTCCTGCGGCAGGAATTCATGCAGAGGCGGATCCAGCAGTCTTATCGTAACGGGATAACCCTTCATTTCGGTAAAGAGGCCTTCAAAATCGCTCCTCTGCAGCGGGAGAATCTTCTCCAGCGCTTTCCTTCTCTGCTCAACATTGCCGGACACTATCATCTGCCTGAATACGGAGATCCTGTCCGCTTCAAAGAACATGTGCTCGGTACGGCACAAGCCAATGCCTTCCGCCCCGAATTTCACAGCCTGCGCCGCATCCCTGGGCGTATCGGCGTTCGTTCTTACCTTCAGTCTCCTTATCTCATCGGCCCAGGACATGAATAACCCAAAATTGCCGGCCATTTCAGGCTCAACCGTGGGCAGCTTTTCCCCGTAGACATTGCCCGTGGAGCCGTCAAGCGATATCCAGTCGCCTTCAACGTACTTGTTTCCGTTCTTGTCAACGAAATATTTCTCCGCTTCATTTATCCTGATCTCACTGCAGCCTGCCACGCAGCACGTACCCATTCCGCGCGCGACAACCGCCGCGTGCGACGTCATTCCGCCGCGCCCGGTGAGAATGCCCTGGGAAACATTCATTCCCTCAATGTCCTCGGGCGACGTCTCAAGCCTTACGAGTATTACTTTGCTTTCGCCGTTCTTGAAAGCTTCGACGGCATCTTCGGCCCTGAAGTAAATCTTACCGGTAGCCGCCCCGGGAGACGCAGGAAGCCCCTTGGCTATCGGCTTCGCTTCCTTCAGCGCTTTGGGATCAAAGGTCGGGTGAAGCAAAGCGTCAAGCTGCTTGGGATCTACCTTTAAAATAGCCTCCTCCTTGGTAATCATACCTTCGTTCACCAGGTCTACGGCTATTTTCAGCGCTGCCTGCGCTGTTCTCTTTCCGTTCCTGGTCTGCAGCATGAACAGTTTGCCTTTTTCAATGGTAAACTCCATGTCCTGCATGTCCTTGTAATGCTTCTCAAGAATCTCCGCAATGCGGGCAAACTGGTTGTAGGCATCAGGATTTATTTCCTTCATCTTATCTATGGAGAAAGGCGTCCTTATACCCGCCACGACATCCTCGCCCTGCGCATTCATCAGGAATTCGCCGTACAGCTTCTTCTCGCCGGTCGACGGGTTGCGCGTAAATGCGACGCCGGTGCCCGAGTCGTCGCCCATGTTGCCGTACACCATTTCCTGTACATTTACTGCAGTGCCCCAATCGCCGGGTATATCGTTAAGCCTCCTGTATACAATAGCCCTGGGGTTGTTCCATGAACGGAAGACCGCCTTGACGGCATCCATCAGTTGAACTTTCGGATCCTGCGGGAAGTCAAAGCCTTTCTCTTCTTTAAAGAGTTTCTTGTACCTCCTGACCACCTCTTTAAGGTTGTCCGCGGTAAGCTCGGTGTCTGCCGTAACACCGTTCTCTTTTTTAACCGCGTCAAGGATTTCCTCGAACTTGGCTTTTTCAATTTCCATGACAACGTCGCCGAACATCTGGATGAACCTTCTATAGCTATCGTAAGCAAACCTGCTGTTGTTTGTGAGCTTCGCCATCCCTTCGGCAACCTCATCGTTAAGTCCCAGGTTCAGAATTGTGTCCATCATTCCGGGCATGGATGCCCTCGCGCCGGAACGCACCGATACAAGCAACGGGTTCGCCGGGTCTCCGAATTTCTTGCCGATTATCGATTCGGTTTTTGCAAGCGCTTCATATATCTGGTCCTCAATCTCCTTGGATATGGTTTCACCATCATTATAATACCTGGTGCAGGCCTCGGTGGTAATCGTAAATCCCCTCGGCACCGGCAGGCCAAGCCCGGTCATTTCGGCAAGGTTGGCTCCTTTCCCGCCAAGAAGATCTCGCATCGAGGCATTTCCTTCATTGAACAAATACACATATTTAGCCATAAATACCTCCAATTTGTATGTAATATTATATTAAAGCGTATAATAATTTTGCGGCTTTACCATTATAACATAATATTAAAAATATATAACATTATTTTTAATAAAAATTTGCATTTTAATCTATTTTTCTTTTTAATATATCTTTTCTTTTTGCAACGCTTTTTATTACGCTTTATCGCAGTCCGAAAGGGCCGGATATGCTAAAAATCAAATTTCCCTTCGAAATATGCCTCCAGTTCATTTATCCGTATGCGCACCTGGGACATGGTATCCCTGTCCCTGATTGTCACGCACGTGTCGTTCAGCGAATCAAAATCAAAGGTCACGCAGTACGGCGTGCCTATTTCGTCCTGTCTCCTGTACCGCTTCCCGATACTGCCCGTGTCATCATATTCGCACGGATATTTGCGGATCAATTGCTCATATACCTTGTACGCCTCTTCCCCCAGCTTCTTTGAAAGCGGCAGCACGCCGATTTTGACCGGCGCAAGCGCAGGGTGGAAACGCAGCACGGTCCTTACGTCCCCTTCCGCGATTTCTTCCTCGTCATAGGCGTCGCACAGGAAAGCCAGCGTTACCCTGTCTGCGCCCAACGAAGGCTCGACGCAGTAAGGTATGTATTTCTCGTTTTTAACGGGGTCAAAATAGGTCAGGTCCTCCTTTGAGTGTTCAATGTGCTGCCTAAGGTCAAAATCGGTCCTGTCGGCTATTCCCCAGAGCTCGCCCCAGCCGAACGGGAACTTGTACTCGATGTCGGTTGTCGCATTGCTGTAATGCGACAGTTCTTCCTTGCTGTGGTCCCTCATCCTGAGGTTTTCCTTCATAATGCCTAAACTTAAAAGCCAATTGTAGCAAAAATCTTTCCAGTAGGCGAACCATTCCAGGTCGGTACCCGGCTCGCAGAAGAATTCAAGCTCCATCTGCTCGAATTCGCGTGTCCTGAACGTAAAATTGCCGGGGGTAATCTCGTTCCTGAAAGCTTTTCCTATCTGGCCGATACCAAACGGTATCTTCTTCCTGGTTGTTCTTTGCACATTTTTAAAGTTGACAAAAATGCCCTGGGCAGTTTCCGGGCGCAGGTAGATTTCCGCCTTGGAATCCTCGGTAACGCCCTGGAACGTCTTGAACATAAGGTTGAACTTGCGGATATCGGTGAAATTTCCTGAGCCGCACTCGGGGCATTTTATGTTATTCTCTTTTATATATGCCATCAGCTGCTCGTTTTTCCATCCGTCGACGGCCAGCGCAATGCCGTTTTCCTTATTATAATCATCAATCAGTTTATCCGCCCTGTGCCTCGTTTTGCAATCCTTGCAGTCGATCAGCGGGTCGCTGAAACCGCCCACGTGCCCTGACGCCACCCAAACCTGCGGATTCATCAGTATTGCGCAGTCTACGCCGACATTGTACGGATTCTCTTGTACAAATTTTCTCCACCAAGCCTTTTTAACGTTATTCTTCAATTCAACTCCCAGCGGGCCGTAATCCCACGCATTCGCCAATCCGCCGTAGATTTCGGATCCCGGGTATACGAATCCCCTGTTTTTCGCCAGCGCCACTATTTTATCCATTGACTTCTCCATTATCATTGATGTAACCTCCGCATCCCATTAATTTCGTCCAGTATCCTGTGCCCCGCGTCAAGCTTGCTCATCAGCGGAAGATCCAGGACCGTCCCGTCCCTTTTGAGTATCTTTATTATATTGGTGTCGGTACCGAAGCCTGCCCCCTCCATGGTCACATCATTCGCGACAATCATGTCCAGGTTTTTCACATCCATCTTGCAGGCCGCGTGCTCCATCAGGTTGCAAGTCTCGGCGCAAAATCCCACCAACATCTTGTCACCCTTTATTCTGCCCAATTCCGCCAGTATGTCCGTATTCTTTACGAGCTTCACCATAAACTCGTTTTCGCTTTTCTTGATTTTAACATCAGACACCTCGGCAACCCTGTAATCCGCAACAGCCGCAGCCATGACCACGACGTCGCATGCTTCGAAACGGCTCATCACTGCCCTGTACATTTCCTCGGCCGTGGTTACCTTCACAAGCTCGGCTCCTTCCGGGCATTTCAATTCAACAGGTCCTGAAATCAACACCACGTCCGCGCCACGCTCTATAGCCGCCTTTGCCACCGCGTATCCCATCTTTCCCGAGGAAAGGTTCGATATGAAGCGGACTGGATCAAGCCGCTCCCTCGTAGGTCCGGCGGTAACAAGTATCCTCAGGCCTTCCAGGTCCCGCAAAGGCTTCAGCATGCCCACGACCTTGTCCACTATGGCGGCAGGCTCCGGCAAACGTCCTTTCCCGTAGCTGCCTTCCGCCATCCTTCCGGTATCCGGTTCCATAAAAAAATACCCCAGCGATTTCAGCTTCTCAATATTTTGCTGCACTATTGCGTTCTCATACATGTTGAAATTCATCGCCGGCACAAAAAGAACGGGCGCCCTTGTCGCCATAACGGTCGTGCTGAGCAGATCGTCGGCTATTCCCGACGCAATCTTTCCTATGATATTGGCCGTAGCGGGAGCTATAAGCAGAAGATCGGCCTTGTTTGCCAGCGATACATGCTTTATATTCCATTGTTCAGGCTCCGCAAACATATCGGCGGCAACCGGGTTCTGGGACAATGTACGGAATGTAAGCGGCGTTATAAACTTTTGCGCGTTGGCTGTCATGATTACATTGACGTCGGCCCCCATTTTTGTCAGCCTGCTGACGACATCGGCCGCCTTGTATGCGGCTATGCCGCCGCAAACTCCCACAACAACCGATTTCCCTTTTAAAACCATCGTAACGACCTCCTCCCGGGCGCTTGCCGGCGATTCAAACACACCTTCCGCGCGTAATTTGCCTTCCGCAAATAACTTGGTTTATTTCTTCTAAATTATAAAAAAGTTAAGGCGAGAAACTCGAACCTTAACCTGTAAATGCGCCGGATACGGCCCGATTTTCATTGCGGGACAGGCAGGCGCCTTACTTGATCCCGCTTTTTGTCCTGATATAGGTGATTTTATTCTCATTCACTTCGTTCAACGCTATTGTCACCGGTTTGTCCGAATCACATTTCACAAGCTTGTTGGCGCCATCCGCAAGCTGTCTTGCCCTCTTTGCCGTCGCAACAACAAGCGTATACCTGCTGTCAACTTTACTTAGTAAAGAACTAAGTGGTGGATATATCATAAAACAAAGTCCCCCCTTGGTTGTAATTTAATCTTCCATATCCTGTGTATCGTCAATAAGTTCGGAATCCTTTGCATTCAGCCTGTTAGCCACTGTTTCCGGCTGAACCGCCGATAAAATGACATGGTCGCTGTCAGTTATTATAACCGCGCGTGTTCTCCTGCCATAAGTCGCATCAATCAGCATGCCCCTGTCCCTGGCCTCCTGGATGATTCTTTTGATCGGCGCCGACTCGGGGCTCACGATTGCAACAAGCCTGTTTGCCGATACAATATTGCCAAATCCAATATTAATGAGTTTCATGGATAATCCTCCCTTTTCCCCGATTTGAAGCATTCCCGCACAGCCTACTCGATATTTTGCACTTGTTCCCTTATCTTCTCGATTTCACTCTTTATATCCACAACATACCTGGTAATAACAAGATCATTTGCTTTTGAACCTATCGTGTTTATCTCCCTGTTCATCTCCTGCACCAGGAAATCAAGCTTTCTGCCGACAGGCATATCCATTTGCAGGATTTCCCGGACTTGGCATACATGGCTCTTCAGCCTCACCAACTCCTCGTCGATGCTGCACTTGTCCGCAAAAATGGCTACCTCCATAGCCACCCTGCTTTCATCCACCGGCTGCTGGCCCAGCAACTCGGAAATCCTCGACATCAGTTTCGCCTTGTATTCCAATGGGACTTCCGGAGCCCTTTCCGCCAATTTTACAATAACTTCATCTATATAATCAACCCTTTCAAGCAACGCATTCTTAAGGCCTTCTCCTTCGATTTCCCTCATCCTTATCAGCGAAGCCAGCGCGTCTTCGGTAGCAACCTTCAACAGCGACCACAAGTACTCCTCGTCTTCTTCGTCCTGCTCCACCCTAAGAACCTCGGGATACTTGGAGATCAGCGAAACCGTGATGTCATCCTTCAATCCGTACCTATCCCGCAGCGATTCAACCGCCGAGATATACGTTTTCGCCAGCGCCTCGTCAAAGGTCACATGCCTGGCGTCGCTGCTATAATTATAATATGTGACGAACACATCAATTTTGCCTCTTGAAACCGTCCTCCCGACAAGTTCCCTGACCCTGTCCTCAAGAAAGCCGACCTGGCGAGGCATTTTTATGAAAATATCCGAATACCTGTGGTTAACCGACTTTATCTCGACCAGGAACTCCCTGCCGTCTTGCGATATCTCTCCCCGGCCGTATCCGGTCATGCTTTTTATCATAAATAACCCCGTATTCTCCTGTTATTATGGTCAAAATTCTCATTAGGTATTATAACATAAAAGCTGTTATTTAAAAGAAAATTTTTAAATGTCGCCAATTTCATACATCAATATCGCAATCACGACCATGCCTGCCGTTTCGGTACGCAATATCCTGGGACCAAGCGAAACAGTCTCAAATCCTCGCCTCGAAGCCTCTTCCGCTTCCCCTGGGTCAAACCCGCCCTCGGGTCCTATAAATACAGCGGTCTTGCTGCCCGCACCCCGCGGCAGCGCGCGAAGAAACGCGCGAATGCTTTTCGTTTTCTCCTCTTCGTACGGAAAAAGCCTCAAGTCACAGCCTTCGGCAAGCTTCAGCGCTTCATCGAACGTCACCGGCTCTTCCACCGACGGAATTATTCCGCGGTTGCATTGTTTTGCCGATTCCAGGGCTATACGCCTCCACCTTGCGGTTTTGGAAGAAGCATCGCCGGATGCGCCGCCGATTTTCACCGTTGTCCTGGAGGTAACAACCGGGACAATACGCTTAACGCCAAGCTCCACGCACTTCTGTATTATTAAGTCCATCTTGTCGTTCTTCGGTATGCCCTGGAAAAGCGTAATATCTATCCTTGGTTCCGTCAGGTTGCGTCTTGCGGCGGTAATCCTTGCCAAAACGGCGTCTTTCCCCGTGCGCTCGATAACCGCGTCATAGTCCGTTCCCGAGCCGTCGGAAATCACGATTGCATCCCCCGGGGCCGCCCGCAGCACATTCACGATATGCCTGACATCCCCGCCCGTTATGGCGATGCGTCCGCTGCTCTCATCAATCGCGTCCCTTTCTACAAAGAACCTTGCCATTTAAAAACCATCGCCACCCATTCGCCCATCTCTTCCGAACCGATGAAATCAAAGCCGTTCTCCCGGTAAGCTTTGATTACGTCCTCTTTTCTCTCCCTGATAATACCCGACGCCAGCGTCAAGCCGCCTTTCACAAGGCAGCGCCGCACATCCGGGGCAAGGCCGATTATCACGTCTGCAATAATATTGGCTACGATCAAATCCGCTTTCTTGTTCCTGAAATCCTTCAGTTCTCCCTGTTTTACATCGATCCTGTCAAGCATGCCGTTAATCGCGACGTTCTCACGCGCGGCCCTGACCGCCTCGGGATCGATGTCCAGGGCAAAAACACGGCTTGCGCCGCATATTGCGGCAATAATTGAAAGGATGCCCGAACCGCATCCCACATCAACAACAACGTCTCCCTTTTTTACATTGTCGAACAGGAGCCGGGAGCAAAGCCTTGTGGTCTCGTGCAGCCCTGTTCCGAACGCCATTCCCGGGTCCATTTCGATTACTGTTCCGCCGGGTTTCGCGTCATACTTTTCCCAACTGGGCTTGATCACGATATTGCCGGCAATGTTGAATGGCTTGTAATACTTCTTCCAGGATACGGCCCAATCTTCATCGTCCACTTCTTCATATGCGACCGTTCGTTTTCCCGTATCAAGAAACCGGGAAATATAATCGAGCTTCTCACGGATTACGGCGTCCAGTTCCCCGATCGCCCGCTCCCGGTTGAAATATGCCTCGACGGCAACTTCTCCGTCATGCATGGCCCCGCTGTCCAGTAAAACATCCGGATCCACGCCGGCATATCCGTCCGGACCCGGGCGCTCCGCCTGCGCTCTGAATTCCCTTGGGTCTTTAATAGCCACACCGCCGGAACCCAGCGACGTCAACATCTCCGATACGACATCGACGGCTTCTCCCGTCGTTTTTATACTCACCTTGATCCATTTCATAAAAATCTCCGATCCGGATGGGCAACGGGCTACATCCCCAGCGCATCCTTCATTTTGTCAAAAAAGTTCTTTCTCTGCTCATGCCCGTCCTCGCCGCTGATTTCGGCAAATTGCCTGAGCAATTCCTTCTGCTTCTCGTTAAGCTTCTTCGGAACGTCGATCTCAACCCTTATGTATTGATCGCCCCTTCCGCTTCCCCTGATATAAGGAATACCCTTGCCCCTGAGCCTGAAAATCGTTCCTGTCTGGGTACCCTCCGGCACGGTATACTTGACCTTGCCGTCAAGCGTGGGCACTTCGATCTCTGCGCCTAAAGCAGCCTGCACAAACGTTATCGGTATTTCGCAGACAACGTCGTTTCCCTGCCTCCTGAATATGGGATGGGGTTTGACGTTCACCAACACGTACAGATCACCGGGCGGTCCGCCCCTTACGCCGGGCTCGCCTTCGCCTCTCAGTGAAATAGTCTGGCCGTCATCTATACCGGCAGGTATGCTCAGCTTGATCTTTGCGTTTCTCCTGGTCTTTCCTCTCCCGTTGCAATCAGGACACGGATCTACGATAATTTTGCCCTCGCCCCGGCACACATCGCATGTCCTTACGTTCACAAACTGACCGAACGGGGTGCTTTGCTTGTATTGCACCTGGCCTGTTCCGCCGCATTGCTTGCAGGTTGCCGGCGAGGTTCCCGGCTTGGATCCTGAGCCTCCGCACTTGCCGCACTTTTCATGCCTGCTGACGTTTATATCCTTGTTTACACCGAAAGCTGCCTCTTCAAATGATATCTCGACAGAGTACTTCAGGTCGGCGCCCTTCTGCGGCCCTGTCCGGCTCCTGGTGGAGCGTCCGAACCCGCCGCCGAAAAACGATTCAAATATATCGCTGATGCCGCCGAAATCAAAATCAAATCCCGCGCCCGCATTCGCGAAACCATTGGGATCCACGCCCGCATGTCCGAACTGGTCGTACCTGGATCTCTTTTGCGGGTCGCTTAAGACCTCGTAAGCTTCATTCACTTCTTTAAACTTTGCTTCGGCATTTTTATCGCCGGGGTTCATGTCCGGAT
>JBLNDI010000100.1:0-7223 GCA_050261495.1 Bacillota bacterium
TCACAAGCCTATCCAAAATGTGTGCATGCTTTAATTTTTTTTGTGACATTGTAATTCTCCTATCCATGGTGACATTTTCTCACGATAATTGATAGGGTGACAATATCACACGATAAACACACATAAATTGCGACTAGTATTGCATTTATATGATTATTGTTATAAAATATAAGTTAATTAACCAAGATGAGATTGAAAAGAAGAGGAGAGATGAGAAAGATGAGTAAAAAGAATGTTGTCAAAGTCCTTTTAGAGGAGTCTGAAATTCCGCGGCAATGGTACAATATAGTTGCCGACATGCCAAACAAACCTTCGCCCTACTACAGCCCATTCACAGGTAAGTTGCTGGAAGCCGCTGAAATGAAAGCGATATTTCCTGATGAACTGATTGCACAGGAAATGTCCACGGAGAGGTATATTGATATACCGGACGAAGTTAGGGAGATGTACAAACAGTGGAGGCCCACTCCGTTGTACAGGGCGAATAACCTGGAGAAGCTTATTAATACTCCCGCAAGAATATATTACAAGTACGAAGGAGGCAACGCCACAGGCAGCCACAAGCTTAACACTGCGCTTGCCCAGGTTTATTACAACAAGAAGGCCGGCATCAAGCGAATTGCGACTGAAACTGGAGCCGGGCAGTGGGGGAGCGCGCTCAGCATGGCATGCAGTCATTTTGGGCTTGAATGCACAGTTTACATGGTAAAAGTAAGCTACCAGCAAAAGCCTTACAGGCGCTCTTTCATGGAGACGTTCGGGGCCAAAGTGCATGCGAGTCCGAGTATGCTGACCAATTCCGGCAGGAAGATACTCGAGGCGGATCCGAATTCAACGGGAAGCCTTGGAATAGCCATAAGCGAGGCAGTGGAGGATGCGGCGACGCACGATGACACCAATTACTCGCTGGGAAGCGTCCTGAACCATGTGTGCATGCACCAGACGGTTATAGGCCTTGAGGCGAAAGCCCAGCTTGAAAAGATTGACGAATACCCGGATGTCATATTTGCGTGCTGCGGGGGCGGGTCGAATTTTGCCGGTATAACTTTCCCGTTCCTCAAGGATAAATTTGCCGGCAGGAAAGTCAGGGCGGTAGCCGTGGAACCGTCGGCTTGCCCGACGCTTACCAAGGGGGTTTTTGCTTATGATTACGGCGATACGGCAAAAATGGCCCCTATTGCCAAGATGTACACGCTTGGGCATGATTTCGTGCCGGAAGGCATACATGCCGGAGGGTTAAGGTATCATGGGGATTCGCCCATTGTCAGCCAGCTGTACCACGATGGAATTATAGAAGCCGTAGCTTACGGACAGAAATCGGTTTTTGACGCGGCAGTCATGTTTGCACGAGCCGAGGGCATCATACCGGCGCCGGAATCCGCTCATGCAATAAGGGCTGCGATTGACGAGGCGATACTTGCCAGGGAATCCGGGAAACCGGAAGTTATCCTTTTCAACTTGAGCGGTCACGGGTATTTTGACATGACGTCATACGACCTGTATTTCAGCGGGAACATGGTTGATGTTGAATACTCAAAAGCAAACGTCGAGAAAAGCATAGCCGGATTGCCCAAGGTAGAATAAGCTTGCTTTTAAGCGATATCAATGACAGTATGGCAATAAAGTGTTTTTTTCGCCGTGTACCCTGTTCTGGCAGGGTACACGGCGATATTTATATTAACAGGTGAAACATTAGATCTGGCATATTATTTTCTTTTCGTTGCCATCAAGGATAAGGGGTATTCTTTTGCTGCCAACAACAATTTCAGCCGCGCGTTCCTCTTTCATACCAGGATAGCTGCCTTTACGGGCACCGATTTTCAGCGTTCTTTTTTCATCGTCCCAAACCAGATCGGTTATAGCATATTCTCCATGCTCATAGCCATAACCATCCCCGCTGTCTTCGTATAGAGAGAAGATTCCGTCTGCACCGGGGTATACATGTATTTCCAATGATTTTTCACTTTCTTGCTCGGCATACTGGACTGTTTCGGTCATGGGAATGATCGACCCGGCACGGACAAACAACGGTATACGGTCTATTGGCGCCTCTATGGTTATCTTTTGTCCTCCATTATAACGGCGGCCATCCCAATAATCATACCAGTCTGTACCGGCAGGTAAATAACACTCCCAGGTCTTTTCCACTTGAATTGGCTTGCCGCCGGCTTCGTAATACATCGGACGGTAAACAGGGCAAACCAAAAACGCCTGCCCGAACATGAACTCATCTCGGATATCCTTTACAGCTTTATCTTCTAGAAAATCAAACGCAAGTCCTCTCAGCATGGTGTAGTCTTCAAGGACGCAGCGCGCTGCAATGGAATAAATGTAGGGTATCAAGCGGTAACGCAACCGTATAAATTTAGCGATACTGTCGTAAAAGATTTCGCCCTCTTCACCGAAATTCCAGATTTCTCTTGGCGTATCCGTACCATGCGATCGGAAAATTGGCAGGAAACAGCCGAACTCCAGCCAGCGTGTATACAGTTCACGATAAGCTGGATCAGCCACACCATTGTCATAGTCGCCATCACGGAACCACACAAGATCAAGGTCTTCATTTCCTGGGCGCTTTTTCCATGCTTCTGCGCTTGCGACGAAAAAGGCGCCGATATCTAAAGTCCAGTAAGGCATACCGCTCATGCAGAATCGGATTCCCTCTGCAATCTGGTTTTTCAGCACGCTCCACTTTGCCGGGATATCCCCGGACCAGAGAATTGTTCCATATTTCTGTTGAGACGGATATCCTGAACGTGTAAGATTGACAACCCTTTTTTCCTGGGTAGCTGCCCGTTGTCCTTCATAGATTCCTTTAGCATGTACAACGCAGAAAGTGTTGGCCAAAGTCGGATCAATGTGGCGCTTCAGCTCTTCTGAAACCAAGCAAAACCGTTCCCATGGCTCGCGTTTTAACTCGCCATTCCAATCAGACCGGCAGAATCCTTCGCTGGAATCACACCACCACGCATCGACTCCGCTGTTGAAAAATTCCTTTTTTGCTTGTTCCCAATAAAGCTTTCTGGCGGGTTCGAGATATGGATTGTAGGTGGCATGATCAGGAAGAAGCCATCCTTTTTCTTCAAACTCTTTGTGGTTAGTCCCTCCGATGTTCATATTCGGCCAGATTGAAACCATAATACGAACATTCATTTTATGGAGTTCGTCTATAGCTGCGGCAAGATTAGGGTAACGGCTTTTATCCACAACTTTCTCGCCCCAAAGATTTGGTTCCCATGTTCTCCAATCCTGAACGATACAGTCGAGGGGAATATTCCGGCGGCGATATTCAGTTGCAGCATCGATGAGCTGTTGCTGGGTCAGATATGCTTCCTTGGATTGAATATATCCAAAAGCCCATTTGGGCAGCATAGTGGCTCTTCCGGTAATTTTACGGAATCCTGCTATCAGGTCATCAAAGCAATCGCCTAAAATGAAATAAGTATCCATTTGCTCAATTGTATCAAACCATACGTAAGAACCATGATAATCATCATTAAATGTCATGACGGAGCCACAATCGAAAAAGAGGGCATATTTCTTTCCGGAAAGAAGAAAAGGTATGGGGATGCGCATGTTAGTCTGATAGAGAAACTGGCTTCGACCGCGGCAATTATAAATGCCTTCCTCCGCTTGACCAAGGCCGTAAATAGGCTCGTCCGGGTCAAATTCAAAACAGAGTTTTCCGCGATAAGCGGTTCTGTCATAATATGGGACTAGATTTTTATTGCTTATTCGGTCTCCGTCAGCGGTTTTTTCGATATTGAACTTGAGTTCGTCGCCCTCCCGATAGCGAATAACGTCAATTTCTCTCAATTCCCGGCGGATTTCGCGCAGCAGAGGTTCCCCACTTATGCGACTCCAAGTAAAGATACAGGAGTTCAGATCTATAGAAAGCACAATTTCACCAACGGTAATTTTGAGTTGATCTCCGTCCGCTTCGGCAAAAAATTCGGTTTGCTTCGATAGAGGTTCCACAAGGAAAGTACCTTCCCGCACCTCGTCACGCCTTGTGTAAACACAGCGAACAATCCTGTCAGTTAAGGGAAAAACAGAAATAAGTCCCTTATTGGTCAAAAGCTCAACACGGTCGCTCAAAATATGGTGTGATTGGCAATACATATACTTTTTCCTCCTTACCATGATCGTTTGCAAGAGATTAAGTTTATTGGTTGATTATAGACCCGTGGTGGACAGCTATTCCATGCGGTTCTATACGTTTATTCTTGTTGAACGACGCTATCGCAGGCGGTTCCATGCCATAATATCTGTGCAGGCAGCGGCTAATTAATCCAAATTTATCTATATCTACACCAGGCGGGCAAGAGTCCGCGTTGGCCAATATAAAACGTTTTCCCTTGAAACGCTCACATAGGTAACAGACCCGTTCCTCCAACTCCTCATTGTTGGAAAGCAAGAAGAAAGTGGGCTCGATGCCGCCAATAACAGCAATTCTCTCCGGCATGAGGTCAAAAAACTCACAAAATGGGATGTCGCTGGTGGGTGGGTCGGACACTGATTCAATCGCATCGATTTTTGATGAAGCGAACAGCGGTACAAGGCCGCGTAAATGTCCGCAGGCATGCTGAACATAGAGTTTACCGGTACTATGAACAATATCGCACCATCCGTTAATCTCAGGCAGAATATAATGTTCGTACCAAGCTGGCGAAATAATGGTGGTTGAAGTATCTTCCCAGCTTAAAAATGCCTCCGCGGGGGAGTTTGCTGAAATATGCGCTGCTTCCATAGAGGTGCGTTGCATTGCTGCTATTGCTTCATCCACTGCATCAGGCTCATCTGCCAAAAAATAGTATAACTCTTCCGCACCAACCCAATACTCAAGCAATGACTGGAAAGCGCTTTTTTTGTATGGCGTAATCAAAGGCAGGTACAAAGCGTCGGGGTTCTTCAAGCACTCCTCTTCGTAATCACTATAATCCGGAGTTAAATTGGTATCGGCGGCAATGTAGGCAAGAATTTTAAAATCAGCGGCAGCCTTGACCGGATGTTCCTGTAAAAACCAAGTGTTACCTTTTTGCGAATAAGTATACGATGCTTGCAAAGAACCTATCGGAGTTTCATAAATCTCATATTTCCTATTGTCTTGAATTACCTCGGCAAACTTGGTTTTACCATAGCTTACCTTAAACATATTGAGGTTTTTGTAAATTAGGTTTGACGGACGGTCACGATGTCCGCGTATAAGTAGATCCGCGCCCACAGCCCGCTTGAAACCGACCTCACCTAGCTTTACTGCGTCATCGATCAGATTATTATCCCACCAGTAGGTCAAGAACGGAGCCCATGCGCCGCGATCTGCCGGTTTACCGCGCAAGATTGCAAGCAATCGTTCTTTGGATGTCATAGATTATCCTCCTGCTCCCGCGTTATCGTCCTCAGGCAGTTCATGGCCTGCGACTTCATACATGTTCCTGATCAAATCCTGCAATGATAATTCGTCTTTTCTGTAGTTGTATACTATCTTTCCACGGTCGACCAGAACAATCCTGTCGACTACCGGATAGACATGATAGATATTATGGCTTATGAAAATCGCCGATTTTCCTTCGCTCTTGATCTTTTTAATGAAACCAAGCACTTTCTGGGTTTCTGCCAATGAAAGCCCTGTGGTTGGTTCGTCCAGGATGATCAAATTTGAGTTAAAATAAAGCGCCCGGGAAATTGCGACTCCCTGTCGCTCACCACCCGACATCATGCCGACGATATTATCCGGTTCAACTGCACTGGAGGTAAAGCCCATTGTGTTTATCATAAGCTGAGTTGTCAGTTCCTTCATTTTCTTGATCTTTAGCATTCCAAATTTATTGACAAGCTCTCTGCCCATGAAAATGTTGCGCCAGATGCTGTGCTGCTCGCATAATGCGCGGTCCTGAAATACCGTTTCGATACCAAGGTCACGAGCTTTGCTCACGTCGTAGTTTTCCAGCTTCTTGCCTTTCCAATAAATTACGCCTTTTGTAGGAGGGTAAACACCGGTTAGAATCTTGATAAGAGTTGATTTACCGGCGCCATTATCGCCAAGCAAGCCAATGATCTCGTTGGACCCGATATCCAAATCAACGCCTTTCAACGCTTCAATGGTACCAAAACTTTTGGTAATTCCCTGCATACTGACCAATGGGATGTTTTCAGACATCTTAGTCTCCCCCCTTTCGCTTCATGCCGGAGAATTTATGGCTTATTAATGCAAGAACTAGTATAAACCCAAAGAAGAATTGGGTATAAAAGCCGGTGAGACCGGAAGCAATAATGCCTGTCTCCATAAAACTAAGAATGAATGCGCCCATGGCTGCTCCTATAATTGTTCCAACACCGCCCCAGGTAGGAGTTCCTCCCAGGTATGTTGCAGCCATTGTGGTGAGCAAGTAACCGTCGCCTGTAGTAGGCCAGAAGGTGTTATTGATAAGCCCTGAAAATACTCCTGCCATTGCCGCCGCGCATCCCATCAGCATGTAAGCGCCGATTTTCACTCGGTCAACTTTTACGCCGGTTTCCCGTGCACTGATTCTGTTGTCCCCGGAATAGCAGACATGTGCCCCGAACTGATGCCGTTTAAAAAGCAGATGACAAATAATCATAATGCCTAGACCCCAAAACAATTGTACAGGCCAGCCAAACAGCCTGCCTACAAATATATTGTGGAATAGGGTACCTTTCAGTGCAACCAGTTGTATTCCCATACCATCGGTTCCAATCATAATAAGTCCCCGCAACAGAAAGTTCATTCCTAAAGTAACAACCAAAGAGCTGAGTTTTAATTTAGTAATCAGCAGACCGTTTATCAGCCCGATCGCAAGACCGGCTGAAAGTGCACATATCAAGCCAAGAACCGGTATTCCGGTCGAGGTATAAATCCAGGCAAATATCCAAAGGGAAACACCCATACTGCCAGGAAAAGACAAGTCGCTGTCACCGCTGGCAATAACGAATACAAGAGAACACGCAAGAATCAGAAGAATCGGGTATACCGTAAAGATTGCCTGGAATGTGCTTGGATTAAGAAATACTTGTGGTCTTACCAGTATAAAGATAAGCAGCAATGCAACCATAAAAGAAAATACCGAAAATTCAACATTATGCTTTTTTATAAATTTCTTTAACTTCAATTCCAGGTCACCCTTACTTTTATATATTTGAAATATTAAATACAATGCTTAAAATCGGGTTGCATTAATTAGACAACTTTTATCATCTCCCCC